>CAZWAX010000208.1:0-10284 GCA_964631985.1 uncultured Polyangiaceae bacterium | reverse complement strand
CCGGTGCGGATCGCGGTCGCCGTGCGCGTCGGCGTCGCCGTGGCGGTGCGGGTCGGCGTCGGCGTGCGCGTCGGCGTGACGGTGGACGTTCGGAGCGGCGTCGCCGTTCGGGTCGGGGTGACCGTCGAGGTCGGGACGGGCGTGCCGGTGCGGGTCGCCGTGCTGCCCGGCAGGCTCGTCGCCGTCGCCGCGACGACGGTGGTCGCGGTCGCGACGGGCGTCGACAAAACGGTGGGCGTCGGCACGGCGGTTTCCGTCGGGGTCGGCGTCGCGGGGACGGGATCCGCGGGACAGTACGGCGGTCGGAGCGTCATGCCGACCCGCGTGAACAGCTCGGCGGCGCGTGGAACACGGCTCGCAACCTCGTCGGCCGCCTCACAGCTGAGGCGACGCTCGACACACGCCAGCCACGCATCGACGCCCGACAGCGGCCGCACGCCGACCTGCGCACACGCATCGGCGAGGGCGGCGAGATTGCCGCCCTCTCTGCCGGCGAGGCTCGCGAACGACACGGCGGGCTCGCGGCAGAGCCGGCCGATCGCCGACGGCGCGAATGCCGTCCGCGCGAGTCGCGCCTGGCAGACATTGCCCGCCTGCGTGAGGCACGCCGCTTCGGCATCGCCGCTCAGACCGATGCAACCGACGGCGGTCGCGGCACAGATCGCGAGGGATTTCGTGCGGGCCTCGAAGGCGCGGCTGCCGTCGCGAAGGGCCGTCGCGAGGCAGCGATCGAGCGGCCGCCCGAGACGACGCGGCTCGGCGACGTGGGCGCCGGTGCCGCCGTGATCGTCGAGACACGGGATCGGGCTCGGGGTGACGTCGAGCACACGAAGGAGCTCGCCTGCCCGCGGAATGAGCAGCCCGGTGACGCGCGCGTCTGCGCAGGCATCGCGACGCGCGACGCACGTCCCGATGTCGCCCGCGCCCCGAAGCACCGTGCCGTGACGTTCGGCGCACACGTCGGCGGTGGTGACGAACGCGAGACCGCTCGCCGGCATCAGCTCGGCGGCGACGTCGGCGCACGCGTTTTCGACGACCGCGGCCATGCGCTCCTCGTTCGCGGGCTCCGCGGATGTGACGAGCGCGCATTCCCTCTCGGCGCGCGCGAGACAGCTCTCGTCGCCGGGCCGGAATTGCCGGCATCGGAACGTCAGGGCCGCACAGCGCTGCGCATGGAGCACACGATGCCGACCCATCTTCGACGACGCGTTGACGATTGCGTTCTGACAGCGCGCGAGCGGTTGATTCGAGAAGCTCGCGAGCGCTTCATTCGCGAAACTTGGGTCGGCACGCGCCGATCGTGATGGCATGCCAGCCACGACGATGCTCGCGACTGCGAGCGCGATCCCCCACGTGCGCCAGTGCATCGCCTCCAAAGCAACGCCGATGCCAGCGGGTTCGCTCCCCGAGCCATACGGTGCGGGCCCGCATCATCAACGTCGGTCGTGCATCTTCGAACGCACTGACGTCTCTGCAACGGTCGAACGGCGCATGCCTGCGTGTCGCCATTGTTACATCGCCGATGAACCTTTTTGCATTGTGCGCGCGCATCTGGCCTCGCACGCACGCATCCCGCACGCGGCCACACGGCCACACGATCGCGTTGCTCCGTTTTCGTGCAGGTGGGCGCCGCGCGTAGGGACGATCCCGAGCAGCGAGCGCGGCTACCAGAGCGCGATCGGGTTTCCCGGCGACCCGGTGGCGCCGACGATCTTGAGCGGCGACCAGACGAGCAAGAATTCGTAGACGCCTTCTGTCAGCAATGGCTCGAAGTCGAGGTTCTCGATGTTCCAGATGCCGTGACGGGTCTGGGCGATCTGGTGACACGGCACCACCTCCCCCGCGATCTCGCCGACCGGTTGCGCGTCGTTCGCCGAGGTGTCGCCGCCCATGAACGCGATCTTGCGCTCGGCCAGGTACTCGCAGGCACTGCGGCCGAATCCCGGCTCGCCGGCGGTGAACTTGGCGGCGGCGGCCCGACGCTGCTCGGCGCTCATCGTCTTCCACGCGCTGTTCTTCCAGAGATCGCCGTGGCCCGTGTAGAGGAACACGCAGTCGCCGGCGCCGATCTCGGCGAGTCCCTGCGCCTTCACCATGGCCTGCACGTCGGCGGCCGTGACGATGCCCGGACTGCCGGCCGCGGTCGGGATCGGCAGCGGGTTCATGCCGCGGTACTTCGGCGCGTCGAGCAGCACGCCGCGGCAGACGAAGGCCTTCTCGGCCACGTGCTCGACGCCGAGATCGCCCATGCCGACCGGACGGCCGCCGCCGCCGCGTGCGTAGGCCGCCTCACGCTCCCGGCCGTTGTAGAACAGGTCGCCCTTCGAGGTGCGGACGCCGATGTGACCCGGTCCGTCGAACTGCGTCCCGATCTGACCGATCTCCGCCGAGACGTACTCGTCGTGGTAGACGAGCCCGTTCGTACCCATGGGGCCGCCGGTCGGCGTACCCGGAATGACCATGTTCCAGATGCGGGCGCCGAAGGTCGGGATGTCGCGGTCGTAGTACTTGCCGAGCGTCGCCGTCTTGCCCTGCTTCACGAGCTTGATCGCCTTGAGCACGATCGCGGGCGTGATGCGGTTGATGGCCCCCGCCTTGTCGTCCGCACCGAACTCGCTCGGCCACCACTTCTCCGTGAGCGGTTTGTCGTTGAACCCCTCGGCACCGACCGAAGAGGCGCTGAGCATCATCGAAAGGCTCAGGGCAGTGCCCGTCATTGCAACGCGCTTCATCCGCTTCATCGTTTCCCCCTCTATTGCATCACTCGATTCGCGCAACGCAGGAAAGCGCGCGGCCGCTACTCGAAGCGACCGGCGAGCCCCGGGGCGCCCATCTCGTCGTAGAGCACCCGCGCCGCCGCGAGCCAGCGCTCGCGTTCCTCGCCCGCGGGACCGAGACGGCCGCGCTCCTCGTAGACCTGCGGCAGGAACAGACGCGCCCCGGTTTCTTCGATGAGTCGCTCCGCCTGTTCGAGATCGGCGAGCGCGGCAGAGCGGTCGCCGCGCAGGCGCGCGATCACCGCCCGCGAGAGATACGCGCGGCAGAGGGAGACCAGTGCGTCCTCGGCTCTGCACTGCGCCACGGCCGCCTCGGCAAGTGCCTGTGCCCGTTCGAGGTTGCCGAGCCCGGCGCACGCCAACGGTGGAGCCCAACCCAGGAGGGCCACGACGTCGAGGGCAATCTGCTTACCCTGCGCGAGCGCGAGCGCTGGCTCGATCAGGTCCCAGGCCTCCTGCCAGCGCTCCCGACCGAGCTCGGCCAGACTCGCGACCAGCCGGTTGGCAACCGCGTCGTATTGGCTACCCGACCGCTGCGCCAGCTCGAGCAACCGCTGCGCCGTCCGTGCCGCCGCTTCGACGTCGCCACGGGCAATCTCGAGCTCCGGTCGGCAATAGAGGATCCACGCCCACATCTCGGGCGGCGTGTCGGCGTTGGTCAAGGCCAAGGCGCGCTCGCCTCGGTCGCTCGCCTCGGACAGGCGACCCATGAAGAACAACGCGTGGCCGCTGAGGCCGATGGCTGCCAGCAGAGGGCTGTAGCCCGCGACCTCGGCACCAAACGCGACGTCGTCGCCCGCCAACGCAATCACCTCATCGGCCGCGGCCAGGGCCTCCACCAAGCGACCGGCGTGGGTGAGTGCCCAATGCAAATCGAGTCCCACGCCGGCGTATGCGACGGGATCACTTGCCCGCTGCGCGATCGCGGCAGCTTCGCGGACGAGCGCGAGATACTCCCGCAGTCGACCACGCACCTGCGCTTGCGCAGCATAGGCCGTCACCAAGGCTGCGAGCGATCGGGCGTCGCCGCGGGTCTCGTAGAACGCGCGCCCGCGCGCGAACACGTCGCGCGCCAATTCCTCCGTCATGGGAGTCCGGAAGCCGAGGCGCATCAGCTCCCCGTACGCACGCCCTTGCAGCGCGACGCTTTCCTCGTCGCCATCGACGTCGCGCAGCAGCGCATCGACGCGGCTCCAGTGGACGTACGACTGGCCGTAGTCCGTTACGCCGATCCGTGCGCCGGCGCGCGCATGCCAGCGCGCCGCCGGGCGCGGCTCGCCCGCCGCTTCCCAGTGGTGCGCGAGCAGCGCGGCGCGCTCGTCGAGGTGGTCCGCGTCCAGCTCTTCGATGGCGCGGGCCACCCGCGCGTGGGCGCTCGCGCGTTGCGCCGAAAGCTGCGACCGATCGGCGACCTCCTGGGTCAGCGGATGCTTGAAGGTGAGCTCGCGCTCCGGGTAGAGCGCCGTCTCGTAGAGGAACTCCCCGTCCTGGAGATTGCGGAGGGCGTCGTTGACCTCCGGGGCCGGGACGTCGAGCGTCCGCGTCAGCAGGCGCTCGCGAAAGGTCCGGCCGATCGCGGTCGCGGCCTGCAGCACCCGCTTGTCGCGGGCCGGCAGACGATCGATACGGGCGGCGAGCACCGCGTGCACGCTCTCCGGTATCGGGAGGCTCGCGAGCGGCGACATCAGTCGGTACGCCCCCCGCGTCCCTTGCAGGTGTCCGGTATCGACGAGCGAGCGCACCACCTCCTCGATGAAGAACGGGTTGCCCGCGGTGCGGGCATGGATGGCCGCCGGCAACGCGCCCACGCTCGGATCGTCGCCGAGGAGATGGTGGAGCATGGCGCGGAGCGCGTCCTCGGAGAGCGGCAGCAGCGAGAGCTGCTGATAGTGCGATTGCTGCATCCAGCGCGCCCGGTACTCGGGACGGAAGTTGACGACGACCAGACTGTGGGACAGCGCGTTGCCCTCGATCACCTGCTCGAAGAACGCGTCGCTGGCCTCGTCGACCCAATGCATGTCCTCGATGAGGACGACGCCGGGGTGACGGTCGCCGTCGATCGTCGCGAGGCTCCGGATCGCCGCGTAGAGGCGGCGCTTCAGCGCGTCGGGATCCATGGCCGGCAGCGGCCGCTCGGGATCGGGCGCACCCAGCAGGTCGAAGAAGATCGGGAGGTCCTCTTGCAGGGAGTCGTCGAGCAGGAGCACGCGGCCGGCGATCTTTTCGCGCACGACGCGCTCGTCGTCGCGCCCCGCGATCAGGAAGAAGGAGCGCAGCAGCTCGATCGCTGGCAGCAACGGGATGTGCTTGCCGTGAGCGAGACCGTGCGCCACGTAGACGGGCAATCCGCGGGCGCGACAGCGATCGACGAACTCGTAGCAGAGGCGGCTCTTGCCGGTGCCCGGGTGGGCAACGACCCCGACCGTCCGTCCCGGACCCGCCAGGGCTTGGTCGAGCGCGGCCTCGAGGAGCGTCATTTCGCTTGCACGGCCGACGAAGTCGGAAAGCCCGCGGACCTGCGACAGCTCGAAGCGCGTGCGGATCGCGGACAAGCCGCGGAGCTCGAAAACCCTGAGCGGCTCCGCCGCGCCTTTGACCACGAAGGTTCCGAGATCGTCGAGCGCGAAGAAGGCGCCGACCAGGTCGGCCGTGGTGGCGCTCACGTAGATGCTGCCGCCCGCCGCCAGCGACTCCATGCGCTGCGCCAGGCCGACGGTGTGCCCCTGCGCGGTGTACTCCATGCGGAGATCGTCCCCGATCGCGCCGACGACGACCGCGCCCGAGTTGAGCCCGATGCGCACCGCGAAATCCACGCCGGAGCGCCGCTTCACGTCGTTCCCGAACTCGCGGAGGCGATCGCGGAGGTGCAGCGCCGCGTAGCACGCCCGCTGCGCGTGGTCCTCGTGCGCGATCGGCGCACCGAAGAGCGCCATGATGCCGTCGCCGGTGAACTTGTCGACGAAGCCCTCGAAGCGCTCGACACCCTCGGCGAGGATCGCGAAGAAGCGTTGCATGATCTGCGACCACGCTTCGGGGTCCATCTGCTCGGCCAGATTCATCGAGCCCTTCACGTCGGCAAAGAGCACGGTGACCTGCTTCCGCTCGCCTTCGAGCGCGGCCTTCGATTGGCGGATTCTTTCGGCGAGATGCCGCGGGGTCGAGATCTCCGGCAGCGTCGTAGCGGCCGGCGACGCAACGACCTTCGCGCCGCACTCCAGGCAGAACTTGGCGACGGGCGGCAGCTCGGTTCCGCAGCCGTCGCATCGCGCCACCAAGGCGGCGCCGCACTCGAGGCAGAACTTCGCGCGCTCGGGATTGGCGTGGCCGCAGGCACTGCGCATCGTCATCGGCGATCCTTCGAGCTCGGGCCGGGGCTGTTAGCGCCGTCGCGATCTCGTCTTCACCACTTCGACCGCGCACTTGATGCCCGGCGCTTGGGCGAACCTGGTGTCCGCGGTGAGGAGCGACGTGCCGAGCGCCTCCGCCAGCGCGACGTAGGCGGCATCGTAGACGGAAAGATTGGCGCGCAGCTCCCAGCAACGCCCCAGTAGGGGGCGGTGCGGAGCGCGGAGCATCGGGAGATCGAAGAGGTCCGCGAGGGCCAGCTGCGCTCGTCGCTGATCGAGCTTCGCGATGGACAGTTGCCGGCGGAGCACCGAGGCCACCTCGAGATCGATCAGCTCCGGCGCCGCGAGCTCCTGTGTCAGGAGATAGCCGCGCGCCGTGTCGCCGTCGGCGCCGTCGTCCGCCAGCGCGGTGGCGAGCACGCTGGCGTCAACGACGAGCACGGTCGGCGCGAACGGCTCGCGTGGCAGCCTTGAAGGAGAGGGTGCCGCCGGCGCGTGCGCCCGCGCGGGCGAGCACCTCGTCGACCGTCGGGCGACTCGCTTCCTCGATCAGCTTCGTGCGGAGGTACTCTTGCAACGACTGGCGTGCCTCGGCCGCGCGCCGCCTGAGAACGGCGTGAGTCTCCTCGGGAACGTCCTTGATCTGTACGCTCGGCATGGCGCCACTATGGCGCCAGTGGCGCCAGGAGACAACCAAAATGAGGCGCTCGAACCGCGCCACGCCCCTGCCCCACTGTGAACCGTGCACCGCCCTGTGCTATCGGTCCCGGCCCACGACCATGGCGACCCACTACGACCGACCCTTCGAGCTCCGCGGCGTGCACCACCTGGCGCTGGTCTGCCGCGACATGGCGCGCACCGTCGACTTCTACACCAAGGTCCTCGGCATGCCGCTCGTGAAGACCATCGAGCTCCCCGGCGGGCTCGGGCAGCACTTCTTCTTCGACTGCGGCGGCGGCGATCAGCTGGCGTTCTTCTGGTTCGCCGACGCGCCGGAGCCCGCACCCGGGATCGCTGCGCCGACGGTGCGTCCCGATCAGGGCGACGCGCGGAGCGCCATGGGCTCGATGAACCACGTCGCGTTCTCGGTGCCGCCCGAGAAGATCGACGACTACCGCGAGCGCCTGCGCGCGGCGGGCGTCGCCTGCAGCGACGTCATCAACCACGACGACAGCCCGATGGGCGTGAGCTACGAAGTGACCGACGGCGTCTTCGTGCGCTCGATCTACTTCCAGGATCCCGACGGCATCCTGCTCGAATTCGCGTCCTGGACGCGCGAGCTGACCGACGCGGACGTCGCGCACGAGCCGGCGCGGGCGCGCTGACCGGAGCAACGATGCCGCGACTCCGTCAGGTTCCGAAGGCCGAGGCCACCGCCCCGATCGTCACCACGATGTACGACTTCCTGTTCGGCGGCCGCGATCCGGTCGCCGAGCCCGGCACCGCGACCGGGTCGCCCGGCGATTGGTGGACGGTATTCGCGCTCGTGCCCGACGTGCTCGAGCACGCGGTGCAGGGTTTCGGCCTCTATCAAAGCTCGAAACGCACGCTCGATCCGGTCCTGCGCGAGCTCGCCCAGACCCGCGCCGGCTGGACCGCCGCGAGCCAGTTCGTCTTCTCCCAGCACTGCAAGTCGCTCCGCGCGCTCGGCGTCGGTGAGGACAAGATCGCAGCGATCCCGCATTGGCCGGCCGCCACGTGCTTCGACGAAACCGAGCGCCTCGTGCTCGCCTACGCCGATTGTCTCGTCCTCGATCGCGGTCGCGTCCCCGACGGGCTCTTCGCGGCGCTGAAGGCAAAGCTCGGCGACGAGCGGCTCCTCGAGCTCACCTACATCACCGCGCTCTACCTGCAGCACGCCGTCATGTCGCGCGCGCTCCGCACCGAGTTCGACGACCGCGACGAGCCGATCGTGGAAGTGGCCGCCCCCGCGGGCGAGGCCGCGCGCGACGTCGGGCGCGACATCAGCCTGCCGAAGAAGTAGCGGGCGCCACGCGTGCGGCGATCTGGTCGAAGCGGGCGAGCGCCTCGGCTTCGCGGTCGACGTCGAACGCCTCGTAGCGAGCCAAGAGGCCGTCGGCCTCGAAAATCCAAAGGACGAGCGCGGGCATCTCGAAGATCCCGTCGGAGGTCCGGTCGGTGCCCGAGACCGTCACGCGCCACAGCAACCCATCGGCCTCCAGCGCCAGAACGTCCTCGATGCGGATCGTCACGTCTGCGAGGTCGAAGAGCGAGCGCAACAACGCGAGCGCTTCGGCGGTACCCCGTGCGGGGGGAAGTCCCAGCCTGCGGTGATCGACGATCTCGATCACCGGCGAGAGCGCGGCCATGAACCGATCCGGGTCTCCGGCGGTGGCCGCCGCCACCATCGTCGCGCTCGAGCGCGCCGCCGCGCCGGCGCGGACACGGGCGCGACCATCGGGAAGACACGCGGCGTAGCGCTCGTACGAGCGGATACTGGCGTCATCCAGATGCCCGGCGGCGAAGACCTCGGCCCGCCGGCCCGTTCCGCGTGCGTCGACCTCGAAGAGCACGAACACCTCGTACTCGGATGCGCCGACGTCGAAGCGGCCGCCGGCGGTGCCCTGCGCCACGACGCGGCGGCGGGTCAGACAGTGCGTGTCGCCGAGCGTCGCGAGCGGCTCGAACGTCAGCTTCGGAGCGCGCGCACGCTGCAATCGGCGAATGGAAGCGAGGTGGCCGTCGCGGCCGTAGCTGGCGGCGTTCGGGTGATCGATCACTTCCAGGTCGTCGGTCCAGAGCTCCGCGAGCGCATCGTCGTCGCCGGCGGCGAAGGCGTCTTCGAACCGCACGGCAAGCGCGCTCGCGGCGTTCGGGCGCAGGCGGCGGCTCGGCCGCGCCGCCGACACTGCCGGCGCGGCGGTCAGCGCGTCGAAGCGGGCGATCGCTTCGGCCTCGTGCTCGACGTCGAAGCTCTCGTAGCGAACGAGGCGACCCTCGGGGCCGAACAGAAAGAGGTTGACGGCGGGAAGCTCGAAGGCGCCGCCGCTCGTGCGGTCCGTGCCGACGAGCCCCCCGTGCACCAGGAGCGCGTCGCATTCGAGACGCAAGACGTCGCGATTGGGAACGGCAAACACGTCGGCGAGCTCGCCGAGCGCGGCGAACCCACGCGCCAACTTGTCGGCACCGTGTCCGGCCCCGAAACCGAGCGTACGCTGGTCGTGGAACTCGATGTCCGGCGCGAAGGCCGCCGGATAGCGCTCCAGCTCCGGCGAGAGCACGATCGCCACCGCGGACGCCGTCGTGACGGCGCGATCGCGCGCGGGACCCTCGGGAAGCTGCTCCGCGTAGCGCTCGTACAGGCGGGCGATGGCGTCGCCGAGATGATCGGCGGCGAAGAACTCGACTCGCCATAGGCGTCCGGTCGCATCGACCTCCATGAGAATGATCCGCTCGCGCTCGACGGCGCCGAATGGGCCGAGCGTGTCGTCCGCCAACGATTCCCACGAACTCCATTCGCGCAGCAGCACCAGCGCGTCACCGAGAGTCGCGAGATAGTCGGTGTGGATCTCGAGGCCGCGCGCGCTCGTCACCTGACGGTTCAGGGTGAGCAGAGCGTCGCGGTCCCACGATGCGCCGGTCGGATGATGCACGCATTGGACATCGGCGGCGATGAGATCGGAGGTGGCGGCAAGGTCGGCCGCGGCCATCGCCGCCGTGAAGCGCTCGGCCTGCTGAAGGGCGGGGGTGGATCGCACCCGCCGCCGGGTCGGATGCGCGGCCGCGGTCGGCTCCGCCCGCGGAAGCGCATTCGGTGTATCGTCGCCGCGTGGCGCGCGCTCGGCGAGGCGAGCGGCGCCCTTGGCCCCCCAGAGCTCGGTCGCGCGCCGATCCTCGGCGCTGGCCTCGCGATCGCGCCCTGCCGCACGCAGCGCGGCGGCCAACGCCAGCCGGGCGTCCGCGTGATCGAGTAGCGCGTCGGTCGCGGCGGCGATCGCGACCGCGGCCTCGGCGAATTCGACCGCGGCCACATGCTCACCCCGGTGTGCCAACGCCTCGGCACGGACGCCGCGCCACGCCATCGCGGCTTGCAGATCGTCGCCCGCAAGTCGCTCGCCCTCGTGCGACAGCACTTCCGCCTCGGCTGCCCTCCCCTTTGCGAAGAGCCCACGCGCCAACCAAGCCGCGGCCTGCCCCGC
>CAZWAX010000207.1:0-10296 GCA_964631985.1 uncultured Polyangiaceae bacterium | reverse complement strand
GCACGCGGCCCTGCGCATGGTGCCCTTGAGCGGTGCGTGGCCCAGGCTCTGCTGACCCGCCACCCCGCCACCCCACGCCCCCACGACGCGACGATCCGCGCGTCGTAAGAGCAGCGACTCAGCTTGCGGAGAGCACCTGGAGGACCAGCCCGCGTTTGCGCGGCCCGTCGAGCTCGGCCATGAGGATGCGCTGCCACTGCCCCATCGTCAGCCCCCCCTCCGCCACCTGCAGCGTCACGCTGCTCCCCAGCATGATCGCGCGCAGGTGCGCATCGGCGTTGTGACGGTCACAGTCGGAGTAGCGGGGGTCGTTGTGCTTCCAATCGTCCCCGCGCGGCACCAGCCGCTCCAGCATGTGCTGCACGTCCTCGAGCAGCGCCGACTGCGGCTCGTTCACGAAGACCGCCGTCGTCGTGTGCATCGTGCTGACCGTGACGAGGCCCGCGGTCACGCCCGTCGTCCGCACCATCTCCCGAACGATCTCGGTCAGATCGTGGATCTCCATCCGCTTGCTGGTCTGGACCTCGATCCGGCGCACGTGCACGCCGCCGAGTCCCGAGGATTCATTGCCGTCGTTCTGCCATCGCACTGCCGATTCCCCTGCAGGTGTGCTCATCGTCCCCTCCTGTTGCATTTCGGCCCGGTGCTCAACTCGCCGCCCGGGTTTCCCTCCCCCGGGTCCCGAGCGCGGCGAGACGCGTCGTCACGACTTCGGCGGCGCGATGTCCGCTCATGACGGCGCTTTCGATCGTCGCCGGCAGACCGGTATCGGTCCAGTCGCCGGCGAGGACGAAGTTGTCGAATGGCGTCACCGTGGGCGGACGCAGGCGCGCCGCAGCGACGGTCGGCGACATCGTGGCGAATCTCTCCTTCACGACCTGGGTGTGCCGGACCCGTGCGGCCACCGAGGCCGGCACGAGGCGGTGCAAATCGGTGAGCGTCCGCGCGACGATCGACTCGTTGTCGTCGTCGACGATGCCGCGCGCGCCCGAGATCACGAACGAGAGATATCCACCGTCGCGATCGCGGCGGCCGCTGATGACGTCGCGGTTGAACGCCCAATGCGTCCCGGTGCCGACGAACCCGACGAACGGCCGCGTCGCGAGGATCGGCCGGTCGAACCACACGTGGACCGACACGATCGGCGAGCTGGCGAGCCCCTCGAGACCACCGAGCGTCGGTACGGCGCGCCGAACCGCGACCGGCAGCAACGGGAAGAGACCCTGCGGCGGCACCGCGCTCACGTACGCGGACGCGGAGAGCCGGCGACCGTCGCGGAGCTCGAAGTGGCTGACCTCGTCGCCGCGGAAGCCGACCCCGACGACGTGGGCTTTGGTCTCGATGCGTCCGCCGTGCGCTTCGATGAAGCGTCGCGCGTCGGTCGTGTAGAGCTCCGAGAGCCCGACCTTGGAGAGCACGAAGCGCGCCGCGTCCTTCCCCGCGAAGAACGCCCGCACCATGACCTCGGCGAGGAGATCCGCCGACGCGATCGCCGGATCGTCGTTCAGGGTGGCGATGGCGACCGGGTACCAGAAAGCACGGCGCGCCGCGGCGCTCTGACCGAGCAGATCGAGCACGCCGTCGACCGTGAGCGCGGCGAGACGCGCGTCGCCGCGCCGCTTCATGAGCAGGAGCCGGAGGCCGCCGGCCAGCACCCGAGCGCGATCGGCGACCCCCAGCAGACGGTAACCGAGCACGCCGGCGCCCATGTGCAGCGGGTTCGGCAGGGGCGGGCAGCTGATGACGCCCGCCCCGCGGTCGGGGTCGAGCATGTCGACGCGAAGACCGGGCTGGATCGCGAGCTTGTCCGTCGCCCCGATGCGATCGAGAAAGCGGAACATCTCGGTGTAGCAGCCCATCATCGCGTGCTGCCCGTTGTCGATGACCTCGCCCGTCGTCTGGTCGGTGTACGAGTAGGCGCGGCCGCCGAGCTCCGGGCGTTTCTCGAGCACGGTGACGCTGCGGCCCGCCGCGGCGAGCGCCGTCGCCGCGGCGAGACCCGCGAAACCGCCGCCCATGATCAGGACGTCGCTCATGCCGGGCTCTCTTGCCGCGTGGCGAGCGGCGCCGGTCGGAGCGGCAGCCGCGTGCGGAGCAAGGCGCAGGCGGCGAGGGCGGCCTTCTGCCAGCGCGGCAAGCGCACCTGCGGACCGAACACCGCCTCGGGACGGGCGGCGATCTTGGCGAGCACGCGCCCGTACACGAGACGCATTCCCTCGGCCGGCGCCAACGCGCGCCGGTCGGTCGGCGTGAGCGCCGCGCGCGCGGCGGCGTAGAGCTCGCGGGCGCGCGCGCATTCGAAACCGATCAGCGCCCGGAACGCGTCGTTGCGCGTGTGGGTCACGAGGTCACGCTCGCTGTAGCCGAAGCGGCGCAGATCCTCCTGGGGCAGGTAGACGCGGCCGCGCTCGGCGTCCTCGGCGAGGTCGCGGACGATGTTGGTGAGCTGGAGCGCGATCCCGAGCGCCTCGGCGTAGGTGCGGCTCCGCGGGTCGCGGCAGCCGAAGATCGGGATGGTCGCGAGACCGACCGCGGCGGCCACGAGGTAGCAGTAGCGGCGCAGCTCGGCGAAGGTCTCGAAGCGCTGCGGCACGAGATCCATGGCGACGCCGTCGAGGATCTCGGTGAGATGCTGTGGCGGGATCGCGAAGCGCCGGATCGAGTCGGCGAGCGCGACGCCGACCGGATGCGTCGGGGTGCCGGCGAGCACGCGACCGAGCTCGGCGCGCCACCAGGCGACGGCGGCCGCCGCGTCGCGGCCATTCGAAGCGGCTGCGCCGCTACCGTCGGCCGCGTCGTCGACGACGCGACAGTAGGCGTAGAGCGCTTCGAGGCTGCGGCGCCGCTCGACGGGCAGGAGCCGAAACGCCTGATGGAAGCTGCTGCCCGACGCGCGCACGATGCGACCGCACTCGGCATAGGCGGTCTCGAGATCTCCCGCGCTCATGCCGCGCCTCCGACCAACGAGCGCGCCACCAGTCCCATCTTCGCCCACCGCGAGAGCGTCGGGCGGGCGGTGAAGACGTCGTACCCGACGGCTTCGAGGCGCTCGAGGATGGCGAGCCCGCCGCCCGCGAAGAGCCGGATCTCGCGACCCCGGCCGCGGTCGAGCATCGATGCCAGGGAAAGCCCGCGTTCGAAGAGCGCGCGCGTGCGCGCGCATTGGAAGGTCATGAGCTCACGGAAGGCGGGCGTCACCGCGTTGCGGCCGAGGTCTTCCGGCGCGTAGCCGAAGCGGGCCATGTCCTCGCGCGGGAGGTAGACCCGGCCCTTGCGGAGGTCGATCGCGAGATCCTGCCAGAAGTTGGTGAGCTGGAGCGCGGTGCAGATGTCGTCGGAGCGCGCCTGCCGGTCGGCATCGGCGTACCCGAAGAGGTGCAGCACCAAGTGGCCGACCGGGTTCGCCGAGTGCGCGCAGTAGTGGCGCAGGTCGTCGAAGGTGGCGAAGCCCGTGAAGCGCACGTCCATCCGGAACGCGGTCAGCAGGCGCTTGAACGGCTCGATCGGAATCGCGAACGCGCGCACGGTCTCGGCGAGGGCGACGAAGATGGGATGGCAGGGGTTGCCGGTGTAGCAGGCGTCGAGCTCGCGCTCCCACGCGTCCAGGCCGGCGAGCGCGCGCACCGGATCCGGCTCCTCGTCGGCGAGGTCGTCGGCGGTGCGGGCAAAGGCGTAGATCGCGGCGATGTGGCGGCGCAGATGGCGCGGCAGCAGCCGCGAGCCGAGCGTGAAGTTCTCGTAGTGGGTGCGTGCGATGCGCTCGCACTCGACGAAGGCCGCGGCGGTCGCGGCCGGATCGGGTGTCCAGGCGACGGCCAAGCCGGCGCGTGCGGTGGCGCCATCCGATCCGTCGCGCATGGACGCGACCGCCTGCATGGGAGCCGGAGCCGTCATCGCCCGAGGGTCAGTGCGCGACCGCCCTCCCCGCCTGGGCGCTGACGCCGCGCCGGGCTGCCTCGCGTGCCCAGCCGTCCGCGGCGAGCAGCACGTCGAGGTTGCTCGCCGGCCCCTGCTCGTGCGCGTCCATGACGGCCGCCACCAGCGTCGGGATCTCGCGGTACGCGATGTCCTCGGCGAGGAAACGCTCGACGGCGATCTCGTTGGCAGCGTTCAACACCGCGGGCATGGTGCCGCCCGCGCGGAGAGCGCGGTACGCGAGATCGAGGCAGGGAAAGCGCTGACGATCGGGAGCGACGAAGGTCAGCGTACCGGCGGCGGGGAGGTCGAGGGGGCGGAGGTAGTCGAGCGGCAGCCGCTCCGGATACGCGAGCGCGTAGCCGATCGGGATGGTCATGTCGGGCACCGCCATCTGCGCGAGCACCGAGCCGTCGATGTACTCCACCATCGAGTGCACGATGCTCTGCGGGTGGATCACGACGTCGATCCGATCGGCGTCGACGTCGAAGAGCCAGCGCGCCTCGATCACCTCGAGGCCCTTGTTCATCAGCGTCGCGGAGTCGATCGTGATCTTGGGGCCCATCTTCCAGGTCGGGTGATTGAGCGCCTCGGCCACGGTGACGTTCGCGAGCTCTGCCGCCGAACGCGACAGGAAGGGTCCGCCCGAGGCCGTCAGCACGATGCGCTTCACCTCGCTCCGCCGCTGCCCTTGAAGGGCCTGGAAGATCGCGTTGTGCTCGCTGTCGACGGGCAGCAGATCGACACCCTGCGCGCGCGCGGCGCTCGTCACGAGCTCGCCCGCGACGACCAGCGCCTCTTTGTTGGCCAGGGCGACGTGCTTGCCGGCGTGCACCGCTGCGAGCGTCGGCACGAGGCCGAGCGCGCCGACCAGCGCCGACAGCACGAGATCCGCCTCGGGATGGGTCGCGACCGCGAGCGGCCCCTCCGACCCGACCAGGATCCGCCCCGTGTAGCTCGGAACCCGCTGCCGGAGGTCGGCGGCACTCGTCTCGTCGGCGACCGACACGAGATCGGGCGCGTGACGACGCACCTGCTCGGCCAACACCGCCATGTTGCGTCCCGCCGCCAGAGCCACCGCCCGGAACCGCTCCGGAAAGCGCTCGACCAGCGCCAACGTCGAGACGCCGACCGACCCGGTCGATCCGAGGAGCGCGAAGGAGCGGCGGCGCGGCGGTTCACTCATGCAGGGGCGTGTCCATTCGAGGCTCTCGGGCCATTGCCGTTTCCGTGCTCAGCCGCCAGACGCGCGGCATGCGCTGCGGCGCGCGTGCGGAAGAGGCCGAGAGCCATCAACGGAAAGTAGTTCCGGTACATGTAGTAGCGCAGATAGAAATGGCGCGGAAACCCGGTGCCCGTAAAGTGCAGCTCGTCCCAGGTGCCGTCGCCCTGCTGCGTACGCGCCAGGTACTCGATGCCGCGCACGAGCTCGGGACCGAGCGCATCCTCACCGGCGAGCAAGCCGAGCAGCGCCCAGGCGGTCTGTGACGGGGTGCTCGGCCCCTTCCCGGCGAGCGACGCGTCGCCGTAGGTGTCGCACGTCTCGCCCCAGCCGCCGTCGTCGTTCTGGCGCGACTTCAGCCAGGCCACCGACTGCCGGATGTAGGGCTGGCTCAGGTCTTCGCCGATGGTGCGCAGCCCCGAGAGCACCGACCAGGTGCCGTAGATGTAGTTCACGCCCCAGCGGCCCCACCACGCGCCGTTCGGCTCCTGGACCTTCTTCAGGAACGCGAGCCCACGCTTGGCGGGGCGCATGTCGAGGTCGTACCCGAAGTCGCCCATCAGCTCGAGGTGACGGCCGGTCAGATCCGCGGTCGGTTGATCCAGCATCGCCTCCATGTCGGCGAATGGGATCTTGTTGAAGAGCTCGCGCAGATTGTCGGTGTCGAAGGCACCCCAGCCGCCGTTCCGGCTCTGCATGCCGAGGGTCCAGTTGAGCCCCCGCACGAGGGCGCGCTGCTTGGCCTTCTCGTCGGTCGCCTGGATGCGCTTCAGCACCATCAGGATCACCGCGGTGTCGTCGGTGTCCGGATACCAATCGTTGGCGAACTCGAAGGCCCAGCCGCCGGGCTCCAGGTCGGGATTCTTGATCGACCAATCGCCGGGCGCGAAGATCTGGTTCTCGATCAGCCAGTCGCTCGCCTTCTGCAACATCGGCGCGTCCGGCGCCACGCCGGAGTCGAGCAGGGCCTTCGCGGCGAGCGCCGTGTCCCAGGTCGGCGACACGCACGGCTGGAAGAAGAGCTGATCGCCCTCCTCGATCACGAAGTCCTCGATCGCCTGGATGCCCTTCGCGACCGCCGGGTGATCGTCGGCGAAGCCGAGCACGTGGAGGGCCATCACCGAGTTGACCATCGCGGGCTGGATGCCGCCCCATCCGCCGTTCACGTCCTGGTGCGAGAGGATCCAGTCGGCGCATTTCCGGAGCGCGCGCTCGCGGAGCGGCTTCACGGGCGACTTGCCGAGCAGCTTCAGCACGCGATCGAGCCCGAGAAAGAAGTTCCGCCACGAGACCAGCGACTGGCTGTCGGGCGGGAACGCGTAGTCCGCCGGCGCCGGCGGATTCACCCAGAGCTCGTCACAACCGTGCGCGGCGGGAATCGAGACGTGCGGCCGCTTCGCCATCAGCACGACCAGCGGCACGACGGTGCCGCGAGCCCAGCTCGACATCTCGTAGATGTTGATCGGGAACCAGTTTGGCAGCAGCACGAGCTCGGCCGGCATCGCCGGGAGGCCGTCCCACGGGTACTGGCCGAAGTAAGCGAGGAAGCAGCGCGTGAAGACCTGGGCCTTGGCGAGCCCGCCGTTCTCGAGGATGAACGCTCGCGCTCGCGCGAGCGCCGGATTGCTCGCGGGCAGGCCCGCGAGCTTCATCGCGAAATAGGCCTCAATCGTGTTGGAGAGATGCCCCGGCGCCCCCGGGTAGAGCGACCAGCTGCCCTCGGGAAGCTGGGTCGCGAGCAGGTGGGCGACGATGCGGTTCTGCCGCTCGACGTCGACCCGCCCCATGAAGTGCATGAAGAAGACGTACTCGGCGTCCATGGTGGCGTTGGCCTCGAGCGGGCGGTGCCAGTAGCCCTCCGCGTGCTGCTCGCGCTCGAAGTACTCCTGGGAGCGGCCGATCGTGTGACTGACCTTGGCGAGAAACTCGTCGCCACGCGGCGGGGCCGTCGGACGCGGCGGGAAGGGAGCGGGCGAAATACGGCGAGCTTCCTCGGCAACCTGCGTCATGCGGCGTTCCCCTCCACCCGCCGACCGCCGCTAACCACGCGGTCAGCGATCGTTCCAAAAAAACGGTGCCGAGAACCCGTCTCCGCACCGCCTCGACCCTGCGGTCAGCCCATGCCAACAAAAAAGCTCGCGACACCGCAAACCGCACGGCAGCTAGAGCTTTCGGACAGCGCGCGTTCTAGGCGCTCGGTCCGGTGCTGTCAATATAATGGAAGCGCTCGGAATGGCTCAGTCGGCGGCGAGGAGGGGTTCTTCTCGGGCGCGCGCGCGGGCGAGATTGTCGCGAGCAAGCTGGGAGTCGGGGACGACGGCGAGCGCGCGCTCGAAAGCGGCAACCGCCCGCGGCCAGTCGCCGAGCCGCGCATGGGCGACCCCCATCATGTTGATCAGCCACGGCCCGTCGGGCTGGAGCGTGAGGGCCATTTCGAGCGCATGCAGCGCCCCGGGCGGGTCGCCGGAGCGCAGACGCACCCATCCGAGGTTGCCGTGCGCCGAGGGCTCGCCCGGTTGTTGCAGGATCGCGCGTTCGAGGAGGGTAGCTGCCTCGTCCAGGCGTCCGAGGTTGGCGTACACCCAACCGAGGTTGCTGGCCACGTTCGGGTCGTCCGGATCCCGCTGGCGCGCTCGCTCGAGAACCCGTTGCGCCTCCTCCCACTCGCCGACCCGCCCGAGGACCGAGCCCAGGTTGTTCATCGCCGAGACGTCGTCGTTGGCCGCCGCCTCGCGGAGCACCCGGAGCGCGTCGTCGGTGCGGCCGACCGCCGCGTAGGCCCAGCCGAGGTTCACCTGCACGATCCGCCTGGTGTCGCGCTCGCTCCAGCCGACGTGTCCCTCGATGATCGCCGCCGCCATCTCGAGGGGCGGAACGGCCTCTTCGGGTCGCGCCAGCTGCATCAGGAGCGCCCCCTGGGCGGCCCGGGCGACCGGGTCGCGCGGATCGAGCCGGACCGCTTCCGTCACGGCGGCCAGCGCCTCCTCGGTGCGTCCCACCCGCGCGAAGCCATTGGCGAGGCCGGTCAGCACCCGGGCGTCGCGCGGGTCGAGACGATGCAGTCGCTCGAGCACCTCGATCTCGGCGACCACGACCCGTCGCATCCCCGCTTGGTCGCCCCGCCGCTGGTAGGCCTCCTCGAGGTTCCGATAGACGCGCTGTTTGGCGGGCGTATGGACGAGGTTGTCGGTCCAGAGCGCCACCGGATCGCGCCAGAGCTCGTTCCGTACGATGGTGCGCCACCCGAGCGCGAGCACCGCCGCGAGCCCGAGGGCGACGACCGTGCGCGGCGCCGTGCGCGCCGCGCCGCCGGCGACGAGGGCCACGAGCGCCGCGAATCCCGCCACGGTGAGATACATGCGGTGCTCGAAGATCACGTCGGCGATCGGGATCACGCTCGAGCCCGGCAGCAGGACGAGCAGCGCGAAGCCGAGCCAGAAGGTCGCGGCACGCCGCCCAGCCCGTCCGAGCCACACCAGCACGAGGAGCAGCACCAGCCAGCCGCATGCCGGTACCACCACCGCTGGCTCCGTCCAGCGGGCGGCGAGCGGCCAGTCGTAGTCGAGCACCTGCCCCACCGGCCACACCAACAACCGGAAATAGTGCCAGGTCACGCCGAGCTGCGTCCGGAGATACTCGAGCGGCGAAAGCCCGATGTCGAAGCCGGCCCCGGGATGACTGCCGTCGGCCAGGAGCAGCCCCAATACCCCCCACGTCGCGCAGAGCCCCAGGTGTAGCGGCCAGCGCCGCGGCACCTCGACGGCAGGCGGGGACTCGGTGAAGGCGAGCCGCGGCCGGGTGGGGGGCGTCAGCACCCACCAGGACAGCCACCACACCGCGAGCGGCGCCGTCACCATGATGGGCTTGGCCGCCATCCCGAACGCGCAGCTGGCAATCGCCGCGACCCAGAGCGTGATCCGACGCGTCGGATGCACCTCGGCGAGTAGCACGAGGTCGAGCGTCGCGAGGTAGCAGAGCGCCATGAGCAACTCGCTGCGCGCGATCACGTAGGTGACCGACCCGGTCTGCAGCGGGTGCACGAGAAAGATCAGCGCCGCGAGGCAGGCGGCGTCGTCCTCGCGGCCGGCGAGCACGTCCGTCAGACGAAACGTGCGGCGGACGACGTCGAAGAGCAGCCAGCCGCATGCGAGGTGCAGGGCGAGGTTGCAGACGTGGTACCCGACCACGTTCAGCCCGCCGAGTGCGTAGTTGAGCGCCAGCGTGATCTCGACGAGGGGTCGGTCGCTCGCGAAGAGCTCGTGCGACCATTCCCGGATGCGGAGATTCTGGACGATCGCATGGACGTCGTCGAAGACGAACGGAACCCCGAACGTCCGCACGTAGACGGCGGTGCCGGCGAGCAGCAGCAGGAACGGCCGAAGCACGTTCACGGCGACGCCCCACGCGGTGGTGCCTCGCGCGTCAACACGGTCGCCAGCTGGCGCACGCCGGGATCGCGCGGGTAGAGCCGCTCCGCCGTCGCCTGCGTGGCCCGCGCGTCCGCCATGCGTCCGAGGCGCTGGTAGCTCGCCGCCAACGCCACCAGCGCCCGCGCCGGTGCCGGCGCGCGGATGCGCTCGAACACGCCGGCCGCCGCCGCGAAATCACCCTGCGCGAACAGGAACGACCCGAAGTTGGTGAGGATCTCGGCGGCGTACGGCGCGTGGACGAGCGCTTGCTCGTAGCTCGCGCGCGCTTCCGCGATCGCTCCGGCGCGAAATTGCGTATTGGCGAGGTTCATCAGGAGGAACGGCGACGCGGGGCTGAGCTCGAGCGCGCGGCGAAACGCGGCGAGGGCCGCCGCCTGGTCGCCGCGCATGCTCTCAGCGTTGCCGAGGTTCCCGTAGGCCTGCCCGAACGTCGGGTTGGCGGCGATCGCGCGGCGATAGGTGGCCGCGGCCAGATCGAAGCGTCCTTCGCCGCTGAGCGCGTTCCCGAAGTTGTAGAGCGTGGTGGCGTCCTCCGGCTTGATCGCGAGCGAGCGCTCGAAGGCACGCCGGGCCTCCTCGAAGCGGCCGGCGTTGGCCAGCATCGTGCCGAGCTCGCGATGGCTGCGCGCCGAGCGCGGCGCGTCCTCGACCATGGTCTGGTAGAAGACCATCGGCTCGCGCCAGACCGCGTTCCGCGCCACCGTACGTGCCGCGAAGAGCGTCGCGATC
>CAZWAX010000206.1:0-10364 GCA_964631985.1 uncultured Polyangiaceae bacterium | reverse complement strand
GTCTCCGCATGGGCGTCCTCGATGCGGAGGAAGACCGGACCGCCGAGGACCACGACGTCGTACGTGCCTGTGGGGAGCGAGGCGACGAACTGGTCGTGTCGGACGCCGAGCACCCATCCCCCCGCGGCTCGGCGGTGGCGTCCGGAGCTCGGCCACGCGAACGCGTCGTGCACCGTGACGTCCGCCCCCGACCGCGCCGCCAGTCCCGCACACGCGAGCAACCCGTGATTGGCGAAGAACGGGTAGTCGATGAAGTCGTCCTCGAGGACGAGGGGGGGATTGATGAAAAGGAAACGCGGCATCGCGCTACAGGGGCCGCTCCATCGCCTGTTGGCGACGCTCGAGCGACGGCTGCTCGGTTTGCGAGCGCCGGCCGCGGCGCGCCATCAGTCGCGACACGAGCTCCGGCGAAGGCTCGCGTCGCAGCACCTCGGCGATGACCGGAGTGGGATCGTCGAAGATCGGGGAGAGCTCGCGCTCGTCGTAGCTCTTCGCCATCGAGAACATGCCCGCACAGATCGGGTCGAAGCGGCACGCCTGGCAGGCGTCTCCCTTGCCGTGCAGGAACTCCTTCTGGTGGATGAAGCCCTTGAAGTCGAGGAAGCGGATGCAGCGTTCTTCTTCCTTGATGATCTTCCGCGCTTCCGTCGAGGCCCACGCGTAGCGTCGCATGTAGCAGAGCGGGACGCGCTCGGCGCGGAAGCTCCGCCCGGTGCTCGCGAGGTAGTCCATCGCCTTCTCGAGCGACACCTGGAACTCGTAGTGCCGCGGAATGCAGTCGGGATTCTCCTCGGCGCGATTGCCGTCGGGGTCCATGTTGTTCCAGACGAAGTGGCGGATGAACGGGAAGTTCTCGCAGATCCAGCGGACGTTCTCATGCAGATGGTCGGCGTTCCAGACGTTGATGACGCAATTGATGTCGGACGTGATGCCCATCTCGGGGACGTGCTCGAGACAGCGTACGAGTACGTCCCAGGCGCCGCGATACTGCGTGATGAAGTCGTGGACCTCGCGCCGGTAGCTGTGCAGCGAGACGTGGATGTGCGTCAGGCCGGCATCGACGCAGCGCTTGAAGAAATCCTTGTCGGCGAGCTTCTGGCCGTTCGTGATCATGCGGCTGAAGAGCTTCTGCTCGCGTGCGTACGCGAGCGCCGGAAGCAGCAGCTCCGAGGTGCTCGGCTCCCCGCCCGTCAGGATCACGCCGTCGTAGCCCATCTCGACGAGCTGATCGACGTTGCGGCGCATCTCGGCCTCGTCGAGATGCACACCGGTCGGCGGATTACTGCAGAAGTGGCACTTCTGGTAGCAATTGCGGGTGAGCTGCAGGTAGCCGAGGTTCGCCATCGTCGATCGTCACCCTTCGAGCGAGACCTGGCGCCGCTGCGCGGCCTCCTGGCGGGCGCGCTCGCGTTCCTCGCGTTTTTTCTGCGCGAACTCGATCAACGGCTCGACGGGGGCTGCCTGCGGCGGTTCGAACCCCGGCAGGCTCGGCCCGACCGGTTGCAGGGGCTGGCCGTCGCGGACGCGCGGCAGCGGCGTCGGCCGGAGCGCGAGCAACTGCGCCGCGGCATTCTCCGCCCATGCGCCCTCGCGCAGCGGCCGCAGCTCCGCGAATCCCTGATCGCGGAGGAAGTTGATGTGAGCGCCCTCGCAGCGGTCGGTCACGACACAATCGCGGCAACGAAGCGACTTCGCGAGGTACCCGTGCACCACGTGCGTTCGCGCGAGCTCGCGGATCGCGAGGCGACCCGTCGCCGGATCGAACAGCTTCTTCTCGAGGATCTTGGGCGGGTCGACGAGCTGGGTTCCCGGGGCGAGGCACGCGGTCACGCCACTCGCCCGGATGGGCAGTGCGAGCTCGGTGAAGAAGCCCTTGATGTCGCGGACGTCGTTGGCGACCGCGTCCTTCAGGAACTCGTGGGTCGGCTGATGCAGACGGATGACGTCGAGGGACAGCGCGACGCGCTCCCGCTGCGCCAACAGCCAGGGGGCCGTGCGCTGGTTCAGCTCGATCTCGACCTCGACGCCCGCGGGCAGCGGCGTCCCGCTCAGCACGACGTCGAGCTGCTCGGGCTCGCGGAGACCCAGCAGGAGCCGGTTCGGCGTGCTCACGCGATCGACCAGTCGTGAGGCGCGCTGCGGTCGGACGTAGATCCCGACGTCAGCCGGCACGCCGAGCTTTTCCACGTCCGGGAGGTCCTCGACCTCGACGCCGACGAACCGGCACCCGAAAGGCAGCGCGCTCGCCGCCGACATGCTTCCGGTCCCGTCGGCCGCGCCGATCCACCAGACGTTCCAGCTTGCTTGGTTCTGGCGCTCGATCACGCGATCGGCCGTCGTACAGAACGGCTCGATGAAGCAGTGCTCGCAGCGTTCCTGCTGCCGGCACTCGAGGGGCGTGCCTTCGTCGAGGTACTTGCGAACCTGGAAGCGCCGACCGTTCACTTCGTCGAGCATCTTGTGCGGGTCCTGGATCAAGTCTTCCAGGCCTTCGAGGAACTCGACGGGGAAACGATTCGTCCACACCACGACGTTGGGGTGGCGGTTCAGGCGAAAGACCTGCTGCAGGCGGGGCAGGTGCTCGACCGGATCGTAGAAGAGGTCGTCCCGGTTCTCGAAGGCCGCGCCCTGCGGGATGACGTGCAGGAGGTCGAACTCGTTGACGCCCACCGAGAGGCAGAGCGCGACGATCTTGTCGATGTACGCCACGTTCTGCTTGTTGATGCAGACGTCGACGTTCACGATGATGCGTCCGTCGCGGCGGGCGCGGATCATGCCCTTCATCAGGCGATCGAAGGCGCCCTCGACGCCCGTCAGGCGGTCGTGCAGCTCGGGGGTGTGGCCGTGCAGGCTGAACGTGATCTCGCCGAGACCGGCCTCGACGGCCGCCAGGTAGAAGTCACGCTTCGCGAACATGTAGCCGTTGGTGACTGTCTGCACCCGGCTGTAACCGATCTCCCGCGCATAGCGGACGAAGTCGATGAACTTCGGATGGATCGAGCCCTCGCCGCCCGACAGGATCACCTTGTCGGCGTGCAGCTCGTCGCGTCCGCGCCTGAGCTCCTGGTGGACGTCGTGCTCCAGCAGGTACATGTTTCGCGGCGTGTCCGTGTCGAGGCAGAACACGCAGCGGCTGTTGCACGCCGTGACGAGCCGTACCCAGTGCTTCCGGACGTTGGCCACGCTCTCGCGGGCCAACATGCGTTCCGTCAGCTGTCCTGCATCCATCGTTCAGACCTCGCGTTTCGTTGCCATCCGATTGCCGTGCCGGGGCACCCGGTCACCGTACACGCATTGCCGTCGTCGCCGCAGCGCGCAAACGCGCCGGTAGGATCCGAGCCGCGCGGGGCGTAGGCGACGCGTCGGCCGAATGCGACGCCGAATGCCGTTCCCGCGCCCTCCGCCGGTTCGACCGACGCACGTTCGACGAGGTCGAGGCCCGCTTCCTCGCACAAGCAGTGCGGCAGCACCGCCGCCAACGCCGAGCGCGCGCCGCCCGCCGGCAAGCTGCGCATGTACGCGACGAGGTCGTCCAGTGACGACCCGTTCGCGGCCAGGCGAAACCGTGGCTCTCCCGGGAGCTCGCCGCGGCTCCACGCGTCGACGAAGCGGGGAACCAGGCGTGCATCGTGGACGATCGCGTACGCCCCGATCACGATCGACGTCTGCGCGCGCAATCGCTCGACGCCACGCAGGGTCGCCGCGAAGGACCCGGCGATTCCGCAGTGGGCGTCGTGGCTCGTCGCGTCGGGCCCGTAGAACGCCACGTCGATGCGCTTCAAATCCTTCAGCCGGCGCAAATCGACGTCGCTCCACTTGACGACGGCGCTGCCCTCGCCGGCGCATTCGACGTGCGGGAAGAGCCGGACTGCGTCGAAGAGCAGCGCAGCGGCGTCCGGATGGGCGAGCAACTCGGCGCCGACGAGCTGCACCACCGCCGGCCGGAAGCGCGCGGCCTCTACCAGCCTCGCGCGCACGGCGCGCGTCGACTCGGGTCCTGCCGGGGAAGGCTCGCCTGCAGTCGGATGACTGCCTGCAGTCGGATGACTGCCTGCGGTCGTAGGACTGTCGGCGCACCCGTCACACCGGACGCGGCGCGGCCCGCGCCATGAGAGCAGCATCGTCCCGGATGACGGCACGCTCTGCTGCGCGGCGACGTTCTCCTGAACGCGCTCCGCGATCGGCGCGTGGTCGGCGAGCTCTTCCCAGCCGAAGCGCGCGACGTAGTCCGCAGGCGCTCCCGCACAGAGTGGCGCTCCGGGACAGCCCGGGCACCCCGCACCATCATCCGTCCGGGCGTCGACCGCGCCGTCCGTCGTCAGCCACACTTCCGCGTCGGAGCGGCCGAAGAGCCGTCGTAGCCGCGGCGCGACACAAAGGGGAAAATCGCGGATCACCAACCGGACGCGTCGCTGGAGTGCGATCGTCGCCGCGCCTTCGAGATCATCGGCGAGCAGCGACAGGCGCGGGGAGAGGAAGACGAATTCGGCCGCCGAGACGTCGATGGCGGTGAGCCGCCGAAGCGAGATCGAGCGGACCCCGGCGCGCGTGAGGACGTCGATCGTCTCCGTGAGATGCGGCATCGTCGGCCGGGTGACGACGACCTCGGCCTCGACGGGCATCCCAGCGTCGACGCACGTGCGGATCGCGCGGAGCGCCGTCCTGAGCGCGCCCGGTTGCCCGACCAGCCAGTCGTGGGCGTCCCGGCGCGCGGAGTGGAACGGCACGTTCAGCCGCTGCACGCCCGCCGATCGCAGCTGGTCGACCACCGTGCGGGTGAGGCCCGTACCCGCGGTGCAGAGGCCGAGATTCTCGGGCCGCGTCTCGAAGAGATCGTGGAGAAGCGCAGGCAGGTCGGCGCGGCGCAGCGGATCTCCGCCACCGAGCAGGAAGGCCCCGGGCCGCCCGGCGACGGCGCGCGTGGCGCGGAGCACGTCGCTTGCCGGAAGCTCATCGAGCTCATGATCCGCCGCCGCCCCGCTTCGCCACGGCAGCCGGGCCGGACCGCGGACCAGCGAGACACGGATATTCACGCGCCGGAGCGAGGCTGCCGCCGAGCCCCGCCCGCGCTCGTCGCTCGACGGCGTCAGATACTGGAGAGTGGTGTTCACCTGGTGACGTCCGTGCCGCTGGCGACGGTTAGCACGTCAGCAAGCCGATTTGCCAGGATTTTCTGATCGACTCGACGGTCGTCTCGAGGCGTCGAGCGAGGGGTGCGGGGCGGGGCGACTTCCGCCAGGAGACGCGTATAGGGTCCCCGTTTTCGCCATCCCTTCCGACTTCGGGGTGGGGAGGCTCCGCACCGGGTCGACGCCCGTGATCCGCTCTCTGCTGCAGTCGAGCTGGGAGCGCTCGGCACCCACGAGCTCCTCGAGGAGGTTGGGACGGCGCCGGAGCCGGAGCGCGTCCGCCTGTGCGAATGCGCGGTCGAGTCATGGCCGGCCGCGCACAGGCGATTTGTCGGTCAGCCGAGGAGCATGGTCACGAGCCGCTGATGGGTACGCGATCCCGATGATCACCAGGTGCGCTACATCGCCCCGTGCCAGCGCTGCCAGGTGCCGAGCGCCTCGCCGATGGCGTCGAACAACGTTTCGACCTCTGGGCCGAGGGGGTAATCCCGATCGAAGGCGTTCATGTACGACAGCGTCATGGCGCCGAAGCGGCGGTAGTAGTCCTTGATCCCGGCGTAGCGGCGCAGCAAGACCGTGAGCGTCGGCTTTTCGGGGTGGGCCCAGCCGAGCTCGACGGCGCCTTCGGCATGCCCGCTTGCCTGGCGAAGGGTCCAGGCGCCGAGTTGCCGCTCGGCGTTCAAACCGAGCCGTTGCGCGACCTCTGCGAGCATCTCCTGCGGATTCGATCGATACGGCGACTCGAACATGCTGCCGCCACGCTCGCGGTTGCTGTCGAACCCGACCTTCGTCTGGGCGATCACCGATGCGTAGTTGAAGGTGTGGATGCGCAAGCGCCGAGGGCCGTCCACGGCTGCCGCATCGCGATCGAGATCAACCGCTTGATTGTGCGGTGAGAAATAGTGCGCGGCGATCGCGCGATCGACGAGCTCCTTCTTGCGCGCGTTGTACGCGGCGCATGCGTCTTCCGACCATCCCGTCTGGTTCAGCACCTCGGCAACCCCGATGGCATCGGAAGACGCGGTAGTCGTGCCGGTGGCACAGATGGGATCCCCGAAGTAGTAGGCGTCTCCGATCAGGATGTAGTCCATGGTGGCCGCGGTCTCGGCACGCACCGCGTACTGGTTGCGGACGTGGTACTTGTGGTGCGGCGAGCTGCCATCGAGCGGCTTCGGATGGGCTTTGAACATCGGGGCCAAGTGGCCGCTCACCGCCGCGCGCAGATCATCGAGCGTCACCTTGCCGTGGACGCTGGTCAAACCAAAACTGATCTCGCGCTGACGGTAGAGGGGGATTTGCCACAGCCACGAGCCGTCTTTGACGTTGCGCACGTACGTGTAGCGGCTCGGCCTCCACCGTTGCAGCTCATCGGGCTTCAGATCGCTTCCTGCTTTGGCATCGTAGGCGCGAAGCCGTATGCCGCGTTTCTCGAGCCAGCGCGGAAACGCCGTGTCGTCGACGTCGTCCACGTCCAGGTAGAACCAGCTGCAGTACACGTCCCACAGCTTGTGTACCGCCCCGAACAACCTCGCCATGAACATCGCCGGTCCCGAGCAATCGAGAATCTGCTGGCGCACCCGGTAGAGATTGCCGTTGGTGCGGACGAGCTTTCGATCGAGGTCGACCTCGATCGCGCGTTCGGCGCGTAGCGGCGGCCGCCACTGGCGGATCATCAAATCTTCGAGCTCGTCGCGGCGAATGTGGAGTGCCAGCTGCGCGCCATGGCTCGACGTTGGGTAGGCGGCAGCGCTGTCGTCGAACACGAACAGGCTGCCCCATTTTTCCGAGTAGGAGGGGAGGCTGCGGGCGCTCGCGGCGATCTCATACAAGCGCGGATGGTCGAAGTGATCCGGGCTCACCGCCTCACCGAGCTTGAACTGGCACGGCTTCGGCTCGAGACAGACCACACTTTTGGTCGTGAGAAATCGGCAAAGGGTCAGCCCCGCAATGCCACCGCCGATGACGAGGAAATCGATCTCCGTCGGTTTCATGCCGGCCAGCTACCTAGCGAGCCCCTCGTTTGCCAGGGATCAGGAGCGCTGTCGGCCGGCGTCCGTCGTCCAGCGTTGCAGGATCTCGGTCGTCGCGCGGTCGCTCTCGTTCGCCAACGACCCGAACAGCGTGCGTGCGACCGCCATGTGCTCTTTGCACTCGAAGCACCGCGGTCGCTGTTCGAAGAGGTCCCCGCCGCGCACGTAGCTCGCCACGGGGGAGATGCCGCAGAACGGCTTGTTCCAGCAGTCCGCGCACATCGGCTGCGCGTCGAGGAGCGATGCCGCCGCGATCGCCCGCACGGTCGGATGGCGGACGAGATCGGGGATCGTCAACGTGCGCACGTCGCCGAGCGCGAACATCGGATCCCCGAACGCGTCGACGCGCCGGGCCTCGTCGCCCGGGAATACCCGGCCGTCGACGTCGTACGCGAGCTCGCTCGTTCCGGCCGGGCAGGGCGACCGGATGTCCCCCGCCGTGGGATCACCAGACGAGAGAATCGAGTTCAGGAACATCGTTGCGGTCGCTTCGGCGAGGTGGGTGCCGCGGCGATTCAGATCCACGATGTACGCGAACGCGCGATCGTAGAACGCAAGGTATTCCTCGACGGTGTATCCGATCGTCTCCCACGCGCCGGGGTCGAAACCGAGTGGGCTGAGCGGCCGCAGGTGGAGGGACTCGAGGCCGCGGGCTACGTACTCGTCCACGACCTCGCGCCATGCCGAGAGCGTGCGCCGCGTCGTCGTCGCCCGTGCGTCGACGTGCCAGACGTCGGGATCGCGTCCGAGATCGCGGTATCGGCGGTCGAACCAGGTGATCCACCGCACCACGTCCGCGTGGGCGCCGGCCACCGTGTATTTCCGGTTCCACTCATGGAGCTCTGCCGGTCCGTCGAGCCACGTTCGGACGGCGACGTCGTTGGCGATCAGCCACTCCGCCGTCTCCTCCGTCATGGCGCTCAAGTTGCTGACGAGCGTGAAGCGGAGCGTCTTGCCCGCGGCGCGCTTGTTCGTCGCCCGCGCGAAATCGACGAGATGCCGGACGCCGTCGCCGTTCAGCAGCGGCTCGCCGCCCTGCGCCTGCAGGTCGAACGAGACCGAAGGCGAGGTGCTCTGGAGCGCGACGTCCACGATGCGCTCGGCCGTCGCGCGGTCGAGGTCCATGCGAGCATCGGGTGATGCCGACGATGACCCGGCACGGTCGTCGCCGCGCCGGGTCATCGTGACCACGTGCAGCTCCGGCCCGCGCGCGACATGGCCCACGCGCTTCGCCAGCCTGCTCGCGAGCGCATCGGCATCGAGGCCGTCGCGAAGAAAACCTCCGGTCTGGAGCTGCGCGAAGCGCGGGTGGCCCTCGGTGATCTCCCCTGCGAGCAGCTGAACGAACTCCGGCTCGCTCAGAAACACCCAATCGCCACCGTCCGTGGTGACCAGGATCTTCCCGGCGATCCGGCCCCAACGAAAGAATCCCAGCCGATCGACCGCGATCGAGGGCGGCAAAGGCACCGCGAAGCTCGCGACCATCTAGGCGCCTTCCGGCGCGTCGGCCGCAGGGGTCCGCCGCATGCGCACGACGGTTTCCTGCAAGGCGAGGTTACAGAACGAGTGCTCGATGGTCTCGCGATCAGCACCGCGGACGGCGCCGACGACCGCGATCACCGCGTCGCTCGAGCGCTCGAGCGCGATGTCCGCGTAGTCGGCGTAGGTCGCCGCCGCCGCCTCGATGGCGTCGGGAGCGTACAGCGATCGGTCGAAGATGATCCGGCCCATCCGACACGCGGCGACCCTACTTGGGCTCGCTTCCTTTGTCGCCCGGCTTTGCTTCCCAGGGAACCGAGATCTCGAGCGGGTCGTCCCCGAGCTCCTCCGCGTCGAGCTCGGCGAGGAGATCGTCGACGGAAGGCGCCGAGGCCGCCGCTCGCAACGCTGCGGCCGTGTAGTACTCGCGGATGCGGGCGGTGGCTTGCGACAGGCGTAGTCGCGTCGCCTGCGAGAGCATCTCGTTCATGCACTCGCCTGCGAGCGCTTCGAGCTCGGCGGACGTCGCTGGTGCGCGGGACGTCAGGCGGACGTTCACTACCTGCGGCCCCGAGCGGGAGAGGAAGACGAAGCACCGGTCGACGAAAAGATACGCGGCTCCGTAGATCGCTTCGAGGGAATAGACCGTCTCGTCGACGTCGAACGATGCGTGATCGTGCCCGAGCGAGACGCCGAGGCCCTCATTCTCATCGATCGCCACGGCCGTTCCTTTCGCCCATCGTTCAGCGCCCGTTCACGGACAAAGCACGGGGTGTAGCGCAATTCCGAGCCGGCCGGCAACAACGCGCGGTGCGGAGACGTGGCGTCCGCTGTGTAGGGCGCGATGGGTCGCCGCGACTCTCGGCGCCGCGGCGACTGCTCGCCGCGATGCAACGCGTCTCGTCCCGGTCGGCACGCTCACCGTCATCCTCCGACCTCTCGATCACCGTGCTCGAACGAGCGCCGTGAGTCGGGTGCGGTCGAAGAGGTGTGCTCCGGTTACGATCACGTGCGTCGGAAACGGGACGTGCAACCCGCGCCTTTGCGCTCAGGCGATCACGAAGCGCGAAAATCTCACCGCCTCGATCCCGCGGCGTTACTTTTTCGTTGACAAGTTGCCCTGCGCATTGGTACCCGAACGCGTCCACTAGATACCCCCACATGTCCTACGAGTCGCTCACCGGTTTTTGGGAAGAGGTCGGATCGTCCACGACGACGTTCCGCGCCGCGGTGGTCTCGTCCGTGCGGCGTGTCGGTGCAGCAATCCAGCAGCACGAGGGAGTCAGGTTTCCAGAAGGGAGCGCGCGATGCTTTCACGACGCGATTTGATCGGTAAGGCGGCGGTCGGTGCAGCCGCCGCGTTGGCTGTGGGTGCGGTTGGGACGGGCGTGGCGGCCACGCTACCGCTGGAGACCCCGACGGATGATGCCGCGCCCGAGCGGAGTGGCGAGATGGCTCGGGAGCCGGGTGTCGCCGTCGAGGCGAGTGTGTCGCCGGCGCCCTGGGAGCTCCTGGCGCCGCTCGGCGTTGGCGCCGAGGTCGCGCACGGCTGGCGTCTCGTCGATCTCACGCCGGTGCGGGACGGGTCGGCCGTCGCGACGCTGCAGAATCAGCGCGGACGATCGCACCGGGTCCATCTCTGCCGCAACGACGGGAGCCCGCAGGGCGTGGTCTACACGCGGCGGGTCGATCTCGTGGTGATGAATCAGGGCTACGGGGACCTCCC
>CAZWAX010000205.1:0-10446 GCA_964631985.1 uncultured Polyangiaceae bacterium | reverse complement strand
AAGTACCGCGCCGCCGGTACGCCGCTCGTGATCATCGCCGGCAAGGAGTACGGCTCGGGCAGCTCGCGCGACTGGGCCGCCAAGGGCACGCTGCTCCTCGGCGTGAAGGCGGTGATCGCGGAGAGCTACGAGCGCATCCACCGCAGCAACCTGGTCGGCATGGGCGTGGTGCCGCTGCAGTTCAAGGCGGGCGAAAGCCGGACGACGCTCGGCCTCGACGGCCACGAGACCTATGCCATCAAGGGGATCGCGACGGTGAAGCCCGGCGCCGAGATCACGGTGGTGGCGCGCCGCGACGACGGACGCGAAATCGTCTTCACCGCGATCGCGCGCGTCGACAGCCCGATCGAGGTCGACTACCTCCGCCACGGCGGGATTCTACAGATGGTCCTCCGCCACATGACGCAGGGGTAGCTCAGCGCGCCGGTGACGGCGGGGCGGCGCTGCGCCGCCAAAGCTCGTACACGCTCGGGGCCCCGCGCCAGAACCACACCGCGATCAGCGCGTCCGTGATCGCGCACCCGGCAGACGACGTCGCCTGGAACGACACGATCGGGTTGCCCCAGAGGTGGTGCGCGACGTCCCACACGGTGTGGCAGAGCCACGCCACGGCGATGAACCGGTAGTCGTCGAGGCCGCGGAAGGCGAGCCAGGTCGCGAGCGCCGTGAAGGGAAACTCCCAGACGCCGAAGCCGCCGCTCAGATACGCCGCGCCCGCGCCGGCGACGAAGATCGCGTTGAAGCGTTGGCGGGTCGGCTCGCGCAACAGCGACACCAGCAGGATGAAGATGCCGGCGATCGCGACCGGCAGGATCCAGTCGAACGCGTACATGGTGCGGACGGCGTGCGTCTCCATCGCTTCCTCCCCTCGGCGACCGACTCTATCCGCCCCGGCTGGACAGGCCAGTGGCAGAAGGGACAATGTTCGCGGAGTTCATGCCACGCGCCCGCCCCGCCCACGTCGTCGCGGTGCTCGCCCTCGACGGGGTGAACCCGTTCGACCTCGCGATCCCGTGCGAGGTCTTCGGGCGGGTGCGACTCGCGGACGGCCGTGCGCCGTATCGCGTCCGGGTCTGCAGCGTCCGACCCACCGTCGACGCGGGCGCCTTCCAGGTGCGGACGGGGCGCGGCCTCCGCGGCGTCGCGGGCGCCGACACGCTGATCGTGCCCGGCATCGACGACCCGTCGCGGCCGGTGCCGCGCGCGGTGGTGACGACGCTCCGCCACGCGGCCTCGCGTGGAGTCCGCATCGCCTCGATCTGCTCGGGCGCCTTCGTGCTCGCGGCCGCGGGTCTCCTCGACGGCCGGCGCGCGACGACGCATTGGCTCGCCGCCGCCGAGCTCGCGCGCCGCTACCCTGCGATCGACGTCGACCCGAACGTGCTCTACGTCGACACCGGCCGGATCCTCACCTCGGCCGGCGCGGCCGCGGGCATGGACCTCTGCCTCCACATGGTGCGGTGCGATCATGGCGCGGCGGTCGCCGCCGACGGCGCGCGCCTCACCGTCATGCCGCTCGAGCGCGCCGGCGGGCAGGCGCAGTTCATCGTCCACGAGACGCCGACGGCGGACGGCGCGTCCCTCGAGCCCCTGCTGCGCTGGCTCGACGCGCATCACCACGAGACGCTGTCGGTCGGCCGCATCGCGCGGCAGGCGGCGATGAGCTCGCGGAGCCTGAGCCGGCGCTTTCGCGAACAGACCGGTACGACGCCCGGGCAATGGATCGTGCGCTGCCGCGTGCGCCGCGCGCAACACCTGCTGGAAACGAGCGGGCGCGCGATCGAACGCATCGCCGCGGACGTCGGCTTCGGTTCCTCTGCGACCTTTCGCGATCGCTTCCACCGCGTCGTCGGCACGAGTCCGCAAGCCTATCGACGGAGCTTTCGCCGTCCGAGCGCACCATGACGACCGCGCCCGCACCCGGCTCGGCGGTCGCACCGGCGGCAACGTCGGACGAGGACCGCTCGCTCGTCGGCCGCCTGGTCGCGGGCGGGTGGCTTCCCGACTGGACGCTCCGCCTCGGCATTCGCCGCATCCTCGCGGCGCGCCTCACCGAGGAGCGTGCCGGCGGCGACGCCGCGGAAGCGGCGCGCCTGCGGGCTTGGGTCGACGAGTGCCGGCGGAGCCCGATCGCGCTCGCGACCGACCAGGCCAACGCGCAGCACTACGAGGTGCCGGCCGAGCTCTTCGTACACGTGCTGGGCCCGCGGCTGAAGTACTCGAGCGCCTACTGGCCGACCGGCGTCGCGACGCTCGAGGCCGCGGAGGACGCGATGCTCGCGCTCACCGCCGAGCGCGCCCGACTCGCGGACGGCCAGCGCATCCTCGAGCTCGGCTGCGGCTGGGGCTCGCTCTCGCTCTGGATGGCCGAGCGCTTTCCGCGCGCGACGATCACCGCCGTCAGCAATTCGGCGTCCCAGAAGCACTTCATCGACACGCTGGCGGCCCGGCGCGACCTCCGCAACTTGACGGTCGTGACCGCCGACATGAACGTCTTCGCCGCCGACGCGCCGCCCTACGACCGCGTCGTCTCGGTCGAGATGTTCGAGCACATGCGGAATTACGAGCGGCTCCTGCAGCGGATCGCGACCTGGCTCGCGCCCGACGGCCTGCTGTTCGTCCACATCTTCACCCACCGGCGCTACGCGTATCCCTACCTCGATCGCGGCCCGTCCGATTGGATGGCGCGTCACTTCTTCACCGGCGGCCAGATGCCGTCGCACGACCTGCTGCGCCGGTTCGACCGCGACCTCCAGGTGGTCGAGGACTGGCGCCTGAACGGCACCCACTACGCGCGGACGCTCGAGGCCTGGCTCGTCCGGATGGACGCGGCCGAGGACGCGCTGATGCCGATCTTCCGGCGCGTCTACGGGGACCGGCACGCGCGGCAGTGGTGGCACCGCTGGCGCGTCTTCTTCCTCGCCTGCGCCGAGCTCTTCGCCTACGAGGGCGGCGAGGAGTGGGGTGTTTCGCACTACCGCTTCGGACGTCGACGTTCCTGCCCCGACAGCAGCGCCAGCCGCTCCGCCGGCGCGGTCGCGCCCATCTCGGCATAGAGCCGTCGTGCCGCCGCGAGCTCGCGCTCCGCGGTGGGCGTGTCACCGCGCAGCCGTGCCAAATGGGCGCGGCATTCGTGGACCTCGGGCTGATAGGCCCCGGCGCTGATTTCGTCGACCAGCTGCTGCGCCCGGACCAGCGCCTGCTCGGCGCGCCCCAGCGCGGCCCCGTCGGCGCGGCGGAGCTGGGTGTGGGCAAGTGCAAGATGGGCCCGCGCCTCGTCGGGCCTGCAATGCTGCGCGTGCGCGACTTCGACCGCCGCACACGCTTCCTCTTCGGCCCGATCCAGCGCGCCGCGTCCAACCAACGCGAGGGCGAGCTCGGCACGGACCCAGCCCTCGAGCTCGCGGTTGCTGCCGCTCGTCGTCCAACCGAGCGCTTCCTCCAGTCGCGCGATGGATTCGTCCCACGCGGCGTCCAACCGATGCGCGATCCCCATCAGGAAAGGTCCGACGAAGAGCGCTTGCGGCGTGGTGGCCTGCGCACCCGTCTCGAGCGCCGCGTGGGCGCGGCCGCGCGCCGCACTCACGTCGCCGCGAAGGGTGTCGACCTCGATGCGGGGGATCTGCATCCAGGTCAGCACCTCGAGGTCGCCGTGCTCGCGCGCCAAACGCTCGGCGCGGTCGCACACTGCCGTGGACTCGTCGAGGCGCCCGAGCCGGGCGAGAAGCCACGCGTGGGTCATCAAGATGCCGAGCAACGGGCTGTAGCCGGTGAACTCGGCACCGAGTGCGGGATCCGCCGGCAGTGTCCGGCAGGCCGTTTCGCACGACTCGACCCCTTCGGCGAGGCGGCCGGCGAAGGTGCTGGCGAACCCCAGATAGGCGCGTTGGGCGATTTGCAGACCCTGATCCTCGGTCTGGTCGGCGAGTCGTATCGCTTCGCGGCTGTAGCGCACGTAGTCGTCCGAGTCGCCGCCCACCAGGCCGAGCGCACATCCGTAGGTGCCGTGCAGCGCCGCCTGCGCGCGCACGTCGCCGGCCTCCTCGGCGAGGCGCCGGCCTTCCTCGAAGGTGTCCGTGGCATGGGCGAGCGGCGTTCCGAGCCGCCAGCAGAGGTTGAGAATCCCCACGCATGCGGCGATTCCGAGCCGAAGAGCCTCCGGGGTATGCGGGAGCGGCCGCACCAGGCGACGCACGTGCTCCCAATGCCGCAGGCCCTCTGCCGCGTTGGTGACTCCCGCCCACTCGGCCGCGCGCTGGTGCCAGAGCGCGGCCTGCCAGGCGTCGCCCGCGTGCTCCCAATGATGCGCCAGCAGCGCCGCCTTCTCGTCGAGCTTGTCGGCGTGGATCACCGCGCTCGCGCGTGCGACGGCCGCGTGCACCCGCGCCCGCCGCTCGCGCAGCAGCGTCTCGTACGCCACCTCCTGCGTCAGCGGGTGCTTGAAGGTGTACGCGGCCACCGGGTAGAGCGCTTGCTCATAGACGAACTCCGCCCGGGCGAGGGTGCGGAGCGCGGCGGAGAGGTCGGCCGGCGCAGCATCGTGCGGCGCAACCTCGGCGAGCACCAGTACCAGCACCGGCTCGCTGAACTCCTTGCCGATCACGGCGGCGGTCTGCAGCACCAGCTTCTCGCGCTCCGCCAGCCGATCGATGCGTGCCGCGAGGACGGCATGCACGCTGGCGGGGACGTCGAGGGTCGAGACCGGCGCGGTCAGCCGATAGTCGCCCGCCGTGCCCGCGAGTTTTCCCGCCTCGATCAGCGACTGCACCACCTCCTCGGTGAAGAACGGATTGCCGCTGGTGCGCGCGTGGATCGCGTCGGCCAGCCCGGCGATGCTCGGGTCGGAGCCGAGCAGGCCCGCGAGGAGCTGACGCACCGCTTCGGTGCTCAGGGGCGCAAGGGGCAGTTGCTGATAGTAGGATTTGCGTCCCCACGTCGGTGCGAACTCCGGGCGGAAGTTGACGAGCAGCACGAAGCGCGTCCCGGCGATGGCATCCACCCATTCTTCCAGCCACGCCGCGCTGGCGCCGTCGATCCAGTGCAGATCCTCGAAGAGCGCGACGGTGTTCTCGGCGCCGCGCTGCACCAGCGTCCGCAACACGCCGAAGAGTTGGCGCTGCTTTACATCAGGGTCGACGTGCAGCGCCGGATGGTCCGGGTCGGGCACGCCGAAGAACTCGAACAGGACCGACAGGACCTCGCGGTAGCCCTCGTCGAGCGCGAGCAGGTGGCCGGCAATCTTCTCGCGCGCGCTCTGGTCCGAGTCCTGCTCGGTGATGCCGTAGTAGTGGCGGAAGATCTGGAGGATGGGCAGAAGGGGAACGTTCTTTCCGTACGGCGCGCACCGCCCCTCGATCACGCGCATCCCGGCGGCGCGGCAGTACGCGGCGAACTCCCAGCAGAGCCGGCTCTTGCCCGTTCCTGCCTCGGCCACGACCCCGATCACCTGTCCGTTCCCGGCGCGGGCGCGGGCGAGCGCCGCCTCGAGCACGTGCATCTCGTCGTCGCGGCCGACGAAGCGCGTCAGACCCCCGGCCCGTGCCACCTCGAGGCGCGTACGCCGCGAGCCCATGCCCGCCAGCTCGAAGACACGGACCGGATCGGTGGCGCCTTTGATCTTCATCGGGCCGAGATCGCGGAGCGCAACATACCCGGCGACCGCCTTGGCGGTCCCCTCGCTCAGGCAGATCGTGTGCGCCGCCGCCAGCTGCTCCATGCGCTGCGCCAGGCCCACCGTGTGCCCTTGTGCCGTGTACTCCATCCGCAGATCAGCGCCGATCTTGCCCACCACGACGGCGCCGGAGTTGATTCCCATGCGCACCGAGAAGTCGATCCCACGCGACAGTCGCAGCTCCTCGGCGTAGCGCTTGAGCTCGTCGCGCAGATGGAGCGCCGCGTAGCAGGCACGCTGCGCGTGATCCTCGTGCGCGATCGGGGCGCCGAAGAGCGCCATGATGCCGTCGCCGGTGAACTTGTCGACGAAGCCCTCGAAGCGCTCGACGCCGTCGGCGAGGATCGTGACGAAGCGCTGCATGATGCGCGACCATTCTTCCGGGTCCATCTGCTCGGCGAGCCCCATCGAGCCCTGCACATCGGCGAACAGCACCGTCACCTGCTTGCGCTCGCCTTCGAGGGCGCTCCGCGCGGTGAGATTCCCCTCGACGATGGCGGGCGATCTCGGGGCTGTCGCCGCCGGAAGCCTCGTCAGCGCGGCGCCGCAGCCACCGCAGAACTTCTCGCCCGGCTGGTTGGGCGTGCCGCACGATGCGCAGCCCGGCGCGAGCGCGGTCCCGCACTCCGCACAGAAGCGCCGATCGGCGCGGTTGTCGTGGTCGCAGGCTGGGCAGCGCATCGCGGGTGTTCTCGCCGGGGGTGACTACCACGCCGGGCGTGAACCTCGGAACGACGGCCCGTCCGGGACATCCGACACCTTTCGGCCCGAATGGAAGGCGTCAGCGCCTCCGATACCGCCGCACGACCCATGCGCCGAGCAGCGCCACGCAGAGGATCGCGACCGCCGCCTGCCCCGGCGGCAGGTCGCGGTCGTTGGCGACGACGAAGCCGACGACCGCGGCTGCGAGCCCGACGAGCGGGCTCACCCACAGCATCTGTCCGAGCTCGCGACAGAGATTCTTCGCGACCAGCGCCGGCAGCACGAGACAGCCGAAGCTGAAGACGACGCCCGAGACATGGATGGCGAGACCGATCGCGGCGCCGAGGGCGATGGCGAGCGCGCGGTTCCAGGTGTCGACGCGGACACCGACGGCGCGCGCCATCTCGGGGTCCATCAGCACGAGGCGGAGCGGCGCGTGCAGCCGAGCCGTCGCGATCGCCGTGAGCGTCAGGAACGCCGCGAAGATCGCGACGTCGGCAGGGGCCGCGCCGATGATGGTGCTCGCCAGCAGGCGATTGATCTCGTCCATCCCGTGCGGGCTGTGCGCGAGGAGCAGCACGGCGAAGCAGCTCGACGTGAGAAAGACCCACCCCGTCAGCGATTCGTGGGTCTCGCGCTCGAGGGTCGCCGTCGCCGTCAACATCGAGCCGGCGATCGCGAAGATCCCGCCCGCGAGCGTGTGGGTCCAGTCGTCGGCGCACCAGGTGCAGTCGGCGAGGAGCGGCAGGCCGCCGACGGCGACCGCGATCGCGATGCCGAGCACCGACGCCTGCGACACGGCCGCCCCGAGGAAGATCTGATCGCGCGTGACGACCACCACGCCGAGCAGGCCGAGCAGCAGCGCGATCATCCAGCCGGCAAGGTAGGCGTGCTGGAAGAGCGCCCACGAGGCGAGGAAGCTGGCGATCACGACGCCGCCTCCGCCGGCCCGTCGGTCCCGAGAGCCATGCCAAACGTCCGCTCGAGACGCTCGGGCGTCAGCATCGCCGCGACGGGGCCGGCCTGCACCGTGCCGTCGCCGAAGAGCGCCACGTGCGAAGCATGGCGCCGGACGTTCGCGAGATCGTGCGAGACGTACAGCAAGGTCACGCCGCGCTCGCGGTTGATGCGCTCGAGGAGCTCGAGCAGGCGTGCCCTGGCGGCGGGATCGAGCCCGGTCTCGGGCTCGTCGAGCGCGAGCACGGTCGGCTGCCGCACGAGCGCGCGGGCGAGCAGCACCCGTTGCCGCTGACCGCCGGAGAGCGACCAGTAGTCGTCGGCCGCGCGCCCTCCGAGCCCGACCTCGTCGAGCGCCGCTGCGACCCGGGCGGCCCGCGCGCGGCCGTCGAGCGCACGGCCGTCGAGCGCGAGGCCGACGAGTCCTAGCCGCACGAGCTCCCCGACCGTCGTCGGCACCGACGGGTTCAGGGCGCAGCGCTGCGGCACGAAGCCGAACCGCTCGCGGCCGGCCCGGGCCGGGTCGATCCACAGGCGTCCCGACTCGGGCAACACCAGGTCGAAGAGCGCCCGTACGAAGGTGGTCTTGCCGCTGCCGTTCGGGCCGACGAGAAACCAGTACTCACCGGCGCCGATCTCGAGGTTCACGGCGCGCACGACGGCCTTCCCGCCGTAGCCGAGCGCCAGGTCGGTCGCCCGGATGAGGACGTCGTTCGTCACGGGCGGGCCTCGGCCGCCGCGGGGAGCGCGGCGGTCACCTGCCGGACGTCGTAGTCGATGAAGCCGACGTACGTGTCGGTGCCGTCGCGGGCGCCGGCTTGGTTGGCCATCGCCAGCACCTTCGCACCGGTCGCCTCGGCGACGAAACGCGCGTGGCGCGGGTCGTAGTACGACGACGCCAGGACCATGCGGACGCCCTCGTTCTTCATGCGGGCGATCAGGTCGGCGAGGTGCTTGGTCGTCGGCGGGACGCCCGGCTTCGGCTCGAGATGGCCGACGACCACGAGGCCGAAGCGACGCGCGAAGTACGGCCAGATCGGATGGTCGTCGACGACCTTGGCGCCGAAGCTCGGGGCGAGCGCGCCGAGCCACCCGCCGAGCTGCGCTTCCTCGCCCTGGCTGCGCAGGAAGTCGAGGAGCTTCCCGTGCTCGGCGAGGAGCGCCAGCTTCTCGACCTCGTACTTGGCCGCGAGCGACGGCCCGACCAGCCCGGTCGCGATCTGCGTGCGAAACCCCGCGAGCCGCTCGTCGAAGTACGCCTGCGACGCCGGCCGGAGCGCCGCGAGCCGGTCGTGCACCAGGCGCGCCACCAGGAGGCCGTTCACCGGATCCAGAAGGTAGTGCGGGTTGCCGAACGGATGCACGTCGCCCATCGAGCGGTCGATCGTGCCGGTTGGCACGTCGAGTGCCCCCGTGGGCGCGTCGGGCGACGTGATCGCGGTCGACGCGTCGAGAAAACCCGGCCCGCCCGGCAGCACCGCAGCGTTACGGGCGTTCTTGAGGAGCAGCGGCAGCCAGCCGATCTCGAGCTCCATCCCGACCTGCACCAACAGCTCGCAGGCGTTCAGCGACTTGATGAGGCTCGGGCGGGCCGGCGTGAAATGCGGATCCTCGGTCGGCTTGGTGAAGACCTCGACGGCGACCCGGTCGCCGCCGACCGCGCGAACGATGCTGCCGAGATCGGGAACGGTCGCGCAGACGGCGAGCGGCGTCTCGGCGCGGACGGACGGCGCCGACGCGAGTACCACGACGGCGAACAGCAAGGCGAAGATTCTCGTGCGCATGGCGTCTCTCCCGTCTCTCAATACTGGTGCGCCGCGTGCGCGCCGTAGAGCACCTCGAAGCCCATCCACAGGCTGTGGGCGTCCTCGTCGGACAGGAAGTCGGCGTGGTCGAAGTTGTACTGGAGACGAATCCGCGAGAACTCGGAGGGCTGCCAGACGATCAGCGGCGACAGGCGATGACGGTCGTCGCGCAGGAAGTCGGCTTGCCGGCCACCGTCCTGGCTCGGCCCGCTGCCGGTGGCGTACTCGTAGCGGAGGCCGGCGGCCCACCCGTAGCGAAAACCCCAGAGCAGCTGGGTGTAGAGACCCCAATCGTGGAGCGTGTCGCCCGCGAGGTCGACCGTCGGCTCCTCCTCTTCCTCCGCCTCCTCGTCGTCACCGTCGTGCCCGTGGCCGCCGCTTTCGCCGGCCTCGGTGCCGGCGACGAAACGATCGGCGACGTAGTCGCGCCGCATGACCTCGGTCTGCCAGGTGACGAACGGCCAGCCCCGGAAGTGATCGGGCGGCTGCCACTTCCACACCAGGTCGGCGCCGTAGAGGTACGTGCGGCCGTCGGCGCCGGTGCCGTTCGGACCGAAGAGCCCGGAGACACCGAAGAGCGTCGTCAGGCTGTCGTTCCAGTTCCAGGCGTTCTTCCAGCGCGCGAGGTACAGCATGTCCTTCACGCTGCCGACGCTCGTCTTCACGACCGGGCGCTCGCCGACGCTCTCGTCGCCGAAGAAGCTCGTCGTGGTCTCGCCCTCGTTGGGGTTCTGGATGCCGACCTGCAGCTCGGAGAACCACGGGAGCGGGCTCAGCCAGGCGAGCCGCGCCCCTGGCGACCGCAGGCCCTCGGGCCCGAACATGCGCGTGTTGACGACCGGCTGGTCGAGCCAATCCCAGGCGTGCGGGTGGGTCGGGTTGATGCGCCCGAACTCGGTCAGGAAATAGCCGCCCTTCAGCTGCAGATTCGCCGGCAGCGACGTGGTCGTGAAGAACGCCTCCTCGAGCTCGACGCTTCCCGGCACGGCGACGAGGTGCGCCTCGGCGGTGAAATACGGGTCGACCGCGCCCGCGAACGAGAGCTCCGTCTGCTGCAGCGTGAAGCCGCGCCGCTTCGGGTCGTGGCCGCCGCCCTCGAGCTCGGCGATCTCGGCGTCGCGCACGGTCGAGCCGCCGACCGCGAGCAACGTGTCGAACGAGACGTCGAGGAGCTTGATCTCGGCGGATCCGATCTTGCGTGAGAGCAGCGACGACGACGCCGGAGTGGTCGGCGGCGCGGGTGGCGCGGTCGCGAGGGCGCCGACGGCCGCGTCGAGCGCAGCGTTCGTCGGTGGCGCGCCGGCCGGCCGC
>CAZWAX010000204.1:0-10464 GCA_964631985.1 uncultured Polyangiaceae bacterium | reverse complement strand
CCCGGGCCGGGAACTGGGCCCCGGCGTCGGGGCTGGGGGACATCCACCTGCCGCAGAGGGACGGGCTGGGCGCGCGGCGGGCGCTCCGCGCCGATCCGCGCACGGCCACCGTGCCGGTGATCGCGGTCACTGCGTCGGCCATGCCGCTCGAGCGCGCCGAGATCGTCGGCGCGGGCTTCGACGGCTGCTTCGTGAAGCCGCTCGACATCGATCAAGTACTGGACGAGGTGCGCGCCGTGCTCGACCGCGCCGCGGCGGAGCGCGGACGATGAGCCGGCCCTGGCGCATCCTGGTCGTCGACGACGACCCGCGAAACGTGAAGCTGCTCGTCGACCTGCTCGCGCTCGAGGGCTATGCCGTCACCTCCGCGACGTCCGGCGAGGACGCGCTCGCGCGCGAGCCGCCCGACCTCATGCTGCTGGACGTGATGATGGGCGGCATGAGCGGCTACGATGTCTGCCGGGCGGTGCGGGCCGATCCGCGGACGGCGATCCTCCCGATCGTCATGGTGACGGCGGTCGACCCGGCGGAGGAGCGCATTCGCGGCCTCGAAGCCGGCGCCGACGACTTCCTTGCGAAGCCAGTCGACCCCGAGGAGCTGCTGGTCCGGGTGCGCTCGCTCCTCCGCATCAAGGAGCTGCACGACCGGGTCGAGGCTCAGGCCGGCGAGCTGGCGCGGCTGAACGCCGACCTCGAGGCGCGGGTGCGGACGCAGGTCGGCGAGCTCGAGCGCCTGGCGCGCCTCAAGCGCTTCTTCTCGCCGGCGGTCGCCGACGTCATCGTCGCGGGCGATGCCGCGGATCCGCTGCGGACGCATCGGGCCGAGATCACGGTGGTCGAGGCTGCGCTCCGCGGTTTCACCGCCTTCGCGGAGACGGCCGAGCCGGAAGAGGTGATGACCGTGCTGCGCGACTACCACGCCGCGATGGGGGCGCTCGTCGTCCGGTTCGCGGGAACGGTCGAGCGCTTCAGCGGCGACGGCATGACGGTCCTCTTCAACGACCCGGTCCCGGCCCCGGACGCCGCCCGTCGCGCCGTCGACCTGGCGCTCGCCATGCGGGCGGCCGCGAGCGGTGGCCTCGCGGAGCGCTGGCGAGCGCGCGGCTACGATCTCGACTTCGTCGTCGGCATCGCGGCGGGCTACGCCACCATCGGCACGATCGGCTTCGAAGGACGGCTCGACTACGGGGTCGTCGGCATCGTGACGGAGCTCGCGGCAGCGCTCGCGGCGACCGCGAGCCCGGGACAAGTGCTGGTCACGCGCCGGGTGCTCGCCGAGATCGGGGGCGATGCTGCGGCGAGCGCGGTCGGGACCCTCGCGCTGGCGGGCTTCTCGAAGCCCGTCGCGGCGTACGACGTCGGAGAGGGTGGGGAGGAGGTGCCGGCGACGCCGAGCGGCCCGGTGCCCGCGTCCGCGGAGGCGGCGGCGCCGAACGTGTTCCGCTGCGAGGGCGACTTCTGGACGATCGCGTATCAGGGCAAGCGCTTTCGCGTGCGCGGCACGCGCGGGTTCGTGTACGTGGCGGCGCTCCTCGGGCAGCCGGGCCAGCGCATCCCGGCCGGCGAGCTCGCGGCGATCGGCGGCGACCCGGACGTGCGCCGCGTCAGCAGCGGCGAGATGCACGCGAGCAACCTCCATCCGGCGGAAGCGAGCGAAGCGGGCGAGCTGCTCGACGCGACGGCGCGGGCCGCGTATCGCCGCCGCCTCGCCGAGCTCAGCGAGGAGCTCGAGGGCGCCCGCGCCTTCAACGACGAGGGCCGGGCCGCCACGCTCCAGGAGGAGATCGACTTCATCCTGCAGGAGCTCGCCGCGGCGGTCGGGCTCGGCGGCCGGGTGCGGAAGGCGGGCTCGGCGAGCGAGCGCGCCCGCCTGAACGTCACCCGCGCGATCCGCTCGGCGATCGAGCGCATCGGCGCCCATCACCGCCCGCTCGCCCGCTATTTGTCGACGACGATCAGCACGGGCACGACGTGCGCCTACGAAACGGAGTTCCGGACGCCGGTTCCCTGGGTTCTGCGCTGACGCGGCGTCAGCCGAGGCGGATCACCCGTGCCGTCGGCTGCGGCGGGAGCTCGTCCGCCTGGAGCCAGCGGCAGAAGACGATCCCTTCGCGATGCCCGGCCGTGTCGAGCCAGTTCGGCATCCCGGGGTCGCGGGGCGCGACCACCAGCCGGAAGGACCCGTCGGGCTCGAACGCGATCTCGGCCGCGTTCAGCGATACGCGGTGGTACCGGTAGTCGAGCGACTGCATGTAGCGGTTCCAGAGCTGCGCCCCGAAGTAGATGCATCGCGGCGACGACCCCTCGATGATCAACGCCTCGTCCGGGTCCAGGCGAAAGAGCCCGAGCGAATAGACGTTGTCGGGGGTGCCCCAGCCGGGCACGTGCGGGCTCCACGGCATCGGCGGCCCGAGCAGGTTCGGCGGCAGCCCCGCGGGCAGCGGCGCGAACTGGATCGTCTCGCGGACGAAGGTCGCGACGGCGCCGAGGCGGCGGGCGAGGGTAGCATCGTCGAGCGGGGGCGGTGCCGTCACGGGATCGAGGGCCTCGATCGTGAAAGCGGCGGGACGGAGGTCGGCGCGGTCGACGAAATACTGCCGGACGATCACGCAGACGGCGTCGGGGGCGAGCGTGATCGTGTTCGCGCCGGCGGGCTCGGGGGCGAGGACGATCTCGAAGCTGCCGTCGGGACGGCAGGCGAGGTCGCGCTGCGACAGGTTCGCCACGACCCGCTCCGACCACTGGCCGTCGGGCTTCCCGCCGTAGACGCAGAAGGCCAGATACACCTCGTTGCCGCGCCGGCCGCGGATGCGATAGCGGCGATCCCCGCGGAGCGGCGCGAAGTGGTAGAGCGAGTCGACGTTGTCGCCGAGCATCTTCTGCGTCGGCGAGGCGAGCGGCGTGAACACCGGCCGCTCGGCATCGCCTTCGAGGTAGAGGTCGAGCGCGTAGCCGAGCAGGTGCGTCAAGTGCCGGTAGCCTTCGGCGACGCCGAGCGCGTCCATCTCGCCGCGCGGCCCGGCGAGGAAGGTCTGGTCGGCGTCGCGGAGCGTGTCGAGCAGGGCGTGGAAGGCGCGGCGCGACTCGCCGCCGGCAGAGGTCGTCATGCGGCGTCTGTAGCGGAGGGCCGCGGCCGACGACAAGCGAGGCCATGCGCCCCCGGGGCAATGGCATCCGACGCCGGACGACGTTAATCCTAACGAGCCCCGATGCCAGCCCGTCGCCCGACCGTCGCCGTCCCGGCGCGCTTCACGCCGCAGCTCGCGACGCTCGTGAAGACGGCGCCGGACTCCGACGACTGGCTGCACGAGATCAAGTTCGACGGGTATCGCATCGGGGCGCGGGTCGAGCGCGGGAACGTCACGCTGCTCACCCGGGCGGGCAACGACTGGACGACGAGCTTCCCCGAGGTCCGGGACGCGGTCGCGGCCTTGCCGGTCCGCCGGGTGCTCCTCGATGGCGAGGTCGCGGCCGTTCTCCCAGACGGTCGGACCAGCTTCCAGGCGCTGCAGAAGTGGTTCTCGGGCGGCAAGGCCGTGCTCGTGTACTGGGTGTTCGACCTGCTGCACCTCGACGGCGAGGACGTCGCGCGCCTCCCGCTCGAGGACCGGAAGGCGCGTCTCGCAGCGCTGCTGCGCGGGCAGCCGAAGACCGGGCTGCTCCGTTACTCGGCGCACGTCGTCGGTGGCGGGCGCCGGTTCCTCGCGGCCGCCTGCGAGCGCGGGCTCGAAGGTATCGTGTCGAAGCGCCGCGACCGTCCCTACGAGGCGGGGCGCCGGGGCGGCTGGACCAAGAGCAAGTGCCTGCAGCGCCAGGAGCTCGTGATCGGCGGTTTCACCGATCCCGAGGGCGCGCGGACGGGGCTCGGCGCGCTGCTCCTCGGCGTCTACGACGAGGACGGTGCGCTGCAGTTCGCCGGCAAGGTCGGGACCGGGTTCACGCAGCGGAGCGCCGACGCGCTGCGCGCGCGCCTCGATCGGATGGAGCGGCGGACGGCACCGTTTGCCAACCCGCCACGCGAGTGGCGGCGGTGGCGCGCGCACTGGGTGGAGCCGGCGCTCGTCGCCGAGGTTGCGTTCTCGGAGTGGACCGACGACGGTCGCCTCCGACAGTCGTCGTTCCAGGGGCTGCGGGAGGACAAGCCGGCGCACGAAGTCATACGCGAACGGGAGGTGCCAGTCGCGGGCGTGGGGTCGAGACGAAAGCGCGCCGACGAGCCGGCGCACGAGGTCATACGCGAGCGGGAGGTGCCGGTCGCCGGCGTGGGGTCTAGGCGAGGACGCGCCGACGAGCCGGCGCAAGAGGTGATTCGCGAGCGGGAGGTGCCGGTCACGAGCACGCGATCGAGACGAAAGCGCGCCGACAAGCCGGCGCACGAGGTCATACGCGAGCGGGAGGTGCCAGTCGCGGGCGCAGGGTCGAAACGGGGACGCGCCGACACGGGGGCGCATGGGCATGCCGGACCGACGGCCGAGGCGAAGGCGTCCCCGCGTCGGACGCGCGGATCCGCCGTCGTCAGCGCACCGAAGGTGCAGGCTGCGCCCCCGAAAGGGACGATCGTCCTCGCGGGCGTGCGCCTGACCCATCCGGAGCGCGTGCTCTATCCCGAGACGCGGCTCACCAAGCTCGACCTCGCGCGCTTCTACGAGGACATCGCGGAGTGGATCCTCCCGCACGTCGTCGGGCGTCCGCTCAGCCTGGTCCGCTGCCCCACCGGCCTCGGCAGCTGCTTCTACGTGAAGCATGCCACGACGGCTGATCCGGACGTGCTGCGCCGGATCCCGATCCGCGAGAAGGACACGACCCGCGAGTACGTCGTCGTCGAGGCGCTGCCGGGGATCATGGCGCTCGTCCAGATGAGCATGCTCGAGATCCACACCTGGAACGCCGTCGCCGACGACCTCGAGCGTCCCGACCGGATCATCATCGATCTCGATCCCGGCCCCGAGAACACGTGGCCGCAGGTCGTCGAGGCGGCGCGCCTGGTGCGGACGGCGTTCGAGACGCTGAAGCTGAAGAGCTTCCTCAAGACGACGGGCGGGAAGGGGCTGCACGTCGTCGTGCCACTCGTGCCGGCACGCGACTGGGACGGCTGCCTCGCCTTCGCGCGCGGGGTCTCCGAGTTCATCGTCCGGCAGGATCCGAAGCGCTATACGACGGCGATGCCCAAGAAGGGGCGCGAGAAGAAGATCCTCCTCGACTACTACCGCAATCATCGCGGCAGCACGGCGATCGCCGTGCTGCCGCGATGATTGCGGTAGTAGTCGAGGAGGATCTTCTTCTCGCGCCCCTTCTTGGGCATCGCCGTCGTATAGCGCTTCGGATCCTGCCGGACGATGAACTCGGAGACCCCGCGCGCGAAGGCGAGGCAGCCGTCCCAGTCGCGTGCCGGCACGAGTGGCACGACGACGTGCAGCCCCTTCCCGCCCGTCGTCTTGAGGAAGCTCTTCAGCTTCAGCGTCTCGAACGCCGTCCGCACCAGGCGCGCCGCCTCGACGACCTGCGGCCACGTGTTCTCGGGGCCGGGATCGAGATCGATGATGATCCGGTCGGGACGCTCGAGGTCGTCGGCGACGGCGTTCCAGGTGTGGATCTCGAGCATGCTCATCTGGACGAGCGCCATGATCCCCGGCAGCGCCTCGACGACGACGTACTCGCGGGTCGTGTCCTTCTCGCGGATCGGGATCCGGCGCAGCACGTCCGGATCAGCCGTCGTGGCATGCTTCACGTAGAAGCAGCTGCCGAGGCCGGTGGGGCAGCGGACCAGGCTGAGCGGACGCCCGACGACGTGCGGGAGGATCCACTCCGCGATGTCCTCGTAGAAGCGCGCGAGGTCGAGCTTGGTGAGCCGCGTCTCGGGATAGAGCACGCGCTCCGGATGGGTCAGGCGCACGCCCGCGAGGACGATCGTCCCTTTCGGGGGCGCAGCCTGCACCTTCGGTGCGCTGACGACGGCGGATCCGCGCGTCCGACGCGGGGACGCCTTCGCCTCGGCCGTCGGTCCGGCATGCCCATGCGCCCCCGTGTCGGCGCGTCCCCGTTTCGACCCTGCGCCCGCGACTGGCACCTCCCGCTCGCGTATGACCTCGTGCGCCGGCTTGTCGGCGCGCTTTCGTCTCGATCGCGTGCTCGTGACCGGCACCTCCCGCTCGCGAATCACCTCTTGCGCCGGCTCGTCGGCGCGTCCTCGCCTAGACCCCACGCCGGCGACCGGCACCTCCCGCTCGCGTATGACCTCGTGCGCCGGCTCGTCGGCGCGCTTTCGTCTCGACCCCACGCCCGCGACTGGCACCTCCCGTTCGCGTATGACTTCGTGCGCCGGCTTGTCCTCCCGCAGCCCCTGGAACGACGACTGTCGGAGGCGACCGTCGTCGGTCCACTCCGAGAACGCAACCTCGGCGACGAGCGCCGGCTCCACCCAGTGCGCGCGCCACCGCCGCCACTCGCGTGGCGGGTTGGCAAACGGTGCCGTCCGCCGCTCCATCCGATCGAGGCGCGCGCGCAGCGCGTCGGCGCTCCGCTGCGTGAACCCGGTCCCGACCTTGCCGGCGAACTGCAGCGCACCGTCCTCGTCGTAGACGCCGAGGAGCAGCGCGCCGAGCCCCGTCCGCGCGCCCTCGGGATCGGTGAAACCGCCGATCACGAGCTCCTGGCGCTGCAGGCACTTGCTCTTGGTCCAGCCGCCCCGGCGCCCCGCCTCGTAGGGACGGTCGCGGCGCTTCGACACGATACCTTCGAGCCCGCGCTCGCAGGCGGCCGCGAGGAACCGGCGCCCGCCACCGACGACGTGCGCCGAGTAACGGAGCAGCCCGGTCTTCGGCTGCCCGCGCAGCAGCGCTGCGAGACGCGCCTTCCGGTCCTCGAGCGGGAGGCGCGCGACGTCCTCGCCGTCGAGGTGCAGCAGGTCGAACACCCAGTACACGAGCACGGCCTTGCCGCCCGAGAACCACTTCTGCAGCGCCTGGAAGCTGGTCCGACCGTCTGGGAGAACGGCCGCGACCTCGCCATCGAGGAGCACCCGGCGGACCGGCAAGGCCGCGACCGCGTCCCGGACCTCGGGGAAGCTCGTCGTCCAGTCGTTGCCCGCCCGGGTGAGCAGCGTGACGTTCCCGCGCTCGACCCGCGCCCCGATGCGATACCCGTCGAACTTGATCTCGTGCAGCCAGTCGTCGGAGTCCGGCGCCGTCTTCACGAGCGTCGCGAGCTGCGGCGTGAAGCGCGCCGGGACGGCGACGGTCGGGCGACGGGCTGGCATCGGGGCTCGTTAGGATTAACGTCGTCCGGCGTCGGATGCCATTGCCCCGGGGGCGCATGGCCTCGCTTGTCGTCGGCCGCGGCCCTCCGCTACAGACGCCGCATGACGACCTCTGCCGGCGGCGAGTCGCGCCGCGCCTTCCACGCCCTGCTCGACACGCTCCGCGACGCCGACCAGACCTTCCTCGCCGGGCCGCGCGGCGAGATGGACGCGCTCGGCGTCGCCGAAGGCTACCGGCACTTGACGCACCTGCTCGGCTACGCGCTCGACCTCTACCTCGAAGGCGATGCCGAGCGGCCGGTGTTCACGCCGCTCGCCTCGCCGACGCAGAAGATGCTCGGCGACAACGTCGACTCGCTCTACCACTTCGCGCCGCTCCGCGGGGATCGCCGCTATCGCATCCGCGGCCGGCGCGGCAACGAGGTGTATCTGGCCTTCTGCGTCTACGGCGGGAAGCCCGACGGCCAGTGGTCGGAGCGGGTCGTGGCGAACCTGTCGCAGCGCGACCTCGCCTGCCGTCCCGACGGCAGCTTCGAGATCGTCCTCGCCCCCGAGCCCGCCGGCGCGAACACGATCACGCTCGCCCCCGACGCCGTCTGCGTGATCGTCCGGCAGTATTTCGTCGACCGCGCCGACCTCCGTCCCGCCGCTTTCACGATCGAGGCCCTCGATCCCGTGACGGCACCGCCCCCGCTCGACGATGCTACCCTCGCCCGCCGCCTCGGCGCCGTCGCGACCTTCGTCCGCGAGACGATCCAGTTCGCGCCGCTGCCCGCGGGGCTGCCGCCGAACCTGCTCGGGCCGCCGATGCCGTGGAGCCCGCACGTGCCCGGCTGGGGCACCCCCGACAACGTCTATTCGCTCGGGCTCTTTCGCCTGGACCCGGACGAGGCGTTGATCATCGAGGGGTCGTCGCCGCGATGCATCTACTTCGGGGCGCAGCTCTGGAACCGCTACATGCAGTCGCTCGACTACCGGTACCACCGCGTATCGCTGAACGCGGCCGAGATCGCGTTCGAGCCCGACGGGTCCTTCCGGCTGGTGGTCGCGCCCCGCGACCCCGGGATGCCGAACTGGCTCGACACGGCCGGGCATCGCGAAGGGATCGTCTTCTGCCGCTGGCTCCAGGCGGACGAGCTCCCGCCGCAGCCGACGGCACGGGTGATCCGCCTCGGCTGACGCCGCGTCAGCGCAGAACCCAGGGAACCGGCGTCCGGAACTCCGTTTCGTAGGCGCACGTCGTGCCCGTGCTGATCGTCGTCGACAAATAGCGGGCGAGCGGGCGGTGATGGGCGCCGATGCGCTCGATCGCCGAGCGGATCGCGCGGGTGACGTTCAGGCGGGCGCGCTCGCTCGCCGAGCCCGCCTTCCGCACCCGGCCGCCGAGCCCGACCGCCGCGGCGAGCTCCTGCAGGATGAAGTCGATCTCCTCCTGGAGCGTGGCGGCCCGGCCCTCGTCGTTGAAGGCGCGGGCGCCCTCGAGCTCCTCGCTGAGCTCGGCGAGGCGGCGGCGATACGCGGCCCGCGCCGTCGCGTCGAGCAGCTCGCCCGCTTCGCTCGCTTCCGCCGGATGGAGGTTGCTCGCGTGCATCTCGCCGCTGCTGACGCGGCGCACGTCCGGGTCGCCGCCGATCGCCGCGAGCTCGCCGGCCGGGATGCGCTGGCCCGGCTGCCCGAGGAGCGCCGCCACGTACACGAACCCGCGCGTGCCGCGCACGCGAAAGCGCTTGCCCTGATACGCGATCGTCCAGAAGTCGCCCTCGCAGCGGAACACGTTCGGCGCCGCCGCCTCCGCGGACGCGGGCACCGGGCCGCTCGGCGTCGCCGGCACCTCCTCCCCACCCTCTCCGACGTCGTACGCCGCGACGGGCTTCGAGAAGCCCGCCAGCGCGAGGGTCCCGACCGCGCTCGCCGCAGCATCGCCCCCGATCTCGGCGAGCACCCGGCGCGTGACCAGCACTTGTCCCGGGCTCGCGGTCGCCGCGAGCGCTGCCGCGAGCTCCGTCACGATGCCGACGACCCCGTAGTCGAGCCGTCCTTCGAAGCCGATCGTGCCGATGGTGGCGTAGCCCGCCGCGATGCCGACGACGAAGTCGAGATCGTAGCCGCGCGCTCGCCAGCGCTCCGCGAGGCCACCGCTCGCGGCCGCCCGCATGGCGAGCGCCAGGTCGACGGCGCGACGGGCGGCGTCCGGGGCCGGGACCGGGTCGTTGAAGAGGACCGTCATGCCGTCGCCGCTGAAGCGCTCGACCGTTCCCGCGAACCGGACGACGAGCGCCCCCATCGCGGCGTGGTAGTCGCGCAGCACGGTCATCACCTCTTCCGGCTCGGCCGTCTCCGCGAAGGCGGTGAAACCGCGGAGCGCAGCCTCGACCACCGTGATCTCGGCCCGATGCGTCCGCAGCGGATCCGCGGCATCGCCCGCGACGATGACGTCGGCGACCGCCGGCGAGAAGAAGCGCTTGAGGCGCGCCAGGCGCTCGAGCTCGCCGACCTGCGTCCGCACCCGCGCCTCGAGGTCGGCGTTCAGCCGCGCCAGCTCGCCGGCCTGAGCCTCGACCCGGTCGTGCAGCTCCTTGATGCGGAGGAGCGAGCGCACCCGGACCAGCAGCTCCTCGGGGTCGACTGGCTTCGCAAGGAAGTCGTCGGCGCCGGCTTCGAGGCCGCGAATGCGCTCCTCCGCCGGGTCGACCGCCGTCACCATGACGATCGGGAGGATCGCCGTCCGCGGATCGGCCCGCACCGCCCGGCAGACATCGTAGCCGCTCATGCCGCCCATCATCACGTCCAGCAGCATGAGGTCGGGCGGCTCGCGCGCGAGCGCGTCCTCGCCGGACGTCGCGGAGGTGACGGCATAGCCCTCGAGCGCGAGCAGGTCGACGAGCAGCTTCACGTTTCGCGGGTCGTCGTCGACGACCAGGATGCGCCAGGGCCGGCTCATCGTCCGCGCTCCGCCGCGGCGCGGTCGAGCACGGCGCGCACCTCGTCCAGTACTTGATCGATGTCGAGCGGCTTCACGAAGCAGCCGTCGAAGCCCGCGCCGACGATCTCGGCGCGCTCGAGCGGCATGGCCGACGCAGTGACCGCGATCACCGGCACGGTGGCCGTGCGCGGATCGGCGCGGAGCGCCCGCCGCGCGCCCAGCCCGTCCCTCTGCGGCAGGTGGATGTCCCCCAGCCCCGACGCCGGGGCCCAGTTCCCGGCCCGGG
>CAZWAX010000203.1:0-10473 GCA_964631985.1 uncultured Polyangiaceae bacterium | reverse complement strand
CGCCGGCAACCAACGCTTTCTTCCCGCTCCTGAAGGACAGCTGGCTGGTGTGGCTGGTGACGCTCACCGGGCTCACCAGGACCTATCTCAATCTCGCCAACGCCATGCGCGATCATCTCGGCCTCGGCCTCCTGGTGGCGCTCTGGTACCTCGCGATCGGTCTGCCGTTCGCGTGGCTCGCGCGCCGCGCCGAGGCGCGCCTCGGCCGCCACCTGCGGAGTGCCGCGTGAAGGACACCGCCGATCACGCCCGGACGGGCGCCGCGCTGCGCGTCGACGGCCTCACGCATCGCCATCACGGTGCCGCGCAACCGACGCTGAGCGACGTCTCGTTCACCGTACCCGCTGGCGCGATCGCGGCGATCGTCGGCGCAAGCGGGGCCGGCAAGACGACGCTGCTCCGCTGTCTCGCCGGCCTCGACCGCGCCGAGCGCGGCACGATCGTCGTCGGCGAGCACAGCGTCGACGGCGGACGCGGCGCCGCGACGCTTCGCGGCCGCGTCGGCCTGGTGTTCCAGACCTTCGAGCTCTTCCCGCATCTGAGCGTGCTCGAGAACTGCGTCCTCGGACCGATGCGTGCCCGCGGCATCGCGCGCACCGCGGCCGAGGCGACGGCGCGGGGCCTGCTCGCGCAGCTCGGCGTCGGCGACAAGGCGACCGAGCACCCGACGCGGCTCTCGGGCGGGCAGTGCCAACGGGTCGCGATCGCCCGCGCCCTCGCCATGGCGCCCGCCTGCCTGCTCTACGACGAGCCGACGAGCGCGCTCGACCCGGCGCGGCGGAGCGAGCTTGTCGAGATGCTGGCGACGGTCCGCGCCGGCGGCACGACCCAGGTCGTCGTCACCCACGATGCCGCGCTCGTCGCGGCGGTCGGGGACCTGGTCTTCACTCTCGACGGCGGCCGCCTCGCCGAACGCCCGCGCTGACGGCGGACGCGCCGACGCCTCGTGCAGTGCCGCGCGCGTTCGCACGTTCGCCGTCGCCGTCATGCGAAGCGTCGCGCGAAACACATGATTGGGCTCGGGGCACGCTGGCGCGAACGGTCGCTCGGCGGCACGACCGTTGCTCTTTGGCCGGGCCATGCGCCCCCTCGTCCCAGCCCTGCTCCTCGCGTCCGCCGTCCTGACGACGGCGCCGACGCTCGCCTCCGCCCAGACCCGCTTTCCCGGCGCCATCACGCGCCCTGCGTCGCGCGGCGACCAGCTGATCTTCTTCTACGACACCCGACCCGGCTTCACGACGTTCCTGAACCTCCGCAGCACCGGCGCCTCGGCGCTGCCCGTGCAGATCCTCCTCTACGGTCCCGATCTCGGGGCGCCGTTCGTCCACCCGGTCAGCATCCCGGTCGGGCCCGGCACGGCCGGCGGAGCCGGCACCGGCGGCACGATCACGATCGACGTGGGCGCCCTCGGCGCAAGCGGCCTTCCGGCGACGGCCGGCGTCGCCTTCGTCACCGCGGTCGACGCCGCGGGTGCGCCGCTCGTGACCCGCGCGCTCACCGGCAGCTTCACGATCGCCAATCTCCAGACCGGCGCGGCCTGGGGCTCCGTCGCGGCGGCCCGAAGCGCCGTCCGGGTCGAGGCCACCAACCCGGACCGGCCGTGCACCGAAAGCATCGAAGCCCCGGAGCGCGCCACCGTCGTCGACGGAACGAAGGTGCTCTTTCCGCCGATCCAACCGTCGGCCGCCGATCTCGCCGTCTACTACGACCCCGACTCGCTCGCGCCGGCCGCGCTCGGCGGCAACCAAGTCATCTTCGTCACCTTCGAGGACGCCGTCGGCGTCCCCTACACCGCGAAGCGCATCACCACCGAGTGGGAGCTCGCCGCCGTCCGCGACACCGGCGTCCCGATCGACGCCGATCCGGTCGAGACCGGCGGTGTCGCCGTCACCGACCTCGTCACGCTCCTCGGGACCGGCGCCCGCGGCGCCCGCGGCTCGATCATCTTCACCGCCGAGCCGAGCCCGAAGCGGATGACCCGGCTCGTGTTCTTCACGCAGAGCCTCGGCACGTTCGGAACGGGCTATCTGCTGCCCACGCGCTAGCGTGCCAGCTGCTTCGGATTGATCGGCTGGCCGAACGAGAACTCGATCCAGTTCCGATCCGGGTCCTCGACGATGCAGAAGTAGCCGACCACGGGCCCGGCGTCGCGCGGCCCCTCGCGCAGGATGCCGTCGGCGCGCGCCAGCGCCGCGACCGCGTCGACGTCGGCGCGGCTCGCGACGGAGAACCCGAAGTGATGCACCCCCGGCCGCTCGAGCTCGGAGTGCGGCATCGGGATCAGCACGAAGACGAAGTCGGGATCCTCGGCCCGCTCCGCGAGCCACACGACCCGCGTCCCAGCCTCGTCCCGCTCGTGCGCCACCACGAGCCCCGCATACTTGAAATAGAAAGCCACCGACCTCTGCAGATCGGTGGCTCGAAGCGCGATGTGCGTCAGCCTTGGCGGCATGTCACCGCCAAGGTCCGTCAATGCCCGGCGCTAATCAAGGCCGCGATGGTGAACCACGACTCTTCGCCGCCGTGCTTCGGACCCACGTCGACGTACCAGCCGGGCTCGTCCTGGAAGGCCATGCCCGGAATCGCGACGCGCGTGCCGTGCTCGAGCTGCATGTCGACGACGGTGAACGCGTAGATGAACATGCGCTCTTCGGGGTAGCTGAACGCGACCTTGGGATTCGGCTTGGTCGACGTGCGGATGCTCTGCATGACCGTCTTCCAGAGCTCGCCGCCGCGATCGTACAGATCGGTGTAGACGATGAAGAAGCTCTCGTGGTCGATGTAGATCACGCGCTTCGAGAAGGCGTAGGCATCGGCCTTGGGCGTCCCCTCGACGACCAGCACCTCGTCGCGCATCTCCCACGCTTCGCAGAAGGTCATGCCGCCGTCGGTCTTGCAGGGGACCGGCGGCATGTTCTCGCCGTGGAGCGACGCGAGCATCGGCTTCTTGCCGAGGAACTTCCATGTGAACCACGGGATCTGGCCGGCGTAGCCCCCGTAGCTGTCGACGTCGATGTCCTGGCCGAAGAGCGCCTCGGAGCGTTGCGCGCTCGACAGACGTCGCACCCGCCGCAGGCTCGGCAGGTAGAGCCAGAGGTCGTCCTGGCGGAGCGGATCGAGGTAGCGGTAGTTGAGACCGCCGATGCCCTTCAGGTCGAACGGCTCGAGCACGGGATAGAGGCCGGCTTTGCGAAACGCGCCGTCCTTGTTGGGCGCGATCTCCGGCTTCGGATCGATGTGCAGCCGGCCCGTGAACTGGAGGGCGCGGAGCCAGTCGAGCACGAAGTGGCGCTCGACGTTGTAGCGCTGGTGTCCCTCTTGATCGACCTGCAGCTGCCCGGTGTCGGCGTCGAAGAGATGGAGCGCGAGGTCGTCGGTGAAGTAGTGCGTGCGCTCGAAGTTGTACATCAGCTTCGTCGCGGCCATCGGATCGGAGGTGTCCACCTGCGGAAACGGCCGGCCGGCGATGTAGCCCTCGAGGGTCTGGTCCTCTTTCAGCTTGACCTGCGCCGAGTACTTCTCGGTCGCCTCTTGGTAGAGCTTCGGCAGCGGAATCTTCTGGGTGGGGACGATCTTCATCTCCATGCCGCGATTCACGCACCACTGGACGCCGTCGGCGACGAGCCCCTTGATCTTGTCCTGATTGTCCTTGGTGATGATGTCCCCGGGCGCGACCTCGGCCGACAGGTCAGGGGGCGATCCGAATGCGACGCCGCAGATCAGCGTCAGAACGACGGCAAGGCGAATCCGCGTGAACATGTACATCGAACGACCCCTTTCGAGCCCGTGCAGGAACGGTAGGAAGTGATTGATCGTACGCGTGAATCCCCGTGGGGGCGCGGGGACCATACCGACGCGCTTCTCGTCATGTCAATGCGCGGCACGCGCTGATCGAGGCTAAGCCACAGCGTTGAACGATAGTCAATACTCCGCTACTGTCCGCGTCCATGCGGTCGCGACCCCGAGCTCGTCTGTCGGTCGACGAGCGCCGTGCCCAGTTGCTCGATCTCGGCCGCCGGCTCTTCAACGCGCGCCCGTACGACGCCATCTCGATCGACGAGATCGCGGCCGCGGCCGGCATCTCGAAGGGGCTCCTCTACCATTACTTCCCGAGCAAGCGACACTTCTACGTCGAGGTCGTGCGCGTCGGCGCCGAGCACGTGCAACGCCTGACCGCGGTCCGCCCCGAGCTCGCCCCGGCGGCGCAGCTGCGCGAGAGCATCGACTCCTTCCTCACCTACGTCGAGAAGAACGCGGCCGCCTACGGCCATCTGCTGCGGAGCGGCGTCGGCACCGATCCCGAGGCGAGCGCGATCGTCGAGGGGACGCGCCGCGCCATGGTCGATCAGGTGCTGCGGAGCATCGGGCTCGCCGACGGCCGCCCGCTCGTGCGGCTGGTCATCCGGGGCTGGGTCGGCTTCTCGGAAGGCGTGACCCTCGAATGGGCCGACCGCCGCGACGTCCCCCGCCGCGACGTCCTGAAACTCCTCGCCATCGCCTTCGAAAACACCCTGGCCGTCGCCGCCGCCACCGACCCACGCTCCGCCCCCATCCTGGAGCAGGTGCTGAACGCGCTCCGCGCTCCGCACCGCAAGAAGGAGTCGCGCCCCACGCGCCGCAAAGCAGCCGCCTCCTAAAATCGAGGGGGAGCGCAAAGCGCGATCCCCCTCCAATGAAGCCCGCATGGTGGCAAAGAGCGAGTCGCTCAAACGGGTCGAGATGCAAGGCGCGAGGGAAGAGAGCGCGGAGGCGTAGCGGAGCTACGCCGCACAAGCGAACGACCGAGCAACGCCGCAGATCGGCCCGTTTCAGCGACTCGCGGCGGCCCACCTACTCTTCGAAGACCATCGTCGCATCGGCCGCCTCCGCATCCAACCGTTCCTCCACCATCCGTCGACCGGAGACCGAGCCCTTGAGCTTCGCATCGAAGAAGGAGACCGAGGCGGCCTTGGTGAGCACGTTCTGCCGGCCATGGAGCATGAAGCTCGGGGGCGGCAGCGGGCAGATCGGCTCGCACATGGAGCCCGACGGATCGATGCCGAGAGCGGGGCCCCCGAGGAAGGTGGGTGGGAGGTTGGCCTCGAACTGGATGGGGCGCGGGTCGCCGGGCTGCACGAAGAAGCCGCACCCGACCGCGTCGTCGCCGTTCTCGAACTGGCCGAAGAACAGCCGATCGCTGAAGCCGAGATGCGTGCCGCCGTCGAAGCTCAGGAGATACTTCGGCGCGTTCACGAAGCCGTACGGGGTCAGCTGATTGCTCGTGTACGGCGTGATCATGTCGACCGTCCCGGCCTCGATCAGGAGCGGCACGTTCGACGTGTCGAAGAAGCCGTCGAGGAAGACGCAGGCGAGCGGCGAGAGCGCCACCGTCGCGTCGATGCGCGGATCGCGGAGCGTCGCGTGATACGTCGAGAGCAACACCGTCGCGCCGCCGAGCGAGTGCCCGATCGCACCAATGGTTTCGGTGTCGACGCGTCCGAACAGGAAGCTCGCCGCGTTGGCGTTCTCGGCGACGAAATGGTCGATCAAGAAGCTCACGTCGGTCGCTTGCGCGCCAACGTCGGCGACTGTCGCACCGCCGGGTGCCGAAAGGTACGACAGCGGAAAGTCGGGGACGACGACGACGTAGCCCCAGCTCGCGAGCTGCCGCACCAGGGAGCGCGAATCGCCGCGAAACCCGGAGAACCCGTGCGCGCGGACGATCAGCGGAAACGCCCCGCCGGTCGGCACCACGGGCGCATTCAGCTCCTCGAGGCCGTCGTGATCGGGGCTCGGGTACCAGATGTCGGTCACGAGCGTACGGGTGGGCGCTCCCGGATACGTGCCGTTGGGGGCGGTCGGCCGCGAGACGTCGACGAGCGTGACCGTGCGCAAGCCGACACTGTAGGGACCGGCCCCGGAATACGTCGTGGTGTCGCGATCGGCGATGTCGGCCTCGGCCTCGGCGACCGACGCGAGCACTTGATCGCAGACCGTCTCGGCATCCCCCGTCGTCGGGCACGCGCCGCCGGCCTTGGCCTCCGCCTTCGCGTAGGCCGCGGAGAGCTTGGCCTCGCAGGCGCTGAAGTCGAGCGTCGTCGGCTTCAGGGCGGCGGTCGCCCGGATCTTCTGCACGCAGGCGCACTTCTTGCCCGCGGCCTTCAGCTTGCTGACGACGCAGGCCGCGGCATCACCGGTGGCCGTACCTGCTTGCATCGCGGCCGAGAGGTCGTCGACCAGATCGACGAAGCGACCGTCGACGGTCGCGCCCTCCCCGCTCGTCGGACACCCGCCTTTCGCCTCGGCCTTCACGAACGCCGCGGCGAGCTTGTCGGCACACTTCGTGAAGTCGGGCATCGTCCCGCCCTTCACGGCCTTGGCGGCGACCCCGTGGCGACAGTCGCAGGCCTTCCCGGCCGCCTTCAGCTTCGCGGCCTGACACTTGGCCGAGAGAAACGCCGCGGCGTCGGCGCGCGTGGTCCAGGTGAACGCGAGGGAAGCGACGAGGACGACACGCGCGAGGCTTCGGACGATCGGCATGGGGAGGCTCCAATTCGGCAAGAAGTGCGGGATCGGACCGGCACGCCCAACCCGCTCGCACCCTGCCAAACTCGGACGCGCCCCGTCAATTGCTTTCCGCCACGCGGGTATCCGCCCGACCTCCGTTGGCGGTCGCCCGGGATCGGGACTAAGCAGCACTCGTTTGGGAAAGGCTGCCCGCAAGACCACGTCGCTCCCGCCACCGAGGCATTGGCCGATCCTGCTCCTGGTGGCCGCGCTCGCAACCGGGATCTACGCCAACACGCTCGACGGTGAGCTCTTCCTCGACGACCGGCCGGCCATCATCGAGAACACCTGGGTCCTCGCGGGCGATGCCCGGGCGATCTTCACCGCACCGTCGTGGTGGGGGTCGCACACCAAGATCACGACCTGGCGTCCGCTCACCACCTGGTCGTTCGCGCTGAACCACGCGCTCCACGGGCTCGACCCGCGCGGCTATCACCTCGCGAACGTCGTCCTGCACGCGGCCGTCTCGGTGCTGCTCGCGGCCGTGCTACTGCGCCTCGTGCCGACGGCGACGGCGCTCGCCGCGGCCGTGCTCTTCGCGGTGCATCCGATCCACACCGAGGCCGTCGCGAGCGTCGTCGGGCGCGCCGAGGTGCTGTCGGCGCTCGGCTTCTTCGCCGCGTGGTGGTGCTTCCTCGTCGCCGACGCGGCCCGCGCGCGCCGCCGACCGGAGCCGACGCTGGCGATCGAGATCGCGGGGACGGCGCTCTTCGCCCTCGCCATGCTGGCGAAGGAGAACGCGATCACGCTCCTCCCCGTGCTCGTCTTCGTCGACCTCCTGACGGCGCCACCCGGCGGCATCGTCGCGAGGCTCCGCGGGCGCGGGGTGCGCTACGCGGCGCTCGTGGTGGTCGCCGTGGCGTTCGTGGTCGTGCGCGTACGGCTCAGCGGCGAGCTCACGCCCGCGATCCCGCCGCTCGACAATCCGCTGGTGACGTTGCCGGTGGCGTCGCGCTGGATGACGGCGATCGCGGTCGTCGCCTACTACGCGCTGCGCCTGGTCTTTCCGCTCTGGCTCTCGGCCGACTACACGGCGTGGCAGATCGCACCGGTGGCGTCACCGCTCGACCCGCGCTTCCTCGCCGGGCTGGCGCTCCTGCTCGCCGTGCCGGCAGCGCTCTGGTGGTCCCGGAAACGCGACCAACCGGTGGCGCTCGGCCTCGGCCTCATGACGATTCCCTTCCTCCTGATCGCGAACCTGCTCTTCCTGATCGCGACGATCATGGCGGAGCGCTGGCTCTATCTCCCGTCGGCGGGCTTCTGTCTCGTCGCCGGCGCGCTCCTGGTGCGCGCGACGGCCGGACGCCAAGCCTCGCCCGGGCTGCCGCCGCGTCTCCTGGTGCCGCTCGCCGTGCTGGTGGTCCTGCTCGGCGTCCGCACCTGGACCCGCAATCCCGTGTGGCGCTCGCCGATGGCGTTCTTCACCGCGCTCGTCGAGACGGCGCCGCGCTCGAGCCTCGCGCATACCGGCCATGCCGACGCGCTCGCCGCGGCCGGGCGCCACGCCGAAGCGCTCGCCGAGTACGCGCGCGCGCTCGCGATCGCTCCCACCAACTGGCGTGCCGAGTACAACCGCGGCAATGCGCTGCTCGCGAACGGCGACCTCGCCGCGGCGATCGCCGCGTACGAGCGCACGCTCGCGCTCGAGCCCGACCACACGAAGGCGATGGTCAACCTCGGCGCGGCCGAGACCCGGCGCGGCAACCACGCGGCGGCGATCGCCTGGCTGCGCCGCGCGCTCGCGCACGAGCCCGCCGTCGCGTCGATCCATACGAGCCTCGCCAACGTCCTCGCCGCGAGCGGCGACCGCACCGGCGCGCAGTCGGAGTTCGAGGCGGCGCTCCGGCTCGCGCCGAGCTCGCCCGACGTGCTCGCCGACTACGGCGCCTTCCTCACCACCATCGGCGCCCACGCCGACGCGGTCACGCTCCTGCGGCGCTCCCTCGCGCTACAACCGCTGGTCGCCGAGCGCCACTACAACCTCGGGAACGCGCTCGCGATGAGCGGCGCGCTCCCCGAGGCCGTCGCGGCCTACACCCAAGCGCTCAGCCTGCGCCCGAATTTCCCGGCCGCGCTCGAAAACCTCGGCAACACCGAGAGCCTCCGCGGCAACCACGCCGCCGCGCTCGAATGGTTGCGCCGGGCCGAAGCCGCGGGCGGTAGCTCTCCGCAACTCCACACCAACATCGGCAACGAGCTCATGCGCCTCGGCCGCACCGAGGAGGCGCAAACCGAGTACGAAAAAGCGCGGCACTAGCATCTCGGCCGCGTGCTGATGGCACGACGTTCGGACGCTCATCGTCTGCCAGAGGACGCCACATGAGGCTTCGCTACGTGGGTGATTCATTGCGTCGGTTCCGGAGGTTCCAGGATGCCACGCGACAGCCACTGGTGACCTTTCAGATCGAAGTCGCCGTCTGAGCGCTGGCTCGGTGCCGCGGGCATATTTTTCGCTTGACCCCCCCGGCGCGCCATCCTCCGCCCCCACAGGAGGATTTGCCCATGCGTGCCTTCACCACCGTCGCCCTCGCCCTTGCGCTCGCCACCTTCCCTGCCCCGGCCCGCGCCGGCATCGCCGACTCGCCGCTGCCGGCGGGCCTCGGCACGCACGTCTGGTCGGTCGCTGGTGTCGTCGACAACGGCCTCATCAAGACGGTCTTCGGTTGTACGAATACGGGCACCAGCCCCATCACGGTCGGCGTCGAGTTGTTCGATCGGGTGGGCACCCTCTCGAACGTCGCCGGCGCCACGGCGTTGACGTTTGGACCCGGGGCATCACGGCTGTTCGCAACCAGCACGCCGCCAAACTTTACCGCGGACAGCAGCCTCGGCACTGTCTTTGACATCGGTTCCGCTCGCATCGTTGCTGACTCCTCCAAGCTCGTGTGCAGCGCTTGGCTCGTCGGAACGAGCTCCATGGCCAGCCTCACCATCATGAAGAAGGCCAAGCAAAAGGGTCAGTGACACCCACTGCCGCTCGCGCCCTCCGGCCCGCAACGCGAACTAACCCCACCGCCCGCGGCGAACTACTCTTCGAGCGGGTACAGTAGCGCGTCGCGGTCGAGCGTCCGCGCGCTACTTCCATACACTGGTCATCGCGGCCGTTGTTCGGCCGCGCTTCGTCTGCCAGAGTACGACGCATGAAACTTCGCTACGTCGTCACCATCGAGCGCGAAGGTGATGGACGATTCATTGCGTCCGTCCCGGAGATCCCGGGATGCCACGTCTACGGCCGTACCCGCCGACAGGCCGTTGATCGAGCCCGGCGCGCACTCCAGTTCTACGTCGATGCGCTTCGCGACCAGGGGCGGAAGCCCCCGCGACAGCCACTTGTGGCCGTCCAAGTCGAAGTCGCCGCCTGAGCGGTGGCTCGGCTCCCAGAGCTCCCCGCACGTCGGGTTCTCGCCGCGCTTCTGCGGGCCGGGTTCCTCGAGACCCGCCGACGCGGCAGTCATCGGTTTCTCGCGCACCGAGACGGCAGGACGTTGCTCTTCGCGGTTCACGACGCCGAACGAATCGGACCGAAGCTTCTCGGAAAGATCCTCAAGGATGCTCGCATCACGTCGCAGCAGTTCCGTCGATTGCTGTAACGCGCAGAGCCGCGGGCGTTGGCGATCACGACCCCGGGGGTGAGGCCACCCGGTAGTGGTCAGTTCGCTGCGGCGTCCGCGCCCTCCGGCCCGCAACGCGAACTGACCCCACCGCCCGCGGCGGACTACTCTTCGAGCAGATACAGCAACGCATCCCGGTCGAGCGTCCGCGCGAACCCGTCCTCGCCCAGTAGCTCCCGCGACAACGCCGCCTTGCGCTGCTGCAGATCCCAGATCTTCTCCTCGACGGTCCCGCGGGTCAGCAGGCGATACGCGATCACCGTGCGGTCCTGGCCGATGCGGTGCGAGCGGTCGATCGCCTGCGCCTCGACGGCGG
>CAZWAX010000202.1:0-10501 GCA_964631985.1 uncultured Polyangiaceae bacterium | reverse complement strand
ACTGGGGCAAGATGCACAGCCTCAAGGCGGCCGACCTCGCGGTGCTCTATCCCAAGTTCGCGGAGGCGCGCGCGGTGCGAGCGTCGGTGGATCCGCACGGCCGGATGCTGAACGAGCATCTGCGCGAGGTCTTCGGGTCGTGACGCTGCCGCCGTGGCTCGACGCGCGCGGGCGCTACGAGCGTCGGATGCACGGGTGGTCCGACAACACGGCCGACGACGCCTTCACCCACACGGTGCGGCTCGAGGACGACGCGCGGGCGATCGAGCTGCGCGCGGTCTGCGGCATGGCACCAGGCTACGAGATCCGCGCCGCCGCCGCGCGCGTCCACGCCGGCCACGTCGCGGCCGACGCGTGCGCAGGCGTCGAGCGCCTCGCCGGGACGCGGATGGTCGGCGGCTTCGGACGCCGGCTCGCCGAGCTCGTGGGCACCGGGGAAGGTGCGCCGCTCCTGATCGACACGGCGATCGAGGTCGCCCGCCTCGCGCGTCAGGTCGCGAAGATCCCCGCCGAGGTCACGGCGCTGATCGCCGCCGACGACGCGGCGGCGTGCCGGCGGCTCGACCTCGCGAGCTGGGCGGATCTCCCCGGCTCGTGCTTCACGTACAGCGATGCCGGCGGCGCGTTGCTCGCGACCCGTCGCGTCGTGCCGACGCTGCCGCCGTCGTTCTACACGCCGGCCGCCGGGGCGGAGCGCGTGTTCGTGCGGCGGAAGCTCGCGCGCCTGGTGCGGACGGGCGACCGATTGCACCTCTTCTCGTCGATGCACGACGACGTGCACGGCTTCGACGTGCACTACGAGGTCGACCTCGCGACCGACACCATCGTCGCCGCCGACTCGACCACGTCACGGGTGCCGTACCGCGGCCTCTGCGACGAGCCGCAGGCGCGGGTGCGGGCGATGGTCGGGCAGCCGGTGGATGCATTGCTCCGCAAGCGGAGCCAAGCGGTGCTCGGTGGGGAGCTCGGGTGTGCGCAGCTCTTCGATCTCACCGGCGACGTCTTGAAGCTGCTGGCGCCATAGGAGGGAGACCATGCGCACCGAGCCCGGGCTGTTCGAGATCATGTACTCGTTGCGGTCGATGCGGCGGTTGAAATCGGATCCGGTGCCCGACGAGCTGCTCTGGAAGGTGCTCGATGCGGCGGTGCGGGCACCGAGTGGGGGGAACGTGCAGCCGTGGCGGTTTCTCGTCGTGCGCGACGGCGAGACCAAGCGGTTCCTCCAGGAGCGGTACAAGCGCGGATGGGATCGCTACGTCGTCGCCAACCTGAAGGCGGCGGCGGAAGCCGCGGTGCCGATGACGGCGGAGGAAGCGGCCGCGCGTGCGAAGATGGTCGCGGCCGCGACCTATCTCGCCGAGCATCTGCACGAAGCGCCGGTGCTGCTCCTCGTCTGCATGCTGCCGCGGAGGATGGATCTGCCGCCCGACCCCGAGAGCCAGCCGCCGAGCCCGGCGGCGCTCTACGCGTCGATCTTTCCCGCCGTGCAGAACATCCTGCTCACCTGCCGCGCCCACGGGCTCGGCGCGACGCTCACCACGCTGCACCTCCTCTACGAGCGCAGCATCAAAGAGCGCCTCGGCATCCCCGCCGAGGTGGAGACCGTCGCCATGATCCCGATCGGCTACCCGGTCGGAAAGTTCGGCCCGGTCGCGCGCGCGCCCGTCGAGACCTTGACCTATTGGGATACCTGGGGCGCGACCCGGACAAAGTGAGTCACTACCCGAATCTCACGCTCCGGATGCCCAACCGCCGGTTCACGCGGCTGACCAACGCGTTCTCGAAGAAGCTCGCGAACTACGTGGCGCTCGTCGACAAGTACGACGACGCGCAGCCGCGAAAGAGGGCGGGGCGGACGCCGAAGGCTGCGCCCGCAGGATCCTAGGCGATGGGCCGCGTCGGTAACATTGCCATGGGAATATTGACGCTCATATGGGGCGCTGGCCTGGTTGCCGACCCCCCGACCATCGAAGCGACCAGCTATAGGGGTCCCGGATGGGGTACACCACCCTTGTGGGTCGGGCCGAACCCGTACTGGCGGCCGCTAGGCGTGTTCTTTGTGCTGTGGGGCGTCGTGTTCATCTACCTCGGCCTGCGGCGAAAGAAGCCGCCGCCCGAATCAGACTGAGGCACTACCCACCCGGACGCGCTGACCCCCTTGCGCACGTTCGCCCGCGTGCGCACACTCGACGGCACCATGCCCCGTGTGCCGCCGAAGAAGCAGATGCAGTTCTCCTTCACCTACATCGCGGCGGCGATGGCGGTGCTGTTCCTGCTGCAAGGGCTGCTCGTGCGGCCGCGGCCGGTCGCCCAGACCTACAGCCGGTTCCATGAGCTCCTCGACCAAGGCCAGATCGCCGAGGCGTTGATCGGGGCCGACCGCATCCAGCTCCTGGTCAAGCCCGACACCAAGCTCACCGACGAGGAAACGAAGGCCGTCGTGCAGAACCAGCCGCTCGCGGCGCGCTGGGCCGGGGCGGAGCCGGAGCGCCTCTTCGAGGTGACCCGCATCCCCGGCGTCGACGACAAGACGTTGCTGGAGGAGCTGATCCGGAAGGACGTCCAGTTTGCCGGCCGGATCGAGAACACCTTCTGGCGCGACCTGCTGATCGGTTGGGTGCTGCCGATCGGCATCATGATGCTGATCTGGGGCTTCGCCTCGCGCCGCCTCATGCAGGGCGGCATCGGCCAGGCCCTGACGCTCGGGAAGAACCGGGCCCGCATCTACAGCGAGCAGGACATCAAGGTGCGCTTCGACGACGTGGCCGGCATCGAAGAGGCCAAGAGCGAGCTCGTCGAGGTGGTGTGCTTCCTCAAGACCCCCGAGCGCTATCAGCGCCTCGGGGCGCAGATCCCGAAGGGCGTGCTGCTGGTCGGACCGCCGGGAACCGGCAAGACGCTGCTGGCCCGCGCCATCGCCGGCGAGGCCGAGGTGCCGTTCTTTTCGATCAGCGGCTCCGAGTTCGTCGAGATGTTCGTCGGGGTCGGGGCGGCCCGTGTCCGCGACCTCTTCGAGCAAGCCAAGACCAAGGCGCCGTGCATCATCTTCATCGACGAGCTCGACGCGGTCGGCAAATCGCGGAGCGCCGGACCCAACGGCATGGGACGTCACGACGAGCAGGAGCAGACCCTGAATCAGCTGCTCGTCGAGATGGACGGTTTCGATGCCTCCAAGGGTGTCGTGCTGCTCGCCGCCACCAACCGTCCCGAGGTCCTCGACCCGGCGCTGCTGCGCGCCGGGCGCTTCGATCGACGGATCGTGGTCGATCTCCCCGACGTGCGTGGGCGGGTGAAGATCCTCGAGGTGCACTTGCGGAAGATTCGCTACGCCCCCGGCCTCGACGTCCAGCGGATCGCCGCCCGCACGCCCGGCTTCTCGGGGGCGGATCTCGCCAACCTGGTGAACGAGGCAGCGCTGCTCGCGGGACGCCGCGAGCGCCAGCAGGTCGAGCCGGAGGATTTCGAGGAAGCCGCGGACCGTTTGACGGCCGGGATCGAGCGCCGGAGCCACGTGCTTTCCGATACGGAACGGAACATCGTGGCGCACCACGAGGCCGGTCACGCGCTGGTGGCCGCGTTGGTCCCGCATGCCGACCCGATCCACAAGATCACGATCATCCCGCGCTCGATGGGATCGCTCGGGTTCACCATGCAGCTGCCGCTCGAGGACAAGAGCCTGCAGAGCAAGCCCGAGCTCGAGGATCGCTTGGCGGTGCTGCTCGGTGGGCGCGCCGCCGAGGAGCTCATCTTCGGCCAGATCACCACCGGCGCGCACAACGACATCGAGCGCGCGAGCCAGATCGCGCGCCACATGGTCTACGAGCTCGGCATGAGCGAGCGTCTGGGTCCGGTGAGCTATCTGGCGCCGGGCGCCGGTCGGTACCTCATGACCAACGACGCGTTCGGCGGTCGAGGCATTCCCGTGAGCGAAGCGACCGCCGAGATTCTCGACGCCGAGGTCACCGGGTTCGTACGCAAAGCCCACGAACGCGCCGGCGCGCTCCTCCATACCCATCGCGCCGGTCTCGAACGCCTCGCCATCCGCCTCCGCGAACGCGAAACCCTCGACGGCGACGCCCTCACGACCGCCCTAGAAGACGCCAAACGCCCCGACACGCCCGCCAACGCCCCTCGCGTCGCCAGCTGAGAGGGAAGGCGTGGCCTTAGCCACGCCGCACAAGTGAGCGACCGAGCAACGACGCAGATGGGCCCTTATCGGCCGCTCACGAAGGCCGCCTACGGACCCGGGACGATCTTGAAGACCTCGCCGTCGAACCCGCCACTCCCGTAATCCAGGATGTAGAGCTCGCCGCGCGCATCCTCGCCGAAGGACGAGATGCCGCCGATGCCGAACCCGCCCGTCGCCGGATCGAGGTCGCCGGTGCGCTGGACGACGTTCTGCGCGTTGCCGCCGCTCACGCCCTGGAAGGTGCTGATGAAGCCGCTGAGGTCGCCGTAGAAGTAGACGCCCTGCATGCCGGACATGGCGCAGCCGCGGTACACGTACCCGCCGGTCACCGAGTTGCCGTTGGGATGGCTGGGGCAGGTCATGGGGTCGTTGCCGTTGCTGTGGCAGTACTCGAGCACGGGCTCGGTCAACCCAGGGGCGGACGGCGGGCAGGCGGGATCGCCCATCTCGACGTGGCAATGCCGGCCTTCCTTCAGATCCCAACCCCAGTTGACGCCGGCTGTGACCGGTGCGGCCTGGTAATTGATCTCCTCGAACTGGTTCTGGCCGACGTCGCCGATGTAGAGGTCGCCGGTGCCGCGGTCGAAGCTGAAGCGCCAGGGATTCCGCAGGCCCTTCGCGAAGACGGCATCGAGGGGATCGAGCGGCGGGTTGTCGACGTCGATGCGATACATCTTGCCGAAGAAGTCGCCGTCGTCCTGGCCGGCCTCGAGCGGGTCGTCGCCGGAGCCGCCGTCGCCCATGCCGTAATACAGCATGCCGTCGGGCCCGAAGGTGATCATGCCGCCGTTGTGGTTGCCGTAGGGATCGTCGGCGCCGGTGAAGATCACCGTGCCGCTATTCGTGGCGATGTCGGGATTGCCGCTCACGGCGTACTCGGCGACCTCGCTGTGCCCGGCGGCGCCGCCGCCGCTCCGCGTGTAGCTCACGAAGAAGCGGCCGTTCGACTCGTAGTTGGGATGGAACGCCATGCCGAGGAGACCCTGCTCGGTGTTGGCCCCGCCGTTGGCGAGGGACTCGATCGAAAGGAACGGCGTCGGGAGCAGGATGCCGTTCTTGATGATGCGGATGCGGCCGTCCTGCTCGAGCACGAAGAGGCGGTGCGGATCGAGCGGCGGCGCGGTCAGGAAGACCGGCGCCTGGAGGCCCGAGGCGACGCGAATGGAATGGATGTCGGTGCCGCCGGTGGCGGGCACGCCGGCGCAGAGCGCCGTGGTGTTCTCGAGCTGACAGCTCGCCGAGCACCCGTCGCCGCCGATGGCGCCACCGTCGTCGCACTCTTCATTGCCGGTCGCGAGGCCGTCGCCGCAGACGGGCGGCGTGCAGTTGGCGGGTGCCACCGCGTTCTTGGCCTGGGCCTTCGCGACCCCGTTCTTGGTGAACTGAGTGAAATTGCCGCAGTAGGTTTCGGCGCCGATCGAGAAGCGGACGGACACCGCGGTCTGCGGCTGCGTGACGGCATAGGGCCAGTTGGGGCCGCCGCCGGTGATCTGTAGCTGACCGCCCTTGCTGCCCGGCTTGAACATCACCTGCTTGATGCCGTTCGTGCGGTTCTTGTCGTAGAACTTGTAGCCCTTGCTGCCGGGCGGATTGCCGAGACCCTTCCAGAAGGCGCCGGGCGGCAACACGAGCGGGCCGGTCGCGCCGTCGCCCCCCCCGGCACCCGTGAACTCCACGGTGGCGCCGAGCAGGCGCGGATCGCCGGCTTGGCTCGGATCGATCGCGAGATCGCGGGTGGCCTTGAAGCTCACCGTGCGCTTCTCGGGCTTCCCGACGGGATCCTTCAACGACAGCGTGTCGCCTGCGACGGGATGATCGGCAGCGATGACGGTGGATGCCGCGAACGCGGCTAGGCCCAGGGCGAGGGAACGCAGACGGCACTGCATGAAGTATCCTCCCGCCCAAAGGTGTAGCGGTTGAGGTCTTCCCGCACAACGCGTTTCCCGCGTGAAAGTTCAACGACAGAGCGCGTGCGCTCTGTCATGGCGCGGGGGCATCGTCGTGTCCGCGCGGGGATCATCCCCCGCCGTCGTACACCTCGCGCGCGTACTCGAGGACCATGCGGTCGGTGTTGAAGACGGGCAGCAGCGTGCGCAGCGACGCACGCACGCGCCGGAGCCAGCCGAGCGGAATGCCGCGCTCGTCGCGTTCGTAGAAGAGCGGCACGACCTCGCTCTCGAGCACGCGATAGAGGGCTTCCGCGTCGGCGTTGTCCTGCGCTTCGGGGTCGCCGTCGTCGAGCTCGGCGCCGATCGCCCAGCCGTTGCCGTCCTGAAAGCCTTCGCACCACCAGCCGTCGAGGATGCTGCAGTTGAGGCCGCCGTTGGCGATCACCTTCTGTCCGCTCGTCCCGCTCGCCTCGAGCGGCCGGCGCGGCAGGTTCAGCCAGACGTCACAGCCCTGCACCAGGAAACGCGCGAGCGAGACCTCGTAGTTCTCGAGATAGACGATCCGGCCGAGGTGCTCGATCGGACGCTTCCAGCGCGCGAGCTCCTGGAAGTTGCGCTTGGCCTCGTTGTCGAACGGGTGAGCCTTGCCCGCGAGCACGAATTGCACGGGCCGCTCGTCGTTGGTGAGGAGGCGCGCGGTGCGCTCGGGGTCGTGGATGATGCGGCTCATCCGCTTGTAGGTCGCCATGCGGCGCGCGAAGCCGATCGTCAGCACGTCGGGGTCGAGCAGGTGGTCGGCCGCGGCGATGAAGTCGGGATCCTCGCCGTTCCGGGTGCGGCTCTCGTGGGCCCGGGCACGCACGGCGGCGACCAGGTAGCGCCGCAGCTGGTTCCGCATCTCCCAGAGCTCGGCGTCGGGAATGCTGTCGATGCGCGCGGGCAGCGCGGGATCGTCGAGATGCGCCTCCCACCGCGGTCCGAGGTAGTGGCCGAGGAGCGTCCGCGCGACCGGCGCCGCCCAGCTCGGGACGTGGATGCCGTTGGTGACGTGCCGGATGGGGACGGCCGCCGGCTCGCGCTCGGGGGAGAAGTCGCGGAACATCTCGCGGCAGACCTCGCCGTGCTTCCGGCTCACGCCGTTCACCGAGCGCGCGAAGCGCATCGCGAGCGGGGTCATGCCGAACGGCTCCCAATGGTCGTCGGGGCGGCGGCGACCGAAGGCGAGCAGCTGGTCGCGCGTGAGCCCGAGCTCGTTCCAGTAGGCGGCGAGGTGGGTGTCCATGAACTCGACGCCGAAGACGTCGTGGCCGGCGGTCACCGGGGTGTGCGTGGTGAACACGCACTGCGCCTTCACCTTTTTCTTTGCCTCCTCGAGCGGCGTGCCGGCGGCGAGCTCCTCGCGCAGGAGCTCGAGGGTCAGGAACGCGGAGTGGCCCTCGTTCATGTGGAAGACCCGGGGCTTCAGCCCGAGGGCGCGGAGCGCGCGCACGCCGCCGAAGCCGAGCGTCAGCTCCTGGACGAGGCGCGTGTCCTGGTTGCCGCCGTACAGGTGGCCCGTGATCCAGCGGTCGCGCTCCTCGTTGTCGTCGCGGTTGGTGTCGAGGAGGTAGAGCGAGATCCGTCCGACGCGGACCCGCCAGATGCTGACGTGTACCGGCCGGCGATGGATCAGCACCGTCACCGAGAGCGGCCGACCGTCGGGCGCCGTGACGCGCTCGATCGGCATCGCGCCGATCTCGAGGTCGACGTAACGCTCGTTCTGCCAGTTCGACCGGTCCATCGCCTGGAGGAAGTAGCCCTGGCGGTAGAGGAGCCCGATGCCCACCAGCGGGAGGCCGAGATCCGAGGCCGACTTCAAGTGATCGCCGGCGAGCACGCCGAGGCCGCCGGCGTAGATCGGCAGCGACTCGTGGATCGCGAACTCGGCCGAGAAGTACGCGATCGGTTGGTCGGGCGTGAAGCTGGGGTCCAGGCCCGGGATCGGCTCGGTCCGCGGCTCCATCGCGGCGTGATAGCGGGCGAGCAGGTCCTGCGCTCGGGCGCGATAGTGCGGGTCGATGTCGAGCTCGGTCCGGCGCGTCGCGACCGTCTCGTCGAGCAGCTTCCGCGGGTTGTGTCCGCAGGCTTCCCACACGCTGCGGGAGATGTCGCGGAAGACCTCGGGGCCGTCGAGTTGCCAGCTCCACCAGTAGTTACCGGCGAGCTCACGGAGATCGCGAAAGAGCGGCGGGACGATTTCGGACATGGCGCGGGAGCCTAAAGTGATCGCGCCGAGGGCGCAACGTCGTGCGCAAGCACGCGCGAATCACCCGTGAGCACGTCCGAATCCTGGCCGATCGCGATGCACGGATCGTGGCGCAACAGCGCCGCGCTCATCCCGAGCGGGAAGAGGAACGCGAGCGTGGCGCTGGCGTTCTGCGGTACGCCTCCGATCGTCGCGGCAAGGAGGAACACCACCGCCGGGATGCCGAGCCCGAAGAGCGCGGTACAGGCGAGCAGCGGCGCGGTCTCGGCGGCGACGCGCACCCGCGCCGCCAGGCCGATGGTTGCCGCCACCAGCGCCAGGCCGAGCGCGGCGTCGTACGTCAGGTGAACGAAGCGCGTCTCGGTGGGATTGCCGATCGCGAGCTGCATCGAGGCCGCGGCGGCCAGCGACACCGCCCAGACGACCGGCAGCGTGTCCGTCGCGAACCGGCCGCGCGTGTCGCCGACGGCGAGCGCGAACTGCAGGAGCGTCGCGGGAAGGAAGGCCGCGGCGAGCACGTGCACCCGGAGCGACCCGGCCGGCGGATAGAGGTCGGCAGAGGTCAGCATGAAGAGGCCGCCAACGCCGCCGAGCAGGACGAGGGCGCGCCCCATGCGCTCGGACGGGAGAGCCCACGCGGCCAGGATCGCGAGCAGCAGGTAGCAGAGCCCGGTGCTGAGATAGGCCCCGAAGACGGCCCAGTAGTCGGCCGCGGAGAACCGCCGCGAGGGCAGGGTCACGGTCGTCGTCGTGGTGCCGTCGGTCAACGTGTAGACGATCGGGCTCCCGACCGGCTTCGCCGCGACCCGACGATGGAGGTCTCCGCTCTCGTCGATCGGAGCGCCGTCGACGGCGAGGAGGGTGTGCTCATAGAGGTTCCGAGCCGCCACGTCGGTCCAGGTCGTGCGCCCGACCGCGGCGACCGTCCGGTCGGAGCGCAGGAAGAAGCCCGCGAAGGGTTGGTCGATCCAGGAGCGGGCTCCCACCGCGACCAGGCCGGTCAGGACGACCGCGGCGACGGCGATAGCGATGAAGGCACCGTCCGAAAAACGGGCAGCACGGCGGTGGGGTGGGGTGGCGTTCGCTTCGCGCATTGAGCGACCTCCAGTCGGCAGGCGAGGGTAGAGCAAGGCGAGGGCCAGCGCGTTCGCCACGTCCGGCGGGGGCTTGGGGATCACCCGGTGTGCCACCCGGGCGGCCACGGCACGACGGGCGCCACCGACGGCACAGTCCCGCGTGAGAAGAGGTCGTGGGCGGAGCGAAGCGATCGCCCACCGCGCGCACGAGGCACCCCCCGCAGGTCGCTCAAAAAGGGTCAGATGTGAGGCGCGACCGACTGAGCGCGGAGGCGTAGCGGAGCTACGCCGCACCCTCTCCGAGGGCACGGCAAGCGAAAGAGGGAGCAACGAAGCAGATGACCCTTTTTCAGCGACCTGCCCGGACGCGCTCGGGGTGGCCAGACCAGGTCCATCCAACGGTGGTCCTGCTCACGCCCATCATGAGACCCGCAAGCGCCTTCGGGTGGATGAAGAGGGTGTCGGGAACGGCCGCGTGGGTCGATCCCGTCCAGTCCGCGGGCGCGTGCTCCTGGAGACGGTCGCGAATCGCGCCGAGATCGGGGGCCTCGGCGAAGCACATGTAGAGACAGGGGCCGCGCTTGGTCATGAAGCGGCCCATGGTCTTGGTGAGATCGTGGGGCGTGATCACCTCGATCCGGTCGAGGCGGTCGCGCGGGTCGAACAGCGTGAGCGTGCCGCGATAGCCGTACTCCGGGCTCGCGATCGGACAGAAGCGTTCGGGGTCGAGATCGAAGATCGCCGTGTAGCGCGCCGTCGCCGCCTCCCAATCCGTGACGAGATTCGTGACCTCGTAGAGATGCGAAATGAGCCCGGGGGCCGCCGGCGTGTCGCGCAGCGGCGAGATCACGCAGCGGAGGCCGGTCGCGCCGGTCGCCGCCGGCGCCACGAAGAGCTGCCCGTCCGCCTCGGCGAAGTCGACGCGCCGCTCGACGAGCCGATGGCGGAGCGCTTCGAGGTCGGGGGTGGCGAAGCCGGCCGCGAACAGGCCGGGACCCGCGTGCGCGAGATGGTCGGCGACTGCGCCTGCGCCGTCCGGCTCGAGGAGCTCGATCGCTGCGCGGCCGGCGCTGAGCACGGTCCGGCGCGCCCCGAGCGGGGC
>CAZWAX010000201.1:0-10532 GCA_964631985.1 uncultured Polyangiaceae bacterium | reverse complement strand
GGCGGAGGACCGGCCGGCGGTGGTCGTCCTTCTCGTCGGTGGCCTGGCCGTGGATTGGCATGCTGACAAGATGGGTATGCGGATCGTGCCAGTCGAGCTCGCTCAGCTCCTGACCGTCGGGGCGGAACCAGGCGACGTCCTTCAGGCAGGTGCCGGAGAGCTCGCGGCCGTGAAGGAAGCTCCGCCGGCGTAGCACCGGGTTGGCGGCGCGGATCGCGAAGACCTGTCGCGTGAAGGCGAGTAGCTCCCGGGCGCTCTCGTCGAGGTTCCAGTCGATCCAGCTGATCTCGGAGTCCTGACAGTAGGCGTTGTTGTTGCCCTGCTGCGTGTGGTGCATCTCGTCGCCGGCAAGGAGCATCGGCACGCCTTGCGAGAAGGCGAGCGTCGCAAGGAGGTTGCGCTCGGTGCTGGCACGCTGGCGCAGCACCTCGACGGCCGCCGTCGGGCCCTCCACGCCCCAGTTGCGGCTCCAATTGTCGTTGGTGCCGTCGCGGTTGTCCTCGCCGTTGGCCTCGTTGTGCTTCTGGTCGTAGCTGACCAGGTCGCGGAGCGTGAAGCCGTCGTGACACGTGACAAAGTTGATGCTCGCGTCGGCATTGCGACCGTTGGGCGCGAAGAGATCGCTCGAGCCCGAGAGGCGCGAGGCGATGTCGGCGACGCGCCCCGCGTCACCGCGCCAGAAGCGGCGCACCCCGTCGCGGTAGCGCGCGTTCCACTCCGACCACCCGGCCGGAAAGGCGCCACCCCAGTCGCCGCCGGGTCCGAGGTCCCACGGCTCCGCGATCAGCTTCACGCGCGACAGGACGGGATCCTGTCGCACCGTCTCGAAGAACGCGTCGCTCCGGCTGTCGATGGCGACGCCGCGGCCGAGCGCGGGGGCGAGGTCGAAGCGGAAGCCGTCGACGTGCATCTCCTCGACCCAGTAGCGCAAGCTGTCGAGCACGAGCTGCGTGACGCGGGGGTGGGGCAGGTTGAGGGTGTTGCCGCAGCCGGTGACGTCGACGTAGCGACCGCCGTCCGCGGGGTCGAGGCGATAGTAGACGGCGTTGTCGATGCCGCGCAGCGAGAGCGTGGGGCCGCGTTGATCCCCTTCGCCGGTGTGATTGTAGACGACGTCGAGGATGACCTCGAGGCCGGCGCGGTGCAGGCGCTTCACCATCGTCTTGAACTCGGCGACTTGCGCGCCGCCGCTGGCCGTCGCGTAGCGGACGTCGGGCGCGAAGAAGGCGAGCGTGTTGTAGCCCCAATAGTTGGTGAGCCCGCGCTCGAAGAGATAGCGGTCGACGATCGGCTGATGGATGGGCAGCAGCTCGACCGACGTCACGCCGAGGCTCAGCAGATGCTGGATCACCGGGTCGGTCGCGAGCCCGAGATAGGTACCACGGAGATGCGCTGGCACGTCGGGATGGCGAGTCGTCAGGCCCTTCACGTGGCACTCGTAGATGACGGTACGACTCCAGGGGATCCGCGGGGGCCGGTCGTCGCCCCACGTGAAGGCGGATTCGATGACGATGCTCTTGGGGGCGGCAGCGGCGCTGTCGGTCAAGCTCGGCACGAGATCGTCGGGGGGATCGGCGGTTTCGAAGCCGAAAAGCGATGGCCCGAAGCGGCCGCCGTCACCGAGCGCGCGCGCGTAGGGGTCGACGAGCAGCTTCCGGGGATTGAAGCGATGGCCGCGAGGCGGATCGTAGGGTCCGTGGACGCGGTAGCCGTAGCACTGGCCCGGCCGCGCGTCGGGCAAGTACGCATGCCAGACGCCCTGGTCGCGCTCGGCGAGCGTGACGCGCGCGCTTTCGCGCTCGTCGTCGGCGCGGTCGAAGAGGCAGAGCTCGATCGCGGTCGCATGCGCGGAGAAGATCGCGAAGTTCACGCCTTCGCCGTCCCAGGTCGCGCCGAGGGGTTGCGGTGCGCCGGGCCAGACGCGAACGTCGTTGGTGCTCATGCGGGGACGCTCGTGGTGACGCGGCGAAAGATCTGGCCGACGCGGACGGTGGGATCGAGGCGGACGTAGCTCCGCCGGCCGTGCCATGGGTAGCGTTCGCCGCTCAGGAGATCCTCGACCTCGAACGGCGTCGCCTCGTCGACGCCGAGCAACTCGAGCGGCACGTGCACCATGGTCTCGTGAGCGTGGTGCGGGTCGAGGTTGACGGCGACGAGCAGCGTCGCGGCCGGCCCGTCGCCCCGCTTCGCGTACCAGAGAATGTGCGCGTGCTCGGCCTCGTGGAACTCGAGGTTGTCCGCGAGCTGGAGGGCGCGGTGCGCCCGACGAATCCGGTTCAAGGTCGTGAGGTCGTCATTCAGGTTGCCGGGGGCCGCCCAGTCGCGCTGGCGCAGCTGGAACTTCTCGGAATCGAGGTATTCCTCGCTGCCGGCGTGGAGCGGAGTCGCCTCGCAGAGCTCGTAGCCGCTGTAGATGCCGTAGAGCGGCGAGAGCGTCGCGGCGAGCAGGAGCCGGACGCGAAAGGCGGCGCGTCCACCGGTCTGAAGATACGCGTGCAGCACGTCGGGGGTGGTCGGGAAGAACGCCGGTCGAAGGATCTCGGCGAGCTCGCTCTGGGTGAGCTCGATCAGGTACTCGCGGAGCTCGGCCGCACCCGTGCGCCAGATGAAATAGGTGTACGACTGGCTGAAACCGAGCGCCGCGAGCGCGCGCACCGCCTTCGGTCGCGTGAATGCCTCGGCCAGGAACAACACTTCGGGGTGGACTCGCGTCACGTCTGCGATGAGCCACTCCCAGAAGGCGAAAGGCTTGGTGTGGGGATTGTCGACGCGGAAGGTGCGGACGCCCCGCGCGATCCAGAACAGGGCCACGTCGCGACACGCCGTCCACAATGCCTCGCGATCGGCGCACCAGAAATCGAACGGAACGATGTCGTCGAAGGTGTACGGCGGGTTCTCGGCGCATCGGATCGAGCCGTCCGCTCGACGGGCGAACCAGTCCGGATGCTCGCGGATCCAGGGATGGTCGGGCGAGCAATGCGGGGCATAGTCGAGAGCGACTTCGAGCCCGTGCGCGGCGGCGACGGCGACGAAGTGATCGAAGTCGCCGAGGGTCCCGAGCGCGGGCTCGACGGTCGTATGACCGCCGGCCGCGCTGCCGATCGCCCACGGGCTCCCCGGGTCGTTCGGCCCGGCCGTCGTCGTGCCGTTCGGACCCTTCCGATGGGACGTGCCGATCGGGTGGATCGGCGGGAGATACACTACGTCGAAGCCGAGGGCGGCGATCGCCGGCAGCCGTGCGGCGGCATCTCGGAAGGTGCCGTGACGGCCGGGCTCGGGACCGAGCGAGCGCGGGAACAACTCGTACCACGCGGCGAAGCGCGCGTGCTCACGATCGACGATGACGGCATACTCCTTCGCGTCGCGCGTGCGGTCGCGCGGCGGGAGGACGGCCGGGACGAGGCCCAGGAGATCTCCATGCGTGGCCAGGGCGACCCGCTCCGCGATGGGCAGCTCGCAGCAGGCGAGGTTCGTGGCGACGCGGGTCAGCGTGTCTCGGGTGTCTCCGTCGGCGTGCGCGGCGGCTTCCCGGAGGAGGTCGGCGCCCTCGAGCAGATCGAGCGCGACGTCGCGGCCCGCCCCGGCGCGGGCCGCCAGGGCATGGCGCCAGGTCGCGAAGCGATCGGTCCAGGCCTCGATGCGATACGTCCAGCGGCCGAGACGGTCGGGAACGAACGTCCCGTGCCAGCGATCGTGGTCGTAGTCGTACGCGAGAGGCGCGTGCCGCCAATCGTGATCGCCGGGGCCGCGAAACGCGATCCGACCGGCCAGCATGTCGTGGCCGTCGCGCAGGATGTCGACCGCTACGGGACACCCTTCGCCAAGGATACGCTTGATCGGGTAGCGACCGGCGTCGACCGTGGGGACGACGTGCTCGATGACGAAGCGCGGCGGCGTCGCAGCGTCGGCCGCCGTGTATCGCAGTTCCACCTCGCTCCCCGTCGCCCGCATGCGTGAGTCGCGGGAAACTCTAACAGTCGCCGTCCGGACCGGCTAGGAGCGATGCCGAACCCGCGCGCGCGGCGCGGCCGAGCGGTGAGCGAGCCGGGGGATGTATGAAGCGCGGCTGTGCCGCGCTTCATGAAGGGGGAGAGATCCCCCTTCTCAACTGGGGGAGCGGAGCTCCGCGGAGTTGACGATGGAGTGCCGCCACGACGACCGACGTCTCCCAGGTCTCTTCGGCGGCGATCACGAGGGCGAGGCCCATGACCGTCGGCGACCCGAGCATCCACGCCGCCCCCGCCGTCCCGAGGCATACCAGCAGGATCGTGGCGCGCAGCGCGCGCGTCAGGAGCAGTGCCCGGGCGGCACCGGCATCGGTCGTGATGTCCATGATCAGGATGATGAATGCGGCCCCGCGCTCACGGAAGAGGCGTGCGCGGGTCGTCGCATGGGCGCTGCGCCGGTGCTATGCCCCGAGCCCATGGAGTTGCGCGAGATCGCGACCGACGTGTACGCGTGCCTCACCCCCGATCGCGGCCTCGGCTGGAGCAATTCGGGCTTCCTGAATCGTGGTGGGGGCCTGGTGGTCGACACCTTCTGGGACCTGCGCCACACCCAGGATCTGATCGAGCTGTATCGTCGCGTCTCCGCGCCGCCGGCGCGCCGCCTGGTCAACACCCACCACAATGGCGATCACTGCTGGGGAAACCAGCTCTTTGCCGGCGCCGAGATCATCGGCCATCGCCTGTGCGCGGAGTCGTTCGGCAAGGACTCGTCGCCGGCGGGGCTCCAGATGCTCCGCGGCGCGGCCGGCAGCCCGGATCCGGCGATCGCGGCCTTCGCCACCGCGCTCGCGGAATGGGATTTCACCGGCATCGAGCTGACGCCGCCGGGAACCCTGTTCGACGATCGCCTCGAGCTCGACCTCGATGGGCTGCGCGTCGAGCTCCGCTACGTCGGTCCCGCGCACACGGCCGGCGACGTGATCGTCCACTTGCCGGCCGAGCGGGTGGTCTTCACCGGCGACGTGTTGTTCCGGCTCTGTACGCCGATCGGGTGGGAAGGGACGTACGCGCAGTGGCTGGCGGCGCTCGACACGATCGTCGACTTGGCGCCCGAGGTGGTCGTGCCCGGGCACGGACCGCTCAGCGGGGTCGAGGGTCCGCGCGAGATGCGCGCCTATCTGGTGTACGTCCAGGACGAGTCGCGGCGGCACTTCGAGGCCGGTCGCTCCGAGCTCGAAGCCGCGAAACGGATCGACCTCGGCCCGTATGCTGGTTGGACCGAGCCGGAGCGCCTCCTGTTCAACGTCGAACGCGCGTATCGTGAGCTCCACGGCCTGCCGTTCGATGCCCCCATCGACGCGCTGGCGACGTTTCGGGGGATGTACGAGCTCCGCCAGCATTTCGCGTCGCGCCGGCACTGACACGCCGCCGAAGGGAGCGTCTCCGACGGTGAATTCCACACGCCCGATCGAGCCGCCTCCGAGTCGCTACGTGATGCCGCCCCCCGAGTCGGCGCCGCATCACGGATGTCTCGCCGCCGGGGGCGATCTCGAGCCGGGGACGATTCTGGCGGCGTATCGTCGGGGGATCTTTCCATGGCCGGATCCGGACGGACGGCTTCTCTGGTGGTCCCCCGATCCGCGCGCGCTGCTGCCGCTCGACGGCTTTCACGAGTCGCGGAGTCTACGCCGACTGCGTCGGCGCGGGCGCTATCGCGTCACTCGCGACCAGGCCTGTGCGGCGGTCATAGAAGGCTGCGCCGATCGCGTCGAGGGTACGTGGATCACGACGGCGATGCGACGCGCCTACGAGCGCCTGCACGGCCTCGGCTGGGTGCACAGCGTCGAAGTGTGGGAGGGCGCGGCGTTGGTCGGTGGCGTCTACGGCGTCGCGATTGGCGGACTGTTTGCGGCCGAGTCGAAGTTTCACCGTGCCCCGGACGCATCGAAGGTCGCGCTCGCGGAGTTGGTGGAGTGGCTGGTGGCTGAGCGTTTCCGCCTGCTCGACGTGCAGCTCGCGACCGACCATCTGCGGTCCCTCGGGGTCATCGAGGTTTCCCGTACGGAATACCTTCGACGTCTCGACGAAGCGGTCGGCGAGGCTCAGGGCTGATTCGTCGCTCCGCGGTGGTTCCTCGCTTGTTCCACGCGGGAGCGCTTGCTACGTCGGCGCCAGCGGCGACCGTCGCGATCGAAAGGAATCCGTCGCATGACTACCGATGCTCGTGCCGTGCAGACCGTGACCGGTCGCATCCCCCCCGAGGCACTGGGACGCACCCTCATCCACGAGCACGTCCTCATCGGTTTTCCGGGCTGGAACCTCGACGCCTTGGCTCCGCGTTTCGTGCGGAGCGAAGCCATGAGCCGTGCCGTCGACCAGATGCACGAGCTCCGCGGCCTCGGGGTCGGTACCTTCGTGGACCCCTGTCCGATGGACCTTGGTCGCGACGTCGAGTTCCTGGCGGAACTGGCGCAGAAGAGCGGGATGCAGATCGTGTGTACCACCGGCGCGTACTTCGAGGCGGAGGGTATCACCCACACGTTCCGTCACCTCCCGGTCGAGGACATCACGGCCATCTATATAAAGGAGATCACCGACGGCGTCGGAGACACCGGAATCCGGGCCGGCGCGGTGAAGATCGCGACGGGAGCGCACGCGATCTCCGCCTACGAGCGGAAGCTCGTCCAGGCCGGTGCGCGTGCTGCCCGTGAGACGGGTGTCCCCTTGATCTCACACACCCAGGAGGCGACCTGCGGGCACGAGCAAATCGATCTCGTGACCGCGGAGGGGGTGGGAGCCGATCGGCTGGTGGTCGGACATTCCGATGGGGTCGACGATCCCGACTATCACCGATCGCTCGCCGAACGGGGCGCGTTCGTCGGGTTCGACCGGTTCGGGATCACGCTCATCCAGCCCGACGAGATACGCGTGAAGAACGTGCTCAAGCTGGCGGATGCGGGGTACGCGCGCAACGTCCTGCTCTCGCACGACTCGATCTCCTGCTGGCAGGGTCGGCCCGTTCCTTTCGGGAACCGGTACGAAGACGTCCTCGCGATGCTGCCCGATTGGCGCCCGACCAGTATCCTCGCCAAGATCGTGCCGCAGCTGCTGGCGGGTGGGCTCTCCGAGGCGGACGTCGAGACCATCCTGGTCGACAATCCGCGGCGATTCTTCACCGGGCGGTAAGGCCCCGTCGGCGCCGCGTCACGAGCCGCGCTGCTCGGCCTGCTGCAGCACGCGTTCGAAGCGCATCCAGAAATGTGGGTCGCTCTTGATGGCCTTGGCGCGCGTTAGCGCGGCACGGGCGCGCACCGGATCCTTTTGCAGGAGATAGGCGCGGGCCAGGTTCAAATGCGGGAAGAACGATGGCGGCTCGAGCGCGGTCGCGATCTCCAGGATCCGGACGGCGTCGTCGAGCCGGCCGAGGCGAAGGTAGGTGCGGCCGAGGTTGAGGGCGATCACCGGATCGGTCGGGTCGAGCTCCCAGGCGCGTTCGAGCGAGGGCAGGGCTTCCGCCAGCCGGTTCTCCTCGAATGCGAACCCCCCGACGTTGTTGTGCAGAGCGGCGAGGTCGGGATTGCGTGCGAGCGCTTCATGGAGCAGGCGCTTTTGCTCGGTTCGTGGCTGCGGGCCGTAGGGTTCGTCGGCCGTGATGTACGCCGTTCGCAGGCCGTAGTCGGCCCAGAGGGCGATCTCGTTCCGGAAGACGGGTACGCGCGCCACCGTCAGGGCTCCGCAGCCGAGGGCGAGGGCGCCGGCGAGCACCGGGAAGGCACGGGGGACGCCGAAGCTCCCCAGGACACGGCGGCTCTGGCGGAGCAACGGGACGAGGATGCCGAGCAGTGGCATGTACAGATAGCGATCGTTCATCAAGGCCGGGAAGGGGATCAGGTTCAGCATCGGAGCCAGCGTGATTCCAAACCAGGCGAGCCAGAACGCTTCCGGCTGGCGTCGCACCGCGAGCCAACAGGTGATCGCGATCAGGGCGAGGATGAGTACGGCGGCGGCGGCCACCGGTGGATCCGACCACGAGCCGCGCAGGGGGACGGGGTAGTAGGTCATGAGGTCGATCGGCGCGACCACGTTCCAGAGATATCGGGGGATGGTCGTGGCGCTGGTTCGGAGCGTCGCGGCGAGCGAGCCGCCGTGGTACGCGCTGCCGTGTGAGGTGTTGCCGTGCAGGTTCGCCCACGCGACCACGGCGCCACATGCGAAGAGCGGCAGCGTCAACGCGACGTCACGGACCCGCAGCCGCCCGCGCACGACGACCTCGTGGGTCAGGAAGAGGGCAGGCAGCACGATGGTGTTCACCTTCGACAGCAGAGCCGCCAAATAGACGACCAAGAGGAGCAGGTACCGTCGCCAATGGGGCCGCTCCGAATGGCGAAGATAAACGAGGAACGCGAGCAGGAAGAACAACGTCGACAGGACGTTCTTGCGCTCGCTGATCCACGCCACGCTTTCGACTTGGACGGGATGGAGCGCCCAGAGAAGGCTCGCGGCCGCCGCGACCCCCGTCGACTCCTGCAGGCGGCGCAACAAGAAATAGATGGCGATGGCGTTCGCGATGTGGATGAGCAGGTTCGTCAGGTGGAATCCGAACTGCTGAAGGCCCCACAGCCGATAGTCGATCGCCAGGGACAGGAAATTCAACGGAATGTAGTTGACGCCGTCCGTTCTCGACGTCGCGAGGCGGTACAGATTGGACGGCGCCAGCGAACGGATGACCGGATTCTCGGCGATGCTGTGGACGTCGTCCGAGATCCAATCGCCGCGAAAGCTGCCGGCATAAGCGACCGTGGTCGCTAGCACGATCGCAGCGAGAACCAGCCAGGTGTCGCGGGCGAAGGCGCGCTCGGGCACGGTTCGTGGCTCGTAGCGCTGGCGGCGGGGCCCCGCAAGCGGGCGCGGGGCTTTGCGCGCCGTCTGCGCTTTGGTGTACCTCGACGTCTACGTCGCGGTACGACGCCGTCGTCCATCGCGATCCGGGCGAGAGTGGCGGAACTGGTAGACGCACTAGACTTAGGATCTAGCCCGCTTTGTCGGATGGGGGTTCGAGTCCCCCCTCTCGCATTTCCGATTCGCTGCACCGTCTTGTCCGTTCGACTTGTCAGGGCAGGTCGGACTGCGTAAGGGATGGGTGTGGAAGTCACCGTCGAGGATCTGAGTCCGATCAAGAAGAAGCTCGGCATCGCTCTCCCGCCCGAAGAGGTGCAGGCGAAGATCGACGCCGCCTATCGCGGTCTTTCCCAGCGTGCGCGCATCAAGGGCTTCCGGCCGGGGAAGGTGCCTCGCCAGGTCCTGGAGCGATATTACGGAAGCCAGGTCGAGAGCGAGGTCATCGGCGAGCTCATTCAGCATTCGTTCGTACATGCGCTCGAGGAGCGGCAGCTGAAGGCGGTCGCCAGGCCCGAGATCGTGGCCGAGGAGGTGCGTCCGGCGGAAGGCCTTCGCTACTCGGCGACCATCGAGATCAAGCCGGACGTTCGTGTCGTCGGTTACGATGGGCTCGAGGTCGAGCGGACGGTCGAGCCCGTCGCAGACGAGGCCGTGGACGCCCAACTCGAACGCGCGCGTCAGTCCTTCGCGCAGATGGTCCCCGTGACGGATCGCGACATCGTCGAGCAGGGCGATCTCGTGTCGCTCCTCTATACGGGTGTCGTCGACGGGCGGGCGCTTACCGGCGCGTCGGCGCAGAGCCGCGTCGTCGAGGTCGGGAGTGGAACGTTTCCTCCCCCCTTCGAGGAGAAGCTCATCGGCATGAAGCGCGGCGAGAGCGCGCACATCCCGGTCGAATACCCGGCGCACCATCACAGCACGGACGTGGCGGGTAAGACGGTGACGTTCCGTGTCGAGGTGAAGGATATCGGCCGGAAGGAGCTCCCCGTGCTCGACGACGAGTTCGCCAAGGATCATGGCGAGTGCGGGTCGTTGGACGAGCTGCGCGACAAGGTCAGGCAGGGTCTGGCAGCCGCGGCCGAGCGCGATGCCGACGAGCGCATGCGGGTCGCGCTGGTCAAGAAAGTCGTCGAGCGCAATCCGTTCGACGTGCCGGAAGCGCTCACGACGCAGCGCTTCGAGTCGATGGCGCGCGAAGTCGGGGTGTACGATGCGCAGGCCGGTGCCAATGCCGAGCTCGCAGCGAAGCTTGACGAGATCCGCACCGAGCTCCGTGTGCGGGCGCGCGAATCCGTACACTCGGCGCTCGTCCTGGAGCGCGTGGCGCTCCAGGAGAACATCGCGGCAAGCGAGGCCGAGGTCGACGAGCGGATCGCAGACGTCGTGCGGTCCGCGCCACGTGAGCGCGACCGCCTTGCCGACCTCTATCGCCATCCAGAAGCGCGACGCGAGATCGCCGAGCGGTTGGCGCAGGAGAAGGCGCTCACCTGGCTCGTGGAACACGCGACGATTCAGGGCCCTTCCAATCAAACTTGATTGCCGGGAGGCGGAAAAGCAGTTAAGCTCGCCGTGACATGACAAGAGCCAGTCTCATCCCGATGGTGGTTGAGCAGACCGGCCGAGGCGAGCGCGCCTACGACATCTACTCCCGCCTTCTCAAGGACCGTATCGTTTTTCTCGGGTCTC
>CAZWAX010000200.1:0-10571 GCA_964631985.1 uncultured Polyangiaceae bacterium | reverse complement strand
GGCGCCACGGCGGTCGCCTACGTCGAGGTCGCCGTCGGCACCGGCCCCCATGCTTTCGGCGTCGGCCGCGATCCAAACCTCATCACGGCCTCGCTCCGCGCCGTGATGGGAGCGTACCGGCGGAGCCAGCAGACCCACGGCCGCATCATCGCGGCGTCGACCATGCGGGTCTTGAAGGAGGCCGTATGATCGCCGCGCAGACCTGGAGCCCGGAGCGCTACGAGAAGAACGCCCGCTTCGTGAGCGACCTCGGCATGCCCGTGGTCGAGCTGCTGGCGCCGCGTCGGGGCGAGCGCGTCCTCGATCTCGGCTGCGGCGACGGCGCCCTCACCGAGAAGCTGATCGCGCTCGGCTGCGACGTCGTCGGCGTCGACGCGAGCCCGGAGCAGGTCGCCGGCGCGCGGGCGCGCGGACTCGACTGCCGCGTCGCGAGCGGGGAGGAGCTCGCGTTCGACGGCGCGTTCGACGCGGTCTTCTCCAACGCGGCCATGCACTGGATGACGCGCGCCGACGCCGTGATCGCGGGCGTCCGCCGCGCCTTGAAACCGGGCGGGCGCTTCGTCGCCGAGATGGGCGGCGCGGGCTGCGTGGCGACGATTCGTTCGGCGCTCGGCGCCGCGCTCACCTCCCGCGGGATCGACGCCGCGACGTACGACCCGTGGTTCTTCCCGACCGCCGAGGACTACGGCGCCCGACTCGCGGCGCATGGGTTCGCCGTCGACACGATCGCGCTCTTCCCGCGCCCGACACCGCTCCCGGGCGACGTCACCGGCTGGCTGGAGACGTTCGCCGAAAGCTTCTTGGTGGCCGTCCCGGCGTCGGAGCGTCCGGCCCTGCTCGCGGAGGTGCGCGCCGCGCTCCGCCCGCATCTCGCCGACGCCGCCGGCCACTGGACCGCCGACTACGTGCGTTTGCGTTTCGCCGCCCGGCGCACCAAGTGAGGACGACGTCATGAAGATCGCCGACCAACTGACCGCGGATCTCCGCACCGCGCTCGCCGCCGAGCACGTCGAGGTGCAGGATCAGAGCGCCCGTCACCGTGGCCATGCTGGCGCGCTCGAGGGCGGCCACTTCGACGCCGTCATCGTGTCGACGCGCTTCGAAGGCCTCGGGCTCGTCGAGCGCCACCGTACCGTCTACGCCGCCCTCGGCGACCTCGGCGCGCGCCGCGTGCACGCGCTGGCGCTCCGGACGCTCACGCCCGACGAGTGGCGGCGGGAAGGCTCGCGGTAGGGCAGGTCGCTGGTCTGCGAGGTCGCGAGCACCTCGCTCGCCTACGATCGTTCCGAGAAGAGCGCCGCCTACGCCGAGAGCGGCATTGCCGAATACTGGATCGTGGACCTCGAGCGACGCGTCGTCCACGTGCTCGGCGATCCCGATTCTACTGCTCGACGTTATCGGCGCGACATCTGATCGGCGATGGCGACCACGTGCACGCGCCGGACGGCGTCGCGATCCCGGTCTCCGAGATCTTACCGCCGCGCTGACCCCCAGCGCCGTCAGGGGGAACGGTCGCGGACGAGCAGGTCCAGGCCCTGCACCCGCGCCCATGCCCGCGGCGCGCCGAAGCCGTCGAGCCCCGCGACCTCGGGCGCGCCGAGGCGCGGGCGGACGATGGCGACGGCGGCCACGCCGGCGAGTGTGGCGGCATCGAGCGCCGCGCCGGGCGCGACGGCGACGACCCCGCGCTCGCGCAGGGTGCGTTCACGGCCCGGAGCCGCGAACGACGCGCGATCGAAGTAGTAGGCGAACGGCGGAACCTCGTGCGCCGCGACCAGCACGAGCGCCGTGGCGGGGGAATGCATGGCGCGAAGCTCGTGAGCCCGCGCGGCGAGCGCGCGCCAGTCGTCCTTCGGCGCCTCGCGGAGCGTGCTCGGCGCGAGCAGCGCCACGAGCCCGGCCGCGACCACGGCATGCGCCCTTCGGGAGAGCGGCAGCACGGCGAGCAGATACGCGAACGTCAGCACGAGCCCGAGCGACGCGTAGAGCAGATAGCGGTCGAGGAAAATCGGAATGCGTGCCGCGATCACGAATGCGAGCGCGAGCGGGAGGAGACCCCACAGCACGAGGTACTGCCCCACGCCACCGTCGAAGGCGCCACGAGGAACCCGGAGCGCGCGCCGCACCGCCGGCACGAGCAAGAGCAGGGTCGCGTAGAGGAGGCGGTTCTTGTCGGCGAATCGCTTGAGGACGTGGCGGAGATCGCGCCACGTCGGCGGCTCCAGCCAATAGGCGCCGGCGGTCGGCGCGTTCCGCCATGCATACGGCAGCCACGGGAGGACCAACACGGCGCTCGCGCCGGCGGCCGCGAGCACGTGGCGCCCCGCGCGGAGCCGCCACGGCCGATGCGCGACCGTCGCGACCAGTTGGGCGAGCGGCAGGAAGACCGTCACGTAGTGACTGAAGAACAACAAGGCGTTCAGCACCGCGAGGACCACGGCCGTCCGCCACCGGGGCCGGGTCACCAAGGCCAGGAACGCGTACGAGGACGCCGTCGCCAGCAACTCCACGAGCGCATAGACCCGCGCTTCGCGCGCGTACTGCACCTGAACGTTCATCAGGGTGAAGAGCAGCACGGCGAGCACGGCCGCACGCGCCCCGAGGAAGCGAAGCGCCAGCAGGAACAGCAGCACCGCGGTCGCCGTGCTGCTCAGCACCGGGAAGAGCCGCGCGCTCGTCTCCGAAATGCCGAACGCCCCGAGCCACACGTGCATCAGGAACCCGTAGAGCGGCGGGTTCTGGTTGACCGTCGCGTGCGCGACGATCTCGGCGAACGAGCGTCCGGCCGCGGTGACCGTGAGCGCTTCGTCCAGCCAGAGGCTCTGGCGGCCGAGATGGGGCAGCTTCAGGGCGAGGTTGACGACCGCGATCGCGGCGACGGTCGGAAGAACGGGCAGCGCGGGCCCGCCAGATGCCTCCGCCACCTCCGAATCGGATGCCGCGTGCGCTAGCACACCTCGCGCTTCACCTCGTCGACGACCTTCTCGACGATCGCGCGGTACTCGGCGAGCCTCTGGGCGTTCGCTGCCTCGAAGCGCATCACCAGGATCGGCTGGGTATTGGAGGCCCGGATCAGACCCCAGCCCTCCGCGAACTTCACCCGCACGCCGTCGATGTCGATCAGGTCGTAACCGGCCGCCCGGAACTTCTTCGTGGCTTCCTCGGCGATCTTGAACTTGAGCGCGTCCGGACAATCGACGCGGATCTCGGGCGTGCTGACCGCCGGCGGCAGATCCGCGAGCAGCTCGGCGATCGGCTTCCCGGATTTCGCGACGATCTCGAGCATCCGGCAGGCGGCGTAGATCGCGTCGTCGTAGCCGTAGTAGCGGTCGGCGAAGAAGATGTGGCCGCTCATCTCGCCGCCGAGCACGGCCTTGGTCTCGCGCATCTTCGCCTTCAGCAGCGAGTGCCCGGCCTTCCACATGATGCCCTTCCCGCCGCGCTTCTCGATGTCGTCGTAGAGCCGCTGCGAGCACTTCACCTCGGAGACGATCACGGCACCCGGACGTTCGGCGAGGATGTCGCGCGCGAAGAGGACCAGCATCTCGTCGCCCCAGAGGATGCGGCCGTGCTGGTCGCAGAGGCCGACGCGATCGGCGTCGCCGTCGAAGGCGATGCCCAGATCGGCCCCGGTCTTCTTCACGGTGTCGATCAGGATTTCCATGTTCTCTTCGACCGTCGGATCCGGATGGTGGTTCGGGAACCGGCCGTCGGGCTCGGAAAAGAGGTCGCGCATGTCGCAGCCGAGCGAGGCGATGATGCGCGGCGCGACCGGTCCGGCGGCGCCGTTCCCGGAGTCGACGACGACCTTCAGCTTTCGCGGCAGGGTGCCGAACTGTTTGATGAGCTCGTCCTGATACGGGGGGATGATCGCGTAGTGCTCTTCCTTGCCGCGTGGTGCGTCGCGGAACTCGCCCGACTCGATGATCCTGCGAAGCGCCTGGATCTCCTCGCCGTAGATCGAGACCTTGCCGACGCAGATCTTGAAGCCGTTGTGGTCGGACGGATTGTGGCTGCCCGTCACCTGGATCCCGCCGTCGACGTCGCAATGGTGCAGCGAGTAGTAGACGAGCGGCGTCGGCGTCATGCCGAGGTCGACGACGTCGAGCCCGCCGGCGCGGAGGCCGTCCTTCAAGGCATCGGCGTACTTGTCGGACGTGAGGCGCGCGTCGCGACCGACGCTCACCCGCTTCACGTTCTTGTCGGCGACGTAGGTGGCGTAGGCGCGGCCGAGGACGCGGGCGAACTCGGCGTCGTAGTCGACGTCGGCGATGCCGCGGATGTCGTACTCGCGGAAGATCGCCGGATTCACGGGCCCCGGCACGGCGCGTTTGAGGGCAGCGGTCATGGTCGGGTCTCCTGGCGGCTCATGGCGTCCGCGAGCGCGATCGCCTCGATCATGCTGCCGGCGTCGGCGCGGCCGGTGCCGGCGATGTCGTACGCGGTACCGTGGTCGGGCGAGGTGCGCACGATCGGCAAGCCGAGCGTGACGTTCACGGCGTCGTGGAAGTGGAGGAGCTTCAACGGAATCAGTCCCTGGTCGTGGTACATCGCGATCACCGCATCGAACCTGTTGCCGTCCACCGCCTGAAAGAAGAGCGAGTCGGCCGGGTAGGGTCCGCTCGCGTTCGCGCCGTCGCGTCGCGCCCGTTCGATCGCGGGCGCGATGATGCGCTGCTCCTCGCGGCCGAAGAGCCCGCCCTCACCCGCGTGAGGATTGAGGCCCGTGACCGCGATGCGGGGCTCGGCCACGCGATGATAACGGCGGAGGTGATCGGCGGCTATCGTGATTGTGCGCGCGACGTCCCGAACGGTGAGCGCCTGCGGCACCTTTTCGAGAGCCAGGTGCATGGTCACTAAAATGACTCGGAGCCGGCTGCCCGCGAGCATCATGCGGACGTCGCGCGCCCCGGTGAGATCCTTCAGGAGCTCGGTGTGGCCGCTGATCGGAAACCCGGCGCGCGTGACCCAGCTCTTGTTGATGGGCGCCGTGACGATGCCCGCGATCGCCCCCGTCTGCGCGAGGCGGACGGCGCTCAGGATGTAGCGGTAGGACGCCCGGCCGCCCGCGATCGACGGCTTGCCGGGGCGGCGCGCCGGCGCCCCGAGACGACCCGTAGCGAGGACGGCGATGGTCGGACGGCCGCCGCGCATCCGTGGCGGGAAGCGCCCGGCCACCACGTCGGACTCGGCGAGCGTCACGACCTCCGCCCGCGAGCGCAGGCGCTTCGCCGTCGCACGCACCACCTCGCCGTCGCCGATCACCAGCGCCCGCACGCGCCGCAGGCGCGCGTGCCCGAGCGCCTTCACGATCACCTCGGCGCCGACCCCGGCCGGATCACCGAGCGTAATGCCGAGGGGCAAGGTCAAAGAAGGATCTCGACGTGGTGCCGGGCGCGCAGATCCTGGTTCAGCCAGCGGTCGTACCGCGTCTCCATCGCTTCCTTGTAGAGCTTCTCCTTGATCTCGTCGCTGACCTCGGAGAGCGGACGATGGGTCTCGCCGGAGCTCTTCTCGATCTTCAGCACGTGAAAACCCGAGGCGGTGACGATGAGCGGGCTCACCTGACCCGGCTCGAGGCTCTTGGCCGCCTTCGCGAACTCGGGCTGCATCTCCTCGGGTTGGACCTCACCGATGTCGCCGCCCTCCTCCGCCCCGGGCCCCTGGGAGTACTCCTTGGCGAGCTTGGCGAAGTTGCCGCCGTCCGCGGCGAGCTTCTGGACTTCCTCGGCCTTGGTCCGGATGGCGGCCTTGTCGGCGTCGCTCGCGTCGGGGGGCACGAGGAGCGAGATCAGGCGCACCGTCACCTTGGCCGAGGTGCCGTAGTCGTCGAGGTGGGCCTTGTAGTACCGCTCCACTTCCTCGGGTGACACGTTCACCTTGGTCCGGATCTCGCGGTTGATGAGGTTCGCGCGCTCGATGTCGCCGCGCACCTGGAGGCGGTACTGGTCCCAGCTCATGTTCTGCTGCTGCAGGGCCTCCATCAATTGCTCTTCGCTGAGATTGTTTCGGGTACGGATCGACTCGATGTAGCCGTCGATCTGCTGGTCGGTCGCCTTGAGACCGAGGGCCTCGACCTGCTTCTGGATGATCTTGTCGAGGACGAGCTCGTCGAGGAGCGCCTTTTGGTCGAGCGCCATCTGCTCGCCGCCCGGACGCTTCTTGGCCATCTCGGTGTAGCGCTCCAGCTCGACCAGCGTGATGGGCTCGCCGTCGATGGTGGCGACGATCCGGTTCAACGTCTCGGCACCGACCGCCGGGAGCGTCGCGGCGACGAGCACGAGGGCGGCGACGCCCATGACGAATGGGGTGGACTTCATGATCATCGGCGGACCTTAGCGGAGGTGGGCGATGGGGAAAAGTCGCGAGAGAGCGCGTGCTCGCCTTCCGAACGCAGCGTAGGCTCAACCCGCGTCGGCCTGGATCGCCGCCATGAGGCGGGGCTGGACCTCGGCCAGCAGCCGCTCCATGGCGGAGCGCGGTCGGACCATCACCGTCAGGTCGCGCACCATCCCCGCCTCGTCGAACCGCACCATGTCGATGCCCTCGACGTCGCGCCCTTTCACCTTGGTCCGGAACACCAGGATCTTCGTCAAGCCGTCGGCGGCGTCGAGCTCGTCGGTGTAGTGAAAGCCTTCGAAGACCTCGAAGATGATCGAGAGCAGGCGCCGGATCGCCGCCTTGCCTCGAACGGCTGAAACGTGATCGGGCTGTGGAGGACGGCGTCCTCGCGAAACAGCGCGATCAGCTCGTCGAAGTCGTGGCGTTCGATGGCACGGCGGAAAGCGTCACGGCTCGTCATGGGCATCTCCTTCGAGGCGAGGACGCGCTCCATCGCGTCGTTGCAGAGCGTCTCGCCGTTGCTCGGACCTTCATCGTACCGCCGTCGCCGACGAACGATCGCACTGGTGTCGGCGGGCATGAGGCCGGCGCAACCGATGATCGCGGCCGTCGTCAGCGTCGGTTGGGTCATACGCCTTGCCTCAGCGTCTCGCCGTGCCATAACCCTCGCACGTTCGGCAACCGCCCCGCGTGATCCCCAACGAAGGAGACGTCCATGGAATACGGTCTGCAGCTCGCCAACATCGACTTCCAGCAGCTTCGCGACCGGGCCCAGGCTGCCGAGGGTCAGGGCTACTCCGTCATCACCGTGCCCGACCACATCGTGATGGAAGGCCCGGAGAAGAGCTTCGACCCGCGGAATCTCTCCTACGATCCGATGATCATGGTGGCGGTGATCGCGGCAGCGACCAAGACGGCGCAGGTCGGCCACCTCGTGCTCTGCAATCTCTTTCGCCATCCCGTGATCACGGCGCAGAGCCTGGCCTCGCTCGATCAGCTGAGCGGCGGACGGCTCGTCGCCGGGCTCGGCACCGGCTGGACCGAACGCGAGTTCAAGATGACGGGCCTGCAGTACCCCGACATCACCACCCGCATCCGCATGCTCGACGAGGCGCTCACCTGCATGCGCTCGCTGTGGTCGAAGGAAACGACGACCTTCAAGGGCGAATTCTACCAATTCGACGAGTGCATCCTGTGGCCGAAGACGGTGCAGCAGCCCGCCCCGCCGATCCTGCTCGGCGGCGGGGGCAAGGGCCTGCTGCGCGTAGCCGCCAAGCACGCCGACGTCGTCAACATCATCGCCGACGCCGGCAAGCCCGGCTACATCAAGCTCGAGAACGTCGCCAAGCTGACCGACGACGCCTTCACCTCGAAGGTGAAGTTCCTGCGTGAGGAGGCGGCGCGCCACGGCCGCGACGGCAAGAAGATCCGCATCAGCAACATGATCTTCACCTGCATGCTGATGGACTCGCCGGCGGCGACGCGCGCGACCGTCGAGGGCATGGCGCCGATGTTCAACACCACGCCGGAGGGCCTGCTGCGCTCGCCGATGACGCTGATCGGCACGCCCGACGAGTGCATCGCCGAGCTGAAGCGTCGGGCCCGAGACTGGGACGTGACACAGGTGCTCTTCGGGGGCGGCGTCGACGCGCACACGCAACAGCGCCTCGCCCAGGAAGTGCTGAAGCACGTCTGAGCCGATGGACACCGCGCTCGCCGAACGCCGGCCGCTGGTCTGGATCCTGCCGCTCTCGGCGGCGATCGCCGGCTTCCTGATCTGGCTGATCTATCTCAAGACGACGCGCGCGCCCGCGCCGGCGTGGATCGGGTGGCTCCCCGTCGCCAACGCCGTCTTCAACACCTGCAGCGCCTGCGCGCTCGCGGGGGGATGGCTCAGCATCAGACGGGGCGACCGCCAGACCCACATGCGGTTCATGCTCTCCGCGGTCGCGTTCTCCGCGCTCTTCCTGGTGAGCTACGTCGTCTACCACAACTTCCACGGCGACACGCGCTTCCCGGGGCAGGGCCTGATCCGCCCGATCTACTTCTTCATCCTGGTGAGCCACATCGGGCTCTCGATCGTGGCGCTGCCGATGATCCTCTCGACGCTCTTCTACGCCGGCACGAGCCGCTTCGACTCGCACCGCCGGATCGCGCGGTTCACGCTGCCGATCTGGTTCTACGTGTCGGTGACGGGCGTGGTCGTGTTCGCGCTCCTGCGCGCGTACGTCTGACACGGAGGCAATCGTGACGATGACCTACGAACAGATCACCTATGAGACCCGCGGCCCGGTGGCCCTGATCACGCTGGCGCGACCCGACAAGCTGAACGCGTCGACGCCGCGCATGGGCATGGAGCAGGCCGACGCGATCGCGCGCGCCAACGGCGACCCGGCCGTCGGCGCGATCGTCATGACCGGCGCGGGACGCGGCTTCTGCGCCGGTGCCGACATGGAAGCGACCTTCAAGAGCCGGATCGAGGGCACCGATCCCGGCGGCAACACTGCCGCGGGCCAGGGCGGCATGCCGGCGGGGCTGGATTGGGTGCAGATGGCGCGCGCGGCGAAACCGCTGATCGCCGCCGTGAACGGTGCCGCCGTCGGCATCGGCATGACGATGATCCTGCCCTTCGACGTCATCGTCGCCTCCGAGGCGTCCAAGTTCGGCATGCTCTTCATCAAGGTGGGGCTCGTGCCCGAGCTCGCGAGCACGCACTTCCTGGTCCAGCGCATGGGCTTCGGCCGCGCGAGCGAGATGTGCCTTTCCGGCCGCCTCTGTCCGGCGACCGAGGCGTACCAGGCCGGGCTCGTCGACGTGCTCACGAGCGCCGACGAGCTGCTGCCGAAGGCGTTCGCGATCGCGGAGTCGATCGCCGCGAACCCCGACCCGATGCTCCGCATGACGAAGCAGCTCCTCACCGAGAACGGGAGCGCGACCGATCTCTCGGCGGTGCAAGAGCGCGAGAGCGTGCTGCTCCGCGAATGCTGGAAGAGTCCCGAGCACAAGGAAGCCGTCGCCGCCTTCCTCGAAAAGCGCCCACCACGCTTTCGCAGCTAGCAAGGTTGAGGGCCCGGCGACGTCCCCCCACCGTCCGCGCCTCCCGGCACTGCCTCCGGTGGAATCACCTTGACTCGCGCCGTGGGCTTCCGGAGCAATGAGCCATGGACGGATCGCCGCAGGTGCAGCTGGTCGTGTGGTCGGACTACCTCTGCCCGTGGTGTCACCTCGGAAGCGCACGCGTCTCCCGGCTCGAGGAAGAGTTCGGCGACGCACTCCGAGTCGAGTGGCGCGCGTTCCTCCTGCGTCCGACGCCGGGTACCGCGCGGACGCTCGACCGCTTCCGGGCCTACACGCAATCGTGGCTGCGCCCGGCGGCCGAGCCCGACGCGCCGACCTTTCGGCCCTGGGAGAGCGACGCAGGACCACCGTCGCACAGCATCCCGGCGCACCTGGTCGCCAAGGCCGCCGCGGCACTCGGTGCCGCGGCCTTCGCCGCGATGCACCGGCGCCTGCTGCGCGCGTATTTCGAGGAGAACCTCGACGTCACCGATCGCGCTACGCAATTGACGCTCTGGCAGGAGCTCGGCTTCGCCGTCGACGCCTTCGCCCGCGCCGACGACCCCGCCACGCGCGTTGCCGTCCTCGCCGAGCATCAGGATGCGCTGGCACAGGGCGTGACCGGTGTGCCCGCGATGATGCTGGTCGGCAACGACGTGCCGGCGCTCGGTGCGATGCCGTACGAAACGTACCGGCGCTGGATCGCGCGCGCGCTCGGACGCGAGTAGCGCGCGCGCGGCGTCCCATTTTGTGCGACGGGACAGAGCGCTGACATACGCATCTGCATAACCGCGCGACGGCCCGACGTCTCCGCGCGGCGAGCCGTCGGTACGTCTCGTGCTCCGGTGTCATCGTCCGTCCACCGTTGAGCGCGCGCGTCTCGCTGCGCGATCACCCAACCGATCAGGAGACGCCGATGTCCTTCCTCGTGCAGGCATTCGCCTTGTTACCTGCAGTCGCGGCAATCATCGTCGTACTGGCCGCGCTCGCCGATCGTCGCGACGCGGATACGCTGAGAGGTCTCGGCGCGCTCACGCTCGACGCCCACCTCGAGCCGACGGCGAGCGACGATCCCGAGAGCTGCGCGGCCTGAGCGCCGCTTCGACGCCCGTAGTTCCCCCTAGGGAACCTCTGCACAAATCGATCGTATCGGGTAAAAGAAATTTCGATCG
>CAZWAX010000199.1:0-10618 GCA_964631985.1 uncultured Polyangiaceae bacterium | reverse complement strand
TGGATCAACGACCCCGACTATCCGCTGGAACGCCGGCTGCGCGCATCGCTCACGCTGCTCGGCGACCGACTGCTGGCATCCACTACCGACGCACGCACGGCACCTCGCCGTCCGGCGTCCAAACGCGGCGCGGCTCCGTCGCCGCGAACGAAAAGGAAGACCCCATGAAAACCGAGATCTGCAATCGCCTTGGGATCGAGTTCCCGATCTTCGCCTTCAGCCACTGCCGCGACGTGGTCGCCGCGGTCAGCAACGCCGGCGGCTTCGGTGTCCTCGGCGCAGTCGGCTTCTCCGCCGAGCAGCTGCGCGTCGAGCTCGACTGGCTCGACGAGCACGTCGCCGGCGGCTACGGCGTCGACATCGTCATCCCCGGCAAGTACGTCGGCATGGGCGAGATGGACGTCGAGAAGCTGCAGGTCATGCTCGCCGCGCAGGTTCCCGCCGAGCATCGCGCCTTCGCCAAGAAGCTCCTCGCCGATCACGGTGTGCCCGAGCTGCCGACCGAGGAGAAGCCGCGCGAGCTCCTCGGTTGGACGCAGGCCACCGCGGGCCTGCAGGTGGAGGTCGCGCTCCAGCATCCCAAGGTGAAGGCGATCGCCAACGCGCTCGGCACGCCGCCGGCCGAAGTCATCAAAGAGATCCAGGACACCGGCCGCCTGGTCGGCGCGCTCTGCGGCAGCGCCAAGCAGGCCCTGTCCCACAAGGCCGCGGGCCTCGACTTCATCATCGCGCAGGGCACCGAGGGCGGCGGCCACACCGGCGAGATCGGCAGCATCGTGCTCTGGCCGGAGGTCATCGAGGCCGCGGCGCCGATCCCGGTGCTCGCCGCCGGCGGCATCGGCAGCGGCAAGCAGATGGCAGCCGCGATGGCGCTCGGCGCGCAAGGCGTGTGGACCGGCTCGATCTGGCTGACCGTCACCGAGGCCGACACGCCGCCCGCCCAGAAGGAGAGCTTCCTCAAGGCCACGAGCCGCGACACCGTGCGATCGCGATCGTGGACGGGCAAGCCGTGCCGCATGCTCAAGAACGATTGGACCGAGGCCTGGGACAAGCCCGAAAACCCGAAGCCGCTCGGCATGCCCCTCCAGTTCATGGTGACCTCCGAAGCGGTCAGCCGTGGCCACCACTACGCGTCGAAAGCGCAGGCGGTCGGCTTCAATCCGGTGGGGCAGATCGTCGGCCGCATGAACGAGGTCCGCTCTGTGCGCCACGTGATTCAGGACATGGTGCAGGACTACATCGAGGCGACGGAGCGCCTGCAGGGCCTCCTACCGGGCTAAGGCGATCACCGGTTCTCGCCCCTACGGTGCTCGCGGATATTCGCGAGCACCGTCCGCGCGTGGAACGCCGGCGACTCCCGTCTAGTCCGGATTGAAAACCACTCGGGCGCCCTCATCCAACTTCTGAAGGAGTGCCCTTCGGTCCTTCTCATCGGTGTTGCGCAATTCATCCAGCTCGGGAGCGAAGATCCACTGTGCAGCGGTCGGCTGGACCGCCAGTCCAGGAATCTTCTCCAGACTCTTGTCGAACAGCTTGACGGCCATTTGATAGCCGCATGCCATCAACAGTCTCCGCTCCTCGCATGTAAAGGCGTTGAGATCCGTTCGTAGATCCGAGAGACGCTGTTGGACGTCGCGCCGAACTCCGGAACGAGAGAGAGCCGTCCATGGTCGGCCCGGATAGCGCTCTTGCGAGCCGACCCATTCGACGGGGTCGGCGGAGAGGTCGTCCTTCATGTGCAAGAACATGAGGCCGCGAAGCTGGCCGCTTCGTACCCTATTCTTGAGGTCCGCGTAGTTCGCTTGACGGATGCGCTCCATCAAGACGCTCACAGATCGGCCGGCAAAGCCCAACCGACCCTTGATGCCCTGCGGGGCTTCATGGCTCGCCGTCAACTGGCCTGCCGCATCGCTCACGATGAGCACATTGCAGTCCGTCGCAAGGAGGCTAACGGTCCCCTCATTGTCGTAGACGCCTCCGTCGACGAGAAAAACGTCAATCGCAGGGCCGTGCTCATCGGGTTGATAGAGTTGCGGCAAGCGAAGCGGTCCGAACAGCCCCGGGACGGCGGCAGACGCCGCGACGGCTTCGCCGAGCGTCACCCGACGGATGTCGCTGTACCACGTACGTCGCAGACGCCGTACGCTGTCGACTTCGTCATGGATCGCATATGGCGACTCACCCATCCATGAAGTCGTGAATTGCCAGGCATGGCCCGTATTCATGGTCGTGGCGTTCAAGATGAGCTGCGGCACCTTGTGGGTTCGCCGCCAATTGTGTCGTCGCGGATTGAACTCCCCCTGCTGTCGCCAGGCGGGATCGTGATCCACTGGAACCACATTCAATTCGCTCATCAACAATTGCGGAGAGTCCTTCGCCAGAGGCGCATACAGTATTCGGTCCATGTGTGCCGCGAGGCGCCCACTGTCGAGACCCCCCTGCTTGTCCCACAGATTCCTCAGAATCCCGAGCCAGCTGTCTTGAATCTTTCCGCGGATGTCCTCGCCAATCCAGCGCTCGAAGTGCTGAATGAGATCCTGAACGAGCGCGACGTAGTCAGCCTCGACCGGCGTGCGCTTCGAGAGCAACTCGCGCACCTTCAAGTAGTACGCTGCGCCGATGATACTGCCGCCAGACACGCACGACAGCACGTCGACGTGTCGCAGAACGTCGAGCTCAGCCAATCGTGCGAGCACGCCGAGATGGAAGAACGAAGCGCGAAACCCTCCCCCGGAAAGTGCCAGCCCAACCTTACCTGTAAGAACTGAGTCGAGATTCGCCGATGTCTCGGTCAGGACCTCGAGGACCTCCATGACATCCTTGCGGGTGCCCCGACCCAGCTCATCTTGAATCCACGCGAGGTCGAGGAGCTGGGAGGCCGTGGTCTCGTATTCCCAGTAGGCGACGTCGGGTTGAGCTACCGCCTCTTGGAGGAGCCTCTTGGCGGCGCCAAAGTTTCCGAGTCCGAAATGCGCTTCGGCGAGCGTCGCTCGGTACCACCATCCTTGGTTGAGAAACGAGTGCTCCGGCAACTCTGCTGGGGGCTTCAGTTCATCGACGATGGCCCGGCGGATCGTGCGCGCTCGATCCCTGTTCCCGGCGGGACGTTCACCGATGAAGGCCAGCATGTCGTAGATGAACGCCGCATTGATACCGGTATAGCCGTAGTCATTGCTGACACCTTGGTCGTTGCCGCGAACATAGTAAGCGAGGGCTCGGTGCAGGTCCTCGATCTGTCCGAACGCTCGCCATTTTCTTTTCCAGATACCTCCAGCAATCCCGAGGGTCTCTTGATCGGTCGTGATCTCGGCGGGATCTGCTGCATCGAGAGTGAATCGCTCGGCAAGAAGTTTGTGGGCCTCGTCGTGCCGAGTAGCCGCGCTGACGTCCGGATCTTTGGAAGTGCAAAGCGCCAGCTGCTGACAGAGAAACGCACGACTCTTCGCGCTGATCGCGCCGAGACGATCATCGCGTCCGTATTTCGCAATCAGTCGTCGCGCGTAGCCGAACTCAAGCTGATTCTTGAGTTCCTTGAGACACTGATTCAATTGATCTTGAGTAAATTCCTCGCCACGCAAATACGCCTTCGCGCGCTTGACGGCAGTGCTCTCGCCCTTCATCTCGACCTCCGGAAGTGCCCTGGGCCCAAAAGACTGATCGATTGCCAGCTGTCACCACGAAGGACGACCCGTCAAGAAGGATCGGCAAGCATTCTGTTCCAAGATGACGCAAGGATGTCGGACGATGCTCGGGCGAGTGTTACCGAGTGACTGACGGCGGCCGCGCGGCTTCTGAGGCCGCCGCAGCGCAGCCGCGTCCACGTATGCTCGGGGCCGACGACGGCTCGATCACCCAAGGGATGCGCCCGCCGCTCGTCTCGATCCCAAGTTGCTCTGGATGATCGACGGGAGTAGCGCTGAGGCGACTCACCGCAGCGCTCGTACGACCCAAAGCAGGGCACAGGGAGGACGACCATGGCGAACAAATCGAGCTTCACGGCCGAGGAATGGAACCAACTTCTGGAAGCGCCGATGATCGCAGGGATCGCGATCAGCGCCGCCGATCCCAGCGGGATCTTCGGAATGCTCAAGGAGAGCTTCACGACCGGCAAGCTCTTGGCGCAGGCAAAGTCCGACGCCGGTGCAAACGAGCTCGTGAACGCCGTCGCCGCCGAGTACGGGACTTCGGACGGCCGGAAGGCCGCGAGCGAAGGGCTCCGGGCAAAGATGAAGGGAAGCCAGCCCGGCGACCTCAAAGCCAAGGCGCTCCAAAGCTTGCGCAGCACCGGCACGCTCCTCACCGCCAAGGCGCCGGGGGACGTCGCCGCTTTCAAGGCGTGGCTCACCCTCATCAGCCAGAGCGTGGCCGAGGCGTCCAAGGAAGGGGGCTTTCTGGGCTTCGGCGGCGTGCAGGTGAGTGACGCGGAGAAAGCGACCCTGGCGGAGATCGCTAGCGCGTTGGCCTGATCGGAATCACGGCTCGATCACAGACCGCCCCGCACGGCGCGGGCGACCCGGGTGCTGTTCCCGGAGTCGAAGTACACCAAGCCGGTGTTGAAGTTCAGGAACCATACGAACGGAAGCCCCGCCCGGACGGTTCCCGACCAATAGATGAAGGCGCTCGGACCGAAGGTGGTCTCATCGATGCACGGCGCCGTCGTGCACGGATAGGGCTCGAGCAGGATCGTCTGTGCCTCGTAGATCGTGGGCAGGCGCCAGTCGCAGTATCCCGCAAAGCAACCGGGGCCGTTCAGCGTTCGCAGGAAGGTCGTGAACACCGCCCCGTCCGACTTGAGCATCCCCGAGGTCCAGTCGTACGTGTCGTCCTTGTCATGGATGCCTCCCATGTCGGTCTTCTGCTCCCAGTGGAGCCCCGTCAGCCGGTCGATCACGGTTCCGCTCGTCACCTGGTAGCGGTCGTTGTCGCACATCGCCCCCGTACCGGCTGCTTTCGCTTGCAGCTTCACCCAGGTGCCCGTGTACTTGACGCGACACTTCGAAAGCGCGGCTTGGATGTCGTCGTCGTCGGGCTCGACGCCGCCGCCGACCTTCGCGAAGACCTTCTGTTGGCAGGCGGTGTACTTCGCCGCGGCGGCGTAGCGTCCTTTCTGGCAGGTCAGCTCCGGGTCGGCGGCGAGCGTCGCTTTTGCGAAACCGAGCAGCACGCCTGTGCCGAGCACGACCAGAGCGAGAGGGCGGAGCGAGGCGGCGGCGCGATACGGATGTCTCCGGATGCGGACCATGGGGGATCCTCCTTTGAGTTCGGCCGTGGGATGGCCAGCGCGACGGGTGGCGAATGTGACCCGGACGCCGTTCGACGGTCAAGGGAAATCTCCCGACGGCCCCGCCTAGGCGGTCGTACGCAGGAACCCCGTCACGTGCTCGAGAAACACCTCGAGCTGATCGTGATGCACCCAGTGGCCCGCCTTCTCGACGTTCACGACCCGCGCGTTCGAAAAATAGCCGGCGCGGCCGTCCTCCAGCGGGTTGCTCGCCCAGCTTTCCATGCCGCGAACGAGCAGTGTCGGGCACGTGATGCGGCGCCAGAGCTCGCGCGCGTCGTCGACGTTGAACGAGTACGGCGAGAACGCCCGGACGTAGTTGTCGAACTTCCAGCTGTAAGTCCCGTCCTCGTTCTGGTTGACGCCGTGCACGGTCAGATGCCGAGCCTGCGCCGGGGTGAGACGCGGATTCTCGGACTGCATGCGCGCCAACGCCTCCTCGACCGACGCGTACTTCCGCGGTGTCCGTCCGGCGAGCGCCCGCATCGACCCCATCCATTCGGTCATGCGCTCGTGGATCCTGGTCTGCGCGCGGGCCGCGATCATCTCCGGCGACGGCCCGAGCCCTTCGATCGCGACGACCTTCGCAACGTGCTCGGGGTGGATGCCGGTGTACGCGAGACTGATCGCGCCGCCGAGCGAGTGGCCGATGATCGTCACCGGGGCGAGCCGTTGCTGATGGATCAGCTGCGCCAGGTCGTAGACGTAGTCGATCATCCCGTAGTTCGCGCCCGTCAGCCATTGCGAATCCCCGTGCCCACGGAGATCCGGGGCGAGGACGTGCCAATCGCGGCGCAGGCGCTCGGCGACCCAGTCCCAGTTGCGGCAGTGATCGCGCCCCCCGTGCACGAGGACGAGCGGTGGAGCCTCGGCGTTGCCCCAGTCGACGTAGTGCAGGCGGAGACGTTGCGACACGTAGAACCGCGAGGTGGGTCCGGGAAGGGCGAGGGTCATGGGCGGCATGATGGCGTCTTCGCGCTGAAGTCGCCATCGTGCGGGGAGGAGGACCGAACCCGTGACCCAAGACCTCGTCCGGCTCGCGAAGCGCGGGCCGATCGCGACCATCACGCTGAATCGCCCCGACAAGAACAACGCGCTCAGCATCGCCGTCGTCGATGCGCTCGACGCGGCGATCCGCGCCGCCAACCGCGACGCCGACACCAAGGTGATCGTGCTCGAGGGCGCGGGCGACAGCTTCTGCGCCGGCTTCGACTTCTCCGCCGGCCTCGCCAACTACCCGAGCATCCAGGAGGACGGCTACGACCCCGGCATGGACGCGCACGACGTGACCAACGCCTACACGAGCTACGTCACCACGTTCATGGGCCTGTGGCGCGGCCTGAAGCCGGTCATTGCCAAGGTCCAAGGCTACTGCGTCGGCGGCGGGTCGGAGCTGGCGCTCTGCGCCGACATCGTCATCGCGTCCGACGACGCCCGCTTCGGCACGCCGTACGCGCGCGTGTGGGGCTGCCATCTGACGGGCATGTGGGTCTACCGGCTCGGGCTCGCGAAAGCCAAGTACTACGCGCTCACCGGCGAGTGGATCAGCGGCAAGGAGGCCGCCGCGATCGAGCTCATCAATTTCTCCTACCCGCTCGAAGAGCTCGACGCGCGCGTCGATGCGCTCGCCGAGAAGCTCGCCACCATTCCGCTGACGCAGCTCGCGGCGATGAAGCTGATCGTGAATCAGGCCTACGACAACATGGGACTGCAGAGCACCCAGACGCTCGGGCCGATCCTCGACGGCATCATGCGCAACACGCCCGAAGGCCGGGAGTTCGTCCGCCACGCTCGCGACCGCGGCGTGAAGAGCGCGGTCACGGAACGCGACGGGCGCTTCGGCGACTACAGCCAGGCCCCGCAGGAGGCGCAGCCGCGGAAGCGCGGCCGATAGGGGCCGAACGACGACTCGCTCCGTGCGTGGTCGGCGACGAGGAAGTCCACGATCGGTCCCCTCATGCTCCGTTCCCTCCGCTCGAACGATCCCAGTTCTGAGAACCTGCCCACCGGTCCGGTTCGCATTCCTGCGAAAGCATCACCCCTCACGAGCAGCCAGCAGGGCGGCACGCAGCATGGTCGAGTCGGTGCGCCCGCGCCGCCCGACCACTTCCAGCAGTTTATGGTGGTGTCCCTGCGTCTCTCGCCACACCGTCTCTTGGAGATCGGGATGACGGGCCAGAGGGGATCGCTGCAGGAGCGTGGTGTAGATGGCGTCGATCTCGCTGATCTCGATCCCGAGCGCGATCGCAAACGCGTCGTCCGCGTCGACCACCGTTGCCGCGGCGACGCGGCTCTCTGCCAGGAGACGCTCGAGGTCCGCCACGTCATCCGCGAAACCGCTGGCCTGCGGCCGATGCTCCGCCGGGGTGGCGGCGAGGAGTGCACGCCAGGTCGAGAGCTTACCCGCGTGCTCGCGTTCGTCCGCAGCCATGGCGGACCAGAGCGCGACGAGCTCGGGGTCGGCCGCGAACCGCTGCGCCAGGATCTCGTAGAGCTCCCCGGCCGCCAGCTCGATCCGGCAACAGCGATCGAGGAGCGCCAGCATGTCCATATCCGACGGGCAGCAAGCCATGGGCCAGGCACGTCGTGCCTCCCCGGGGATCGGGCATGGGTGTTGCTGGCATTCGGGAGGAGCCATGGAATCCTCCGTCGCCACCGTCGATCCGGTCGAGCCGGGCCACTGGGCCAACCGCGTGGTGCGCGGCACCGGCGAGGGGCTGCGGCGCTATCATCGTCATGCGGTCCGGGGCCTCGAGCACCTCACGAGCGCCCTCGACGCCGGGCGACCGGTCGTGCTGATCGGCAACCACTGCCTCGATGTCGTCGATCCTTTGATGCTGACGGTCGCGGTCTACGGCGCGACCGGGCATCTGCTCCGCTTCGTCGCGCACGGCAACCTCTTCTTCAACCTGCCCGGCTTGCGGGCGCTGGCCCCGATCTGCGGGCTCATCCCGAACCGCAACATGGCGCTCGCCGACGCGGTGCTCGCGAGCGAGCGCGCGCTGATGCTGTACCCGGGCAGCGGAACCGAAGCGATTCTCCGCTGCTATCGACGCCAGCCCTACCAGCTCAAGTGGCTCGGCAAGGTCGGCTTCGTCCGCCTCGCCGCGCGCCACCGCGCGACGGTGCTCTTCGTGGCCGGCATCGGCATCGACGAGCTCTACTATCAGACCGACTTCCGGATACCGGCCGCTCTGGTCCGCTACGGCAACGCCGGCGACGCCGACTACTATCGCGGCGCGCGGATCCAGCTCGGCGCCGCCGGGGTGCACGTCCTGCCCGGGATCCTGCCGTTGCCGGTGCGCGTCACGCACGTCATCTCTCCCCCCCTCGATCTCCCGCCCGACCTCGATCCGGACGATGCCACCGCCGTCGAGACGGCACAGATCCGACTCTGGGCGGAGAGCCAGGCGTTTCTCGATGCCACCGTGGCGGCACGGGCACGCGACTCGGACCCGCTCGACCGCGCCTGCCGACAGGCGATGCGCTGGCTCGAGCAGCTCGGCGTCTGAGCGTGATCAGGCCGGCGTCATGCGGCCGACCGTCGAGCGGACCAGCGTCCGGAGGAAGCGGTCGACGTCGGCCGGATCGCGGCGGGTGATCTTCATCTGCACGACGATGTAGGCGGCGCCCATGAGCAGCAACGCCTCGCCCTCCGGATCGAGATCGGGATCGACCGTTCCGGCGCGCTGGCCGCGCGCGATCGTGTCCGCCATGAGGCGGACGACCCGGGTCTGGAACGCGCGATAGCGTTCCCAGCTGTCGTCGCCGAACGCCGTGCTCCAGTCGAGCCAGATGCGCGCATGATCGGGATGGCTGTCGACGCCGGCGGCGAAGTCGCGCGCGAGCCGGAGGAGCGCCTCGGGCGCCGGCACGTCGTCGGCGACCGCCGTCGCCACGAGGTCGCCATAGAACGTGTCGACCTCGGCCACGACCGCCTCGACGAGGGCCGCGCGGGTCGGGAAGTAGACGAACACCGCCGACACCGACACCCCGGCGGCCTCGGCGATCTCCGCGTGGCGCGCCACGAGCAGCCCGCGGGCAGCGAAGACCCGGAGGGCCGTCGCGAGCAGCAACGCACGACGCATCCCCGGATCGAGCCGTGCGGCGCGCGCACGGACGGGCACCCGGCGCGCCGCTCGTCGTTTGGTGCCGCGCTGCATGGGTCGACGCTAGCGCTTATTGACAGACTTAACAATATGACTTAGCCCTACTGCGCATTCACTCAATAGGAGGTCCTTCCATGACTCAGCCCGTGCTCGCCGCGATGCCGCCCGTCCCGACCGCCGACGACGAAGCGCTCGCCCGCTATCAGGCGACGTTTCGCGACCAGCATCGCCAGTGGCTCGAGATCCTCGCACGCAATTCCGAGCGACTCGGGCGCGGCCAGTACTCGCTGCACTGGCTCGACACCGAGAAGGCCAACTGGGGTCGGCGGGCGAAGCCGTCGTCGCGCGGCCTCACGTACACCGACATCAACAACGTGAAGGGCTACGGCGACGTCCCCGAGACGGCGCTCTGGCAGAACTTCACGGCGCGCGGCTCGGTGCGTGAGCCCTACCGCGCCGAGATGCCCGTCCTCGACGACTACACCGTGGTGGACCGCAACGAGGTCTGGGCCGAGAACGTCATTTCCCTCTACGAGGAGGCGAAGGCGCGGCAGTGGAACGCGACCCGCGACATCCCGTGGAGCGAGCTCACGCCGCTGCCCGACGACCTCGAGAAGGCCACGTCCCAGCTCTGCACCTTTCTCACCGAGGTCGAGTTCGTGGCCGGCGACTTCCCCGCCAAGTGGATGCACCGCATCCCGCAGGACTTCCTCGAAGTGAAGAGCTTCCTCGCGACCCAGATCATGGACGAGGCGCGCCACCAGGAGGTCTTTCGCAAGCGCGCGATCGCCGGCGGCGGGTTGCTGCACGCCGCGCCCGGCTTCGAGTGGGCACTGAAAGCCATCCTCGAGGCGCCGACGCACACCATGGGCACCTTCCTCCTGAACTTGCTCGGCGAGGGGCTCGTGCTCTCGATCTTCCGCTCCGGCGAGATGATCGCGAAGACCCACGTCGACAAGGAGATCTTTCGGCGCTGCCTGCAGGACGAGGCGCGCCACGTGTCGTACGGCGTGATGGAGTTCAAGTGGTGGCTCGATCACCACCCCGACCGCGCCCACGGGCTCGAGACCATGCACACCTTCGCCGACGTCGGCGAGCAGGTGATCCTCTCGGCGTTCACCGAGCCGGCGCTGGTCGAGCCGGTCGCGGTGCTGCTCGGCGGCGGGCTCGCCAAGATCGACCAGGGCATGGAGGGCATGCAGAAGCTCTGGCGGCTCTTCATCGACGA
>CAZWAX010000198.1:0-10630 GCA_964631985.1 uncultured Polyangiaceae bacterium | reverse complement strand
GCACCGCGGTCCACGTCGGCGTCGGCATCGCGCGCCGCGGCGGCGGCCTGGTGGCTCCCGGCTTGCACGACGTCGATCGGGAGAGCATCGACACGCTGATGGAGCGCCTGCGCGACCTCGTGAACCGCGCCCGGGCCGGCCGGCTCCGGAGCTCGGAGCTGTCCGATCCGACGATCACCGTCACGAGTCTCGGCGAGCAGGGCGTCGACACGGTCTACGGCGTGATCTTTCCCCCGCAGCTCGCCATCGTCGGGTTCGGGCGGGTGGTCGAGCGGCCGTGGGTCGCCGCCGGCGCGGTCGTCGCCCGGCCGGTCGTGCGCGCGACGCTCGCCGCCGATCATCGCGCCAGCGACGGCCACCGCGGAGGCCGGTTCCTGGCGGCGGTGGACCGGTTGCTGCAGCATCCGGAGGCCCTGTGACCGCCGACGCGATCCGTGCGGCCGTGGTGCGGGCGCTCGGCGCCATCGCCCCCGAGGCCGACCTCGGAAGCCTCGACGCCGACGTGCCGTTTCGCGATCAGCTCGACCTCGACTCGATGGACTTCCTGAACTTCGTGATCGCGGTTCATGCCGCGACCGGCGTGGACGTGCCCGAAGCCGACTACGCGGCGCTCGCGACGTTGCGGGGCTGCGAAACCTACCTCGCGGGCAAGCTCGAGACCAAGGAGACCACGCCGTGACGATCCAACGCTTCCTCGTCGGGCTCGACGGCTCGGCGCTCGCGGAGTCCATCCTGCCGGCCGTGCGCGGGCTCGCCGCGCGGCTCGGCGCGGAGATCGTGTTGCTGCACGCGGTCCACGTGCCGGAGTCGTTTCGCGCCGAGGCCGACATGACGCTCGACGGCGTGGTCGAGCACGAGCGGCGCGAGGCCGACCGGCATCTCCGGCGCGTCGCGCACGAGCTCGGCGGCACCCCGGTCGCCGTCCGGACGGCCGTCGTGATCGGCGAGCCGGCCGCGGAGATCGTCCGCTGCGCCGAGCGCGAGCACATCGACGTGGTGGCGCTCGCGACCCACGGGCGATCGGGCGTGCAGCGCTGGCTGCACGGCAGCGTCGCGGACGCGGTCCTGCACACGAGCACGCGGCCGCTGCTGTTGCTCCGGCCGACCGACGCTGCGGCGGCGCCGGTGCCGGACGTCCGGCGCCTGATCGTGCCGCTCGACGGCTCCCCGCTCGCGGAAGAGGTCCTCCCGGTGGCGTGCGAGCTGGCGCGCCGCCTCGCGGTGCCGCTCGAGCTCGTGCGGGTGGTCGAGGTGATGAGCTTGGCGTTCGCCGGCGATCCGTACGGCGGGTTCTCCGTCGACTATCCGCGCGTCGTGAAAGCGCTCGAGGACGGGGCGGCCTCGTATCTCGAAAGCGTCGCCGCCCGCGTGCGGGAAGCGGGCACCGTCGAGACGACGGTGACGACGGGGGTGGCCGCCGAGGCGCTCACGCGCCATGCCGCCGCGCGTCCCGGCTGCCTCGTCGTCATCGGCTCGCACGGTCGGAGCGGGTGGCGGGCGGCCGTGCTCGGGAGCGTCGCCCGGCGGGTGGTGCTGCTCGCCGCTGGTCCCGTCCTCGTGCTCCGACCGGCCGCCGCACGCGCGTGAGGCGGCGCCGCCCCGAGCATCGGGCGTTCCCAGGCGTGAGAATCGTCGCGGCGGCTTTCCCGCCGCTGACAGAGAGCACGCCCCAAGTGGTTGAAAGCCCGCAGGATGCTCGGCCCTCCCGCTGGCAAGGAAATTGAAAACCCGGACGGCATGGCGACCCCGTTCCGAAGGATCCTCGTCCCGCACGACTTCTCGGCGGCGGCCACGCACGCGGTGAAGCTCGCGGCCGACCTGGCCGAGGTGCACGGCGGGCGCGTGACCGTCCTGCACGTGCTGACCCCGTTCTACACCGGGCCGGGGTACCCGACGCAGGACGAGATCGCCTGGACGCCGCCGGCGGAGATAGCACGCGAGCGGCAGCATCGCTTGGAAGCATTGGTCGGCAAAGCGCTCGGCCCGCGGGCCGGGCGAGTGACCTGCCGCGCCGTGATGGGGGAGGCGGTGCCGGCGATCCTCGCGGCCGCCAAGCACGCCGACGCGATCGTGATGACGACGCTCGGCCGGTCGGGTCTGGCGCATCTCCTGATCGGCAGCGTCGCGGAGAAGATCGTGCGTCACTCGCCGATTCCCGTGCTCACGCTCCGGCCGCCGACGCCGCGGGCGCGGGGAACGAAGGGCGGCGGTGGGCGAGCCCGCTGAAGCGCTGCGGGAGACCATGCTCGCGTCTCCGCTCGTGCCGCTCGCCGCCCGTCTCGAAGACGGGCGCGCAGTGATCGTCCGCAGCGCGCAGGTCAGCGATCTCGCCGGCATCGTCGACTTCTTCGAGCGTTTGGGCGCGTCGTCGCGCTATCTGCGGTTCTTCTCGCCGCAGCCGCGGCTGCGGCGCGCCCTCGTCGAGCGCGTGGTGGCGCCCGGGCCCGATCGCATGACGGTGCTCGCGCAACCGGCGCACTTCACCGCGACATCGCGCCGCGTGGTGGCGGTCGGCGGCTGGATCTACGTGCCCGCCGAGGATCGCTGCGACGTCTCGATCGCGGTCGCCGACGACTGGCAGGGCGTCATGCTCGGTACCTACGTGGTGCTGGCGCTGCTGCGGGACGCGGTCGGACGCGGGCACACCCGCTTCTCGGCCGAGGTCCTGAGCTCGAACGCCCGCATGCTCGGCCTCTTGCGAGAGCTCGGGGCGCCGCTCCGCACCAGTCGGGACGCGGGCGTGGTCCGCCTCGAATTCGAGGTGCCGGCGCCATGATCGCCACGACGTGTCCCTTCTGCGCGGTCGGGTGCGGCATGCTGCTCGAGGTCGAGGACGAGCGTGTCGTGCACGTGCGTCCCGATCGCGCCCATCCGGTGTCGCGCGGCCAGCTCTGCGCGAAAGGGTGGAACGCGACGCCGTTCCTCCGCAGCCCCGACCGCCTGACGCAGGCGTTGCTGCGCCGGAACGGGTCGCTCGAGCCGGTGAGCATGACGGTCGCGCTCGACGCCGCCGCGGCGGCGATCGCCGCCGCTCGGACGGATGGCGGCCCGGATGCCTTCGGCTTGATCGCGAGCGCGCGCGCCACCAACGAGGACGCCTACGCGGCCATGAAGTTTGCCCGCGCCGTCGTCGGTACGAACAACGTCGACCATTGCGCGCGCGTCTGCCACGCGCCGTCGGTCGCGGGCCTGCGCCGGACGCTCGGCTCGGGAGCGATGACCAATCCGATCGCCGACATCGACCGCGCCGACTGTCTGCTGGTCGTCGGCGCCGACTCGACCGAGAACCACGCCATCCTCGGCGCCCGCATGCTCGAGGCGCAACGTCGCGGCACCCTGCTGATCGTGATCGATCCGCGCCGCACGCGGCTGGCCCGGGCCGCCGACCTGCACCTGCAACCGCGGCTCGGCACCGACATCCCGCTCGTGAACGGCATGCTGCACGCGATCTTCGCCCACGGCTGGGAGGACCGTGCCTACCTGGCGGGGCGCTGCGAGAACGAGGCGGCGCTGCGCGCGTCGGTCGCGGCCTGGACCCCGGACGAGGCGGCGCGCGTGACCGGCATACCGGCCCCCAGCATCGTCGAGGCGGCGCGGCTCTACGCGAAGAGCCGGCGCGCCTTCCTCGCCTACGGGCTCGGCGTCACCCAGCACGTCTCGGGCACCGAGAACGTGATCGCGCTCTCCAATCTGGCACTCGTGACCGGCAACGTCGGCCTCGAGGGCGGCGGCATCAACCCCCTCCGGGGCCAGAACAACGTGCAGGGCGCGTGCGACATGGGCGCGCTGCCGGACGTCTACACCGGCTATCAGGCGGTGACGGACGACGCGGCACGGGCCCGCTTCGAGCGCGCCTGGCACACGACGCTCCCGGCCGCGCCCGGGCTCACCACCCTCGCGATGGAACACGCCGCCCACGACGGCCGCCTGCGCTGCCTCCTCGTGATGGGTGAGGACCCGGTCGTCACCGACCCCGGGCAGCGGTTCGTCGAACGCGCGCTCGGCGGGCTCGATTGTCTGATCGTCGCGGAGCTCTTCCTGACCGAGACGGCCAAGCGCGCCGACATCGTCTTCCCGGTGGCGAGCTTCGCCGAGAAGGACGGCACGTTCACCTCGACCGAGCGCCGCGTACAACGGGTGCGGCGCGCGTTGCCGCCGCCGGGCGCCGCGTGCGCCGACTGGGAGCTCCTGGAGGCACTCGCGGCGCGGCTCGGGCGGCCGATGCATTGCACGACGGCGGCGGAGGTCTTCGCCGAGATGGCGGCCCTCACGCCGAGCTACGCCGGGATGACTCATGCGCGGCTCGAGCGGAGCGGGGGATTGCAGTGGCCCTGTCCCGACGCCGAGCATCCGGGGACGCCCGTGCTGCATCGCGAGTCCTTTCCGCGCGGGCGCGGGCGGCTGATCCCCGTCGGCTATACGCCGCCGGCCGAGCTCCCCGACGTCGACTACCCGCTGCAGCTCACGACCTTCCGGCTGCATCATCAATACGGCTCGGGCTCGATGACGCGGCGAGCGCCGCTCCTCGAGCGCGAGAACCCGCGCGGTCTCCTCTGGATGCACGCGTCCGACGCCGCGCGCCGGCACATCGCCGACGGCAGCGCCGTCCGGGTGCGTTCGCGGCGCGGCGAGGTGATGACGCGGGCGCACATCTCGGACGACGTCGCACCCGGCGTCGTCGCGATGCCGTACCACTTCCACGAGGCGCCCCCGAATCTCGTCACCAACGACGCCCTGGATCCGATCGCGCGCATGCCCGAGCTCAAGGTGTGCGCGGTCGCGGTGGAGCGCTGCTGATGGACGCGTGCGTGCTGGCGGATCGCGCCGCGGTCGACGAGCTGCGGCGCGCGCTCGCGGCGACGCGGGTGCTGCTCGAGCCGCGCGTGAGTGCGGGTGCGCCCGCGTGGGAGCGAACGGGCGGGCAGGGGACGTTCGATTGGACGACCGCCGCGCCACTGACCGGCGCCAAGTCGTGGTTCTTTCCCGCCCGCGAGCCGTTGCTGCGTTGGGAGGCGTCGGCCGATCCGCACGCGATCGTGCCGGCGCCGGCACCCTTTGCGCTCTTCGGGCTCCGCGCCTGCGATCTCGCCGCGATCGCGTATCAGGATGCGTTCTTCGCGCGCGACGCATGGTACGGCGCGCGGCGCGCGGCCGCATTCCTCGTCGGCGTGGATTGCATGAGTGCCTGCGCGGGTGGGTTCTGCATCGAGGTCGATGCCGGGCCGTTCGCGCGCGCCCCGTACGACCTGAATCTCACGCCGCTGCCGGACGGGCGTGTGACGGTGGCGTGGGGCAGCGACGCGGGCAAGGCCGCGCTCGCTTCCATGCCGGTCGCGAGCCGGCCCGTCGACGACGCCGTGGCGCTCGAGCTCGCCGCGCTCGCGGCGACAGCGGCGGCGAGCTTTCCGGTGCGCCCGTTCGTGGCGCAGGCGCTGGCGCGCATGAACGCGGCCCCCGCCGCGGCCGCGATCGCCGACGAGGAATGGCAGGCGCTCGGCCCCGCGTGTCTCGCCTGCACGGGGTGCACCAGCGTCTGTCCGACCTGCAGCTGCTTCACGGTGGTCGACGAGGGCGACGCCGCCGTCGGCACGCGCGTCCGGCTGTGGGACAGCTGTCTGCTCGAGGGCTTCCAGCGCGAGGCGTCCGGGCATACTCCCGCGCCGCGGCCGGGCGATCGGGTCCGGCGCTTCTGGTACCACAAGCTCTCGCGCGACTTCGCGCCGGCGGGCGGCCGGCTCGGGTGCGTCGGCTGCGGGCGTTGCGACGTCACCTGTCCCGGCAGCATCGGTGCCCTGAAGGTGCTCGAAGCCTTGGGGTCGACCTCGTGAACGCCTCCGTCGATCTCATGGTGCCGCACCCGGCGCGGATCGTCGCGGTGCACGAAGAGTCCGAGGACACCCGCACCTTCGTGCTGCGGCTCGGCACGCCGGTGCCGGCGCTGGACGAGGCGCGGCCCGGACAGTTCGTGATGCTCTCGCTGCTCGGCTACGGCGAGGCGGCATTCACGCTCGCCCGGCTGCCGAGCTGCGGTGCCGAGCCCGGCACGGTGACCCTGACGGTTCGCCGGATCGGATCGCTCACCTGGGCGCTCTTCGCGTGCGACGTCGGCGACCGCGTCGGCGTGCGCGGGCCGTACGGGCGCGGCTTCCCGCTCGACGCCACCGATCGCGCGACGGTCTACGTCGCCGGCGGGTGCGGGCTCGTGCCGTTGCAGAGCGCGATCGACCATCACCTGGCGCGGCGGGCGCCGGGAACGAAGGTGGCGATCGTCTACGGCACGCGCACACCGGCGACGCGAATTCTCCGGACCGCGCTCGCGCGGTGGCGCGCGCTCCCGGACGTCACGCTGCTCGAGATCGTCGAGCATGCCGGGCCCGGCTACGAGGGGCGCGTCGGTGACGTCGTCGAGCTCGTGGCGGAGGCGACGGTGGCGGTCGGCGCCGAGCGCGCCGCGCTCTGTGGCCCGCCCGCCATGCTCTCCGCGGTCGCTGCGCGCCTGCGGAAGGTCGGGCTCGACCCGGCCGCGGTTTCGGTCGCGCTCGAGCGGTACATGAAGTGCGGCGTCGGGCTCTGCGGCCACTGCTACGTGAACGACCGCTACGTCTGCACGGACGGGCCGGTGTTCTCGCTCGCGGAGCTGGCGACGCTGCCCGAGGCCTTCAGCGGCGTCGCGCTGCACTGCTGAGGCCCGCCAGCCTTCCCACATTTGGGAATGGCCGTCCGGGGCTTCGCAGGATTCGGAGCGATTTCGGGCAGATTGCGAACCTCCCTGGGCTTCCGCCGTGGCACGAAAGCGGCAATGAGGAACGGAGGAGGGTCCACCCCATGACCGCATTCGCGAACATTCTGGTTCCCGTCGACTACGAGGCTGCGGCCGATGCCGCCTTGCGGGTCGCCGGTCGGCTGGCGCGTGCCGCCAAGGGCCGCCTACTGGCGGTGCACACGCTGCCGCTGCCGATCTACGCGATGACCGAGTTCCCGATCTCGGATCTCGACGGGCAGTGGGTCGCCGAGGAGAGCGAACGCCTGCGCGCCCATGTGCAATCCGTCCTCGCGGTCGATGGCGAGGTGCCGGCGTTCGAGGTCGACGTGATCGTCGATACCGCCGTACTGCGGATCCTCCAGCTCGCCGCTGAGCGCCGCGTCGACCTGATCGTCATGGGGACGCACGGGCGGCGCGGCTTCAAGCATCTCCTGCTCGGCAGCGTCGCCGAGCGTGTGGTCCGGCTGGCCCCCTGTCCCGTCCTCACGCTGCACGCCGGTCGCGAGCCGCATCTCGGCGCGCTCGCGGCCGACGCCCATGCGCACCGGGCGGCCGCCTCGACCGGCGGGGCGCCGGGCGAGGTGGGAGAGCTCATGCGACGGGTGCCGATCACGATCGCGCCCGACGCGATGCTCGAGGAGGCGCGGACGATCATGGCGACGCACCGGATTCGCCACTTGCCGGTCGTCGAGCACGGGAAGCTCGTCGGCATGCTGAGCAGCAGCGATCTCGGCCCGCACGTGGGGCAGCTCGGCCGGACGAAGGTCAACGTGGCGATGACGACGGAGCCCATCTCGGTCGCGCCCGACGTCACGGCTGCCACCGCCGCTCGTCTCATGCTCGAGCGCAAGATCCGGGCACTGCCGGTTGTGGACGGCGAGAAGGTCGTCGGCGTACTCTCGGCGAGCGACGTGCTCGAAGAGTACGCGCGTGCGGCACGCGCCTGAGGAGGATTGGATGAAGCGGCACTTCCAGAGGATTCTCGTTCCCGACGACTTCTCGACCTCGGCGGCGGCGGCGCTCGCGGTCGCCGTCGACCTCGCCGCCAAGCACGGCGGCACCTTGATGGTGATGCACGCCATCCCGCCGCTCATGCCGATCCACGGTCGGCCGCTGCCGCCGTCGGCGCAGGAGCTCGAAGCTGCCGGTGAACGACTCGCCGAGCGGGTCGCGGCGGCCGTCAAAGGGCGGCGCCTCAAACGGGCGCGAAGCTGGGTCATGGTGGGTTCGCCGGCGGCCTGCATCCTCGAGGCCGCACGCCGGGCCGACAGCATCGTGATGGGCACTCTCGGCCGTACGGGGTTGCCGCACCTCTTGTTGGGCAGCGTCGCGGAGCGGGTGGTCCGTCACGCGCCGGTCCCGGTCCTGACGGTACGGGGAGGGCGGCGCTCCGCTCGATCACGTTGACTCTCCACGAGGAGTTCCAGTACGTGCTCAGCCAGTGGAAGAAGACCGCACGTCGGCGGCGTTGCGCGTGCTGCAGCTGAGCGAGCTGCGATGGCAGGCGATTCTCGACACGGCGCGCGACGCCATCATCTGCATCGATCGCGCCGGGGGCGTGAGCCTCTTCAATCGCGCCGCCGAGCAGATCTTCGGCTACACGGCGGACGAGGTTGTCGGCCAGAACGTGCGGATGCTGATGCCGCCGCCGTACCGCGAGGAGCATGACGGCTACCTCTCGACCTATCAGGCGACCGGCGTGCCGAAGGCGATCGGCCGGATCCGCGAGGTCCAGGCCCAGCGCAAGGACGGCGAGGTGTTCCCGATCGAGCTCTCGGTGTCCGAGGCGCGTATCGGCAAGCAGGTCATCTACTCCGCGATCGTTCGCGACATGAGCGAGCGCCGGGCGATGGAGGTCGAACTCACCGAGGCCCGCCGCGTGGCTGGGCAGCGCGAGCGCCTCGCCGACATCGGTGCCATCACCGCCCGCATCGTCCACGACCTCGGCAATCCGCTCGCCGGTCTCTCGATGCAAGCGCAGCTGATCCAACGTCGCGTGTCCCGCGATCCCGAGCGGCCGAGCCGCGACCTCCAGGCCCCGGCCGAGCGCATCGTCTCGGAGGTGCGGCGGCTCGACGGTCTCATCAAGGACTTCCTCGATTTCGCGCGCCAGCAGCGGCTCGACCTCCGCGCCATCGCATTGCCGCCGCTCCTGCAGCGCGTCGTCGACCTCTGGCAACCGGTGGCCGCCGCGCGCGAGATCACCCTCGATTTCGACGTCGCGTCGGACGTGCCGAGCCTCACCGTCGACGAGGACAAGCTCCACCGCGTGCTCGACAACCTCGTGAAGAACGCCGTCGAGGCCATCGACCATGGCCCGGGCCGGGTCGACGTCCTGGCGTGCCGCGCCCCGGACGACCGCATCCGCATCGCGGTCTCCGATACCGGCCCCGGGGTGCCCGAGGACGTCGAGATGTTCCGTCTGTTCGAGACCACCAAGCGCGACGGCTCGGGGCTCGGGTTGTCGATCGCGAAACAGATCGTGGTGGCGCACGGTGGTCAGATCGGCTTCGAGCGCCGGCTTCCGCACGGCACGACCTTCTACGTGGATCTCCCGCTCCGTGGCGCGGCCCTGTAGCGCCATCACGGTCGTGGTCGTCGACGACGACCTCTCGTTCCGCACCGGGCTCGCCGCCAATCTCGCGGACGACGGCCACACCGTCCGTGACTATGGGGACCCGCAGGAGGTGCCCGCCGAAGTCTTGCGCGCGGCGGACGTGGTGTTGACGGACTATCAGATGGCGGCGATCGACGGTCTCACGTTCGCCGACGGCGTCCACGCGCTGCGTCCCGAGGCCGCGATCGTCCTCACGACGGCGTATTGGACGGTCGAGATCGAGGCTGCGGTCGCGGGGCGCGACTTCTTGCGGTTGTGCCGAAAGCCGGTGGACTATGACGACCTACACACCCTCCTCCACGACCTGGTCGCAGGGTGCTGAAAAAGGGCGATCTGCTTCGTTGCTCCCTCCTTCGCTTGTGCGGCGTAGCTCCGCTACGCCTCCGCGCTCAGTCGGTCGCGCCTCGCATCTCGACCTTTTTGAGCAACCTGCTGGGGGTGCCGTGGGCGCTTGGTGGGGCGTCGCTTCGCTTCGCCCTTCATTGCTGAGAAATAGGGACCGGGCGCGCCTTGACCTATCTGGTCGTTTTTTTCGGGGGGTTGGCGGGGTCGTTGCATTGTGTGGGGATGTGCGGGGCGTTTCCGTTGGCGTTGGCGGCGGGGGGGCGGGGGAATTTACGGCGGCAGTTGCTGTACCATGCGGGGCGGTTGAATACGCTGGTGTTCATTGGTGCGGTGTCCGGAGGGCTGGGGGAGGCGCTGGTCGGGGTCGCGCCCTTCGTGGCGGTCGAGCGGGGGATCGCGATCGTCGCGGGGCTGGTGATGATGGTGATCGGGGCGGAGGTCCTGGGGCTGTTGCCGCAGCTGACGGGGCGGGGCGCGCTCTTCGCGCAGCGGACCGTCGGCCGCCTGCTGGCCGGGGTGATGCATTCGCCGTCACCGGCGGCGCCGCTCGCCCTCGGCGTGTTCAACGCGTTCCTGCCGTGTCAGCTCATCTACGCCTTCGCCGCGTCCGCCGCGGGCACGCGCTCGGTCGTCGCGGGCATGCTCACCATGCTCGCGTTCGGGCTCGGTACCGTCCCGGCCATGTTGGCGCTGGGCGTCACGCGCGTCCTCGCCGAGGCGCGGATGCGGGCGCGTCTGACGCTCGTGGCGGGGGTCCTCGTGATCGCCTTCGGCGCGCTCACCGTGCTCCGTGGGCTCGATTTGGTCCCGCACGGCCACGACCACGGCAGCCACCAGCACGACCACGTCCACTAGGGAACCTCTGCACAAATCGATCGTATCGGGTAAAAGAAATTTCGATCGAC
>CAZWAX010000197.1:0-10666 GCA_964631985.1 uncultured Polyangiaceae bacterium | reverse complement strand
GATAGTGGCGGCTGACGTTCAGCGCCGTGTCCTCGTCCATGTAGTACGGGCTCTCCGGCAGCGCGCCGTAGACGTAGCAGCTCGAGAGCACCACGAGCTTCTTCACGCCGTAGGTGGCGCAGCATTCGAGCAGCCGCTTGGTGCCGGCGACGTTGATCTCGTGCCGCACCATCGGATCGGCGCGAAAGTGCCGCACGAAGGCAAGGTGGACCACGGCCGAGGGCCGCTCGCGCCGGAAGATGTCCTCGAACTTCTTCTTCCGGAGGTCCATCGTGTGGACCGTGATGTGGTCGGGATGACCCTCCCACGGGGCGCGATCGACGCCGCTCACCGCGAAGCCGTCGGCGACGCGTTTCGCGACCAACCGACCCTGGCCCCCGGCGATGCCGGTGATGAGCAGGCGCTCCACTGCGAGTCTTGTATGCGACCGATTCCGGGTCCGCAACGTCGCGGCAACGGTCGCTGTCGATCTCCGGCTTCGTCTCGGGGGGAAGAAGAAAAAGATCGCAGTAATAATCGGGGACCGGGTGCGATCGAGCGCCGCGGCCGCTCGCGTTGTTCGCGTGGCGTGCGCGCGAGGCAGACTCATTTGTATACAAATTCGGCAACAATTTAAAGATTGACGTTTGAGCATCAACAATATATAAGGGTCGCCGAATCAAGATGGCGCGCCGAGACCCGCAGCTCGTGTTGTCGTTACCTGCGCCGCGCCGCTGGGGCGGACGTCGCGCGGGCAGCGGACGGAAGCGTGGACCGAGTTCCGGACTGCCGCATGCTGCGCGCGCGGAGTTCCGGAGGCTGCCGGCGCACGTCACGCTTCGAGCTCTTCCCGGCGTGCCCTCGCTCCGTAGCATTCCAATCGTGCGGGCCATCGAGCGCAGCTTCGCTCGCGGCTGTGCGCGCCCCGGCTTTCGCTTGGTGCAGTACTCACTGCAAGGCAATCACGCCCACCTGATCGTCGAAGCCGACGATCAGGTGGCGCTCGGACGCGGCATGATGGCGATCGGCACGCGGATCGCTCTCGCCGTGAACCGCGTGGCCAATCGGAGCGGGCGGGTACTCGCGGACCGCTACCACGTCCGCCTGCTGCCGACGCCGCGGGAGGTGCGAAACGCGCTCCGCTACGTGCTGCTGAACGCGCGCCGTCATGCCGCGCGCGCGCCGGTCGGTGCGTCAGCGGCTCTCGATCCCGCGTCGTCGGCGCGGTGGTTCGACGGGTGGCGCGGACAGGTGCCGATTGCGGCTGTGTCTCGCGGCGTCCGGGCGGTCGCACGGGCACGCACGTGGCTTCTCACCGCCGGCTGGCGGCGCCATGGGCTGATCGCTCCCGCGGACGTTCCCGGGTGAACGTCCGCGGGAGCCGCGATCACATCTAGTTGGCGGCCTTCTGCTTGGTCTTGGCGATGATCGTGAGCTGCCAGGTAGTCTGCGGCGGAACCGTGATTCGGTCGCCGGCGAAGGCCGTGCATATGAGCTTCTTGGAGGTGGAGAGAATCCGCGCCGAGCCGCCGTTGGCGGCGCCACCGCACGCGCTGAAATTCGCTGAGAGGCCCCCCAGGATGTCGTTGAAGGGCGGCGCGGTGCCGAACCTCATGGTCTCACCCGGAAGGACGTTCACAGATTCGGCGACCGCGTCGTTACATGGTGCTCGTCCGAGATTTTGAAAAATCTCGACGGCGACCTGCTGTGGTGCCGTGTCGGTCGAGGTGCACAAAAGAAGGTACTGATGTTGCCACCCTGGATCACTCCTGGCACCGAATAGAGGTGGACCGCCGTCTTGCCCGCGAGTTCGGGCGATGGGCTGTCGGCGATTCCCAGCGCGAATGTGACGGCGGAGGGAAGTGCGACCACGGCAACAATGGCGGCGAGGGTACGGCGCATGGAAGTCTCCTTGGGCGGGCACGGCGGCCCGAGATTGAGCGCCCCGGGACCCTGCCACGGTCACTAGTCGCGCGTCTATTCGGCGATCACCCGACAACCGAGCCGTCGGCGGACGAATGCCTCGGGCGTTTCGCGATCGCACAGCAACCCGCGTGCGCGTCACTCCCGGGCTCAAGTTACGGATCGCCTCATCCGATAGCAGGGCGGGATGCGCGCATGAGCACGACCGGGGCGCATGATCTGGCGCGGCTGCGCGCCGAGATCGTCAACGCGCGAGACGTACCGACGATTCCCGTCCTGTTGTTGCGCATCCTGCGCGTCGTCGACGGTGAGCGCGCCTCGGGCAAGGACCTCGTCGACCTCATGCAACGCGATCAGGCGCTCGCCGGCCGCGTGTTGCGGCTTGCCAACAGCGGCTTCTTCGCCTGCTCGCGCGAGGTCGGGACGTTGTCGCGGGCGGTGATGCTGCTCGGGTTCTCGACCGTCAAGAACCTCGCCCTCGGCATCAAGATCTGGGAGACGATGGCGGCGCGCGGGGGCCCCGGGGTTGCGGCGCTCTGGGAGCACTCGGCCCTGGTCGGGGCCGCGGCCCGCTTGATCGCGCAACGCACGCGCGGCGCCGATCCCGAGGAGGTCTTCACCGCCGGCCTCCTGCACGACATCGGCAAGGTGATTCTCCGCATCCGCTTCGCGGCGGTCTACGACCGCGTCGTCAGCGTCGCGGGCGAGACCCCGCTCGTCGTCTGCGAGCGCGACGCCTTCGGCGTCGACCACGCGCAGGCGGGCGCCTGGCTCGGGGAGGCCTGGTCGTTGCCGACGTCGATCGTCGAGGCGGCGGGCGCCCATCACGACGAGCTCACGGCCGACACGCCGCTTTCCGGATCCGTCATCGTAAACCTGGCCAACCGCCTCGTGCATTGGACGGACGTCGATCAGGGCGTCCTCGCGCCCGAGGCCGAGGCCGCGATCGGCGGCGTGGCCGGGCTCGGCTTCGGCGCCTGCGTGGAGATCGCCGCGCAGCTCCAGGGGCAGAAGGACGACCTCCGGGTCTTCTACGGAGCCGACTGAGCACCCATGAGCCAACTCTTCCGCGAAGCCGTCGGCGAGACCCAGGAGCAGTACGACACGCTGCTCATGCACCTGTCGCTCATCCGCGACCTGACGCATCTCGGGCAGAACGCCCCGTCGTTCGAGGCGCTCGCCACCCAGCTCGCCGAATGCCTCGTCACCGGGCTCGGTCACGAGCGGGTCGTCGTGGTCACGGGTTCCACCCCGCAGTCGCTGGCGGTCATCGGGAGCTTCAGTCAGGCCGAGCGCTTCGGTGGGGGGGCGGAGCCCGCCGCCGCGATCCTGCACGCGCTCGCGTACGACGTCATGCAGGAAGGGGCGCTGGTGCGCTGGGGCGGCGAGGGAGTCGGCCAACGCCGCGCGCTCCCGACCGGCCTCGACGGCTCGGTGATCGGCTTCCCGCTCACCGTCGGCGGCGATTGCGTCGGCGCCGTGCTCTGCCTGCAGCTCCTGCCGATCTGCTGGGACCTGGTGAGTCAGCGCGCCCTGGAGCTCGTCGGCGAGATCATCGCGCAGGTGGTGACGATCGCCCACATGCGGCTCTCGATGACCGCGATGCAAGTCGGGCTCGAGGCCGAGCTCGGCAGCACCCGGACCCAGGTCGAGCAGCACGAGGAGACGCTGCGCTCGCAGTCGGCGCGCATCGGCGACCTCGCGAGCTCCCTCATTCGCTCGAACCGCGCCAAGAACACGTTTCTGGCGCTCATGTCCCACGAGCTGCGGACGCCGCTCGCGGTGATCCTCGGCTTCGGGTCGCTGCTGCGCGAAGGGCTCGTCGGCCCGATCAACCAGCAGCAGGAGGAGTATCTCGACCGCATCTTCGCGAACGGCCGGCATCTCCACCAGCTGGTCGAGGACATGCTCTTCTTCGTCGACGCCGAGACCGTACGCATCACGCCGACGCCGACGAAGATCGAGCTCGCCGACGTGGTCCGCGAGGTCGCGGCGTCGATGCCGCGCTACGGTGCGCCGGACGCCCCGGCCCTGGTGACCGTGATCGCGCCCGAGGCGACGGTGTTGCAGACCGACGCGGCGCTCGTGAAGCGGGTGCTCTTCCACGTCGTCGGCAACGCCTTCAAGTTCACCGAGCGCGGCGAGATCCGCATCGAGGCGCAGCGCTCGCCCGGTGGGCAGGGTTGCGTGATCCGCGTGATCGACAGCGGCATCGGCATCGCCCCGGCGCAGCTCGGCCGCATCTTCGAGCTCTTCCGCCAGGGCGACGACAGCCACACGCGCCGCCACGACGGCGTCGGCCTCGGGCTGAGCCTGGTCCGCGCCTGCCTCTCGCTCTTGCGCGGCGAATGTCGCGTGACGCCGGGCGCGACCGGCGGCACCGTCGTCGAGCTGGTGATTCCAGAGCTCGCCGCGACGCCGGCGACGATCACGCCGACGGCGGTGGGCGGGGATGTGGTGCCGCTCCAGCGCGCGGCCACCCATTCCGCCTGAGCCGCGTCTATATCATCGTCCTCGCGGGTCGTTCGGCAGCCGGGCGAGCTCGCGCGCGCGATGGGCGTGCATCGTCGCCGCGACCGTCGGACGGTATCCCGCCGCGAAGAGCAGCTCGAGGGCGTGGTAGTAGAACACCAACAGGAGCGGGATCGGGTTCTTGGTGCGGCGGAACTCGGCCAGATTCATCGCGGTGTCGTCGAGGCCGCGCTCGAAGATGCCGTGACCCACGCGGGTCTGGAAGACGAAGGCGCACGCGAAGAGTCCGGCCGCGACGGCGGCGTCGAGCGCGACCGAGCCGCTGCCGAGCGCCATCACCAGCGCGCGGAGCCCGAGCAGCAGGAGCGTCATGAGGGCGCCGCCGACGGCGTCGGCGGCGACGTAGACCGCGCCGACCACGACGATCGCGACGAGGCTCGGGTCGAGGGGAGAGGGCACGAGGGTCAGGAGCTTCACCAGCGCGGCGAGCTCGAGCGGGATGCAGAGCCAGTGGATCAGGCGGTTGGTCGCGTCGAGGTGGTAGGCCTCGTGAACGCCCATGCGCCGCACCCAGTCGAAGGCCCCCGTCGCCACGGCCGTGACGTCTAGGCGGTCGCGTGGCGCGAGGCAAATCGTGAAGTGGCTCGCAGCGTTTGTTGCGTAAGGTGGCGCCGCCGCGCGGCGCGCGGCGGCGGCCTCGTCTCTCAGCTCCCCGGTGCGGGAGCCGCGGGCTTCGGAACGTTCAGGTCGACGTTCACCGTCTTGGCGGGACCGCCGGTCCCGACTTTGGTGAAGAAGAAGAATCCGGCAACGAGAACCAGGATGACGATCGCCACGATCGCCACGCTGGACGAGCTGTTGTCAGCCATGTTCGTGTCCTCCTGTGCGCTACGATCGAGCGCGTACCGCCCCCAGGTGCACGGGACATGCCGGCGCCGCGCGAACCACGAAGCTCGCAATTTCCGGCGATTGGAGCCCCGGGGTGCGCGGAGGCGCACGCTCACGACGCCGTCGTTTACAAGCGCGATGTGCAACCCCCGCGACGGGGGGCCGGGGGACTACGCGACCGGCGCCACGTCCACCGCGACCGCCACCGTGTGCTCGCCGCCGCCGAGGATGACGCCCTTGACCGGGCTCACGTCGCCGTAGTCGCGGCCCCACGCGACCGTCACGTGCTGATCGCTCGGGATCGTGTTGTTGGTGGGATCGAGGTCGATCCAGCCGCGGCCCGGATCGTAGACGGCGAGCCAGGCGTGGGAAGCGTCGGCGCCGACCATGCGCTCGGCCTTGGCGCCTGGGGCGGTGTGGTCGCCGGCGAGGTTCAGTACGTACCCGCTGACGTAGCGCGCCGCGAGGCCGAGCGCGCGCAGGCAGGCGATCTCGAGGTGGGTGAAATCCTGGCAGACGCCGCGCCGGTCCTTCAGCACCTCGGCGACGGGTGTGGCGACCGAGGTGGCGCCGGGCTCGTACTTGAAGTCGGCGTGGATGCGCCGGGTGAGATCCAGGGCCGCCGCCAGCAGTGGCCGGCCGGCGGGAAAGGACGGTTTCGCGTACGCGACCGTCGCGTCGTCCCACCGCACGTAGGGAGACTCGAACACGAACTGGTAGGCGTCGAGACCGGTCGGGCTGAGATCCTGCGGCAGCGCGGCCCGCACCTTCTCCCACGGCTGGCTGTCCTCGGCGACGGGCGGCAGCTCGGTGCGCAGGCTCACGTCGCTCACCGCGGTGACCGTCATCTCGTGATGCGGCGACTGCAGCGTGAAGAAGTGGATCGTGTTGCCGAAGAAGTCCTGTTGCTGGCTCAGCACCGAGGGCGCCGGGTCGATCGTGAGCTGGGTGCGGCGGGCATGCTGGAAGCCGCCGCTCCGCGGCGTCAGGCGCACCTCGTTGTGCGCGATCGCGACCGGCTGCGAGTAGGTGTAGCGGGTGGTGTGGCGGACCCGGTAGTTCACCACGCACCTTGCGAGCGGTCGCTGGGCGAGCCGTAGCCGGGCAGTGCCCGGGTGGTCGCGGAGTGACTCAGATAGCTCTGCGTGATGGTGTCGGAGAGCGACACCAGCTCGGCCCCGAGCTGCGCCAAGAGATCGGCGAGCTTCACGCGCTCGCCGTGCAGACCGATCGCCGCGAGATCGTCCGGGACCGCCATGCGGAGGCGCGCGAGCGCCGCGATCGCCATGCGCTCCTCGCTGGTGCGCAGCGCCTCGCCGCCGGCGCGCGGCAGACGTTCGACGTGCTCGGCGAGCGCGCGCACCTGATAGACGAGCGCGCGCGGATTGGTCTCGTCGGTCGCCAGCAGATCGAGCACGGGCGCGGGCTGCACGGTGCCGAGATAGCGGCGCCGGTAGGTGATACCGCTGTCGGCGGTCTCGAGCAGCGCTTCGAGCAGCCGGGTCTCGTCGCGGCAGGGCACGACCATGGTGTGCTCGAAGAGCGTCAGGAGAAAGAGCGAGCGCTCCAGCCGGCGCCCGATGTCGGTGAAACGCCAGCCCTGGCCGCGGGTCATGTTCTCGAGGCTGAGGCCGTTGAACGCGGCCATGGCCTGCACCAGCTGGTTCATGCACTCGATGGCTTCAGTCACAGTCGGGCTGCGGACGACCTCTCGCGGCGGCAGGGAGGCGTCGAGCTGGTTCAGCACGCGCCAGGTGTCGAGCGAGATCTGGTCGCGCGAGATCGACGCCAGCCGTTGCGCCGAGCCGAGCGTCGGCCGGAGCGCGCGTGCCGGCGCGTGGGCGCGCAGGAAGTCGAGCACGGCGCGCTCGCGCGTGGCCGGGTCGGCGTCGAGGTCGGGTGAGACCAGATCGTCCTCGAGCCCGGCATGGGCCGCGAGGGCGGCGAGCAGGATCGGGAGCTCGGGCACCTCGCTGCCGCTCGCCTCGTCGGCGAGGCGCGACAAGACCGTCCGCAGCAGGCGCACCGTGCCCTCGGCGCGCTCGACGTAGCGTCCGAGCCAGAAGAGATTGTCGGCGACGCGGCTCGGCAGCTCGCTGCCGCCGCGCGTGAGCTCGATCGGCGCCCCCGCCGGACGGAGCAGGGTCATCGCGCTCACCGGTCCGTCGGAGCCGACCCAGGTGTCCTTGCTGCCGCCGCCGCGTTGCATCGACACCACCAGCGACTCGCGCGAGGTCGCGACCCGGGCGAGCCCGCCCGGCATGATCCGATAGTCCTCGCCGCTCGCGACGCCGAAGGTCCGCAGCACGACGTGGCGCGGTTGCAGCCCCTCCTGCGTCCAGACGGGCGCGGTCGAGAGGGCGACCTGCTCCTGCGCGACGTACTCGTGCGGGCGCGCGCGGACCCGGGCGAGGAGGTCCTCCCGGGCGCGCGCGGAGAGCGCGCTGCCAAAAATGGGCTCGAGGCCGAACACCGGGAACGCCGGCTTGATGACGAGGCTCTCGAGGTGCTCGACGACGTAGTCGAGCGCGTCGGCGTGCCCGCACCACCAGGTCGCGACCGACGGCATCGCGAGCTCCTCGTCGAGCAGGTGCTTGCAGAGGCTCGGCAGGAACGCCATCAGCGCCGCGGTCTCCACGACGCCGGTGCCGAGGCCGTTCGCGACCACGACGTTCTTGGCGCGCACCGCCTGCATGAGGCCGGCGACGCCGAGCGACGAGTCGGCGCGGAGGCTCAGCGGGTCGCAGAAGGCATCGTCGAGACGGCGGAGGATCACGTCGACCGGCTCGAGGCCGCCGAGCGTCTTCAGATACACGACGCTGTCGCGGACGGTGAGGTCGGCGCCTTCGACCAGCGTGAAGCCGAGGTAGCGCGCCAGGTAGGCGTGCTCGAAGTAGGTCTCGTTGTACGGACCCGGCGTGAGCAGCACGATGCGCGGGTTCTCGCGATGCCGGAGCGCCAGGCCGCGGAGCGTGTCGCGGAGCGTCCCGAAGAAGGCGGCGAGCCGCTGCACCCGGCACTCGCGGAAGATCTCCGGGAGCGTGCGCGAGACGACGATGCGGTTCTCGAGCGCATACCCGGCCCCCGACGGCGCCTGCGTCCGGTCGGCGATCACCCAGAAGCGGCCGTCGGCGGCGCGCGCGAGATCGGCGGCGTAGACGTGCAGCGCGATGTCGCCGGGAAACGCGACCCCATGGCACGGCCGCAGAAACGCCGGGTTGGCGTAGACCAGCTCGGGCGGCAGCAGTCCGTCGCGCAGCAGGTGCTGCGGGCCGTAGAGGTCGGCGAGCACCAGGTTCAGCAGGCGGGCGCGCTGCGCGAGCGCGCGCTCCAGCCGGCTCCACTCGCTCGACGAGACCACCAGCGGCACGGCGTCGAGCTCCCACGGCCGGTGCATGCCGCGCGGGTCGCCGTAGACGTTGTAGGTGACGCCGTTCTCGTGGATCAGCCGCCGGCCCTGCTCCCAGCGCCGCGCCATCTCGGTCCGGCCCTGGCCGCGGAGCCACCGGACGACCGGCGCCCAGTGCGGACGCGGCTCGCCGGGAGCGACCAGCATCTCGTCCCACACGTCCTCGGTCGGCGTGTAGGCGAGACGACGATCCGCGTCGGCGCGCGGGTCGGCGGACGAGGACGGCGTGCTCATGCGGGTCAGGCGCGCCGCAGATCGAGGGTGAACGGAAACTCGGGATCGCGGTCGGCGGGACGGGGGTCCATGGTCCCCGGCGTATGCCCGAACGGGAAGAATCGCGCCACCCGGCGCCCCTCGGCCTCGTACGCGTTGACGGGGAAGGTGTCGTAGCTCCGCCCGCCCGGGTGCACGACGTGATGCATGCAGCCGCCGAGCGAGCGGCGGTTCCAGGTGTCGACCAGGTCGAAGATCAGCGGGGTGTGGATCGGGATGGTCGGATGCAGGGCGGACGGCGGACACCAGGCGCGATAGCGGATGCCGGCGACGTACTCGCCGTTGGTGCCGGTCGGGTGCAGCGGCACCGTTTGGCCGTTGCAGGTCAGCACGTGGCGGCCGTCGACCATGCCGTGCACTTTCACCTGCAGACGTTCGAGCGACGAATCCACGCTGCGGACGGTGCCGGCGCTGCCGCCTTCCTCGCCGAGCACGTGCCAGGGCTCGAGCGCGTGGCGGAGCTCCAGCACGACGCCCCGTTGCGCGATCGACCCGATCACCGGGAAGCGGAACTCGAGATGCGGCGCGAGCCACTCCGGGGCGAAGGGGAGCCCGGCCGCGGTCAGCTCGCCGCGGACATCCTCCAGGTCCTCGGCGACGAAATGCGGCAGCATGAAGCGATCGTGCAGCTCGGTGCCCCAGCGCACCAGCTTCCCGGTGTACGGCTGGTCCCAGAAGCGCGCGACCAGCGCCCGCACCAACAGCTGTTGCACCAGGCTCATCCGCGCGTGCGGCGGCATCTCGAAGCTCCGCAGCTCGAGGATGCCGAGCCGGCCGCGTACCGATTCCGGCGAGTACAGCTTGTCGATGCAGAACTCCGTGCGGTGCGTGTTGCCCGTGACGTCGACCAGCAGGTTGCGGAACAGGCGGTCGACGAGCCAGGGCGGCATCTCGCGGTGCTCACCCTCCGGGTGCACGGCGGGGACCTGACGGAACGCCGTCTCGAGCTCGTAGAGCTGGTCGTTGCGCGCTTCGTCGACCCGGGGCGCCTGGCTCGTCGGGCCGATGAAGAGTCCGGAGAAAGTGAATGAGAGCGACGGGTGGTTGTGCCAGTAGGCGAGCAGGCTCCGCAGCAGGTCCGGGCGGCGGAGGATCGGGCTATCGGGCGCCGACGCGCCGCCGAGCGTGAGATGGTTGCCGCCGCCGGTGCCGGTGTGGCGGCCGTCGAGCATGAACTTCTCGGTGCCCAGGCGCGTCAGGCGCGCTTCCTCGTAAAGGATCTGCGTGTTCGTTACGAGTTGCGTCCAGCTTGTCGCCGGATGGATGTTGACCTCGATGACGCCGGGATCGGGCGTGATACGGAATTCCTTGAGCCGCGGGTCGGACGGCGGCGTATAGCCTTCGAGGCGCACCGGCAGCTTCAGGTCGGCAGCCGTGGCTTCGATCGCGGTGAGCAGCGTGATGAAATCCTCGAGCAGCGGCACCGGCGGCAGGAAAATGCACAGCACGCCCTCGCGCACTTCGGCGCAAAGTGCGGTGTGCACGATTTCGCGCGGATCGTAGCCGACCTTTGGGGTGGCCGGCGGTTGTTCGATCTTGAGCCGCGGTGCTTCTGCTTCCACTGCCACCTCCGCGACGGCGGGGTCGGCCAGCGGTTCCTGTGCGGCAAACGGGTCGCGCGTGAATTCCTCTTCCTTGTCGCTGGGCGCTAGCCAGGGTAGCGAGGCTAGCGGCAGGCGCAGGCCCAGCGGCGAGTCCCCCGGGATGAGGTAACACCGCTCG
>CAZWAX010000196.1:4389-10685 GCA_964631985.1 uncultured Polyangiaceae bacterium | reverse complement strand
GAGATGGCCGAGTGGTCGAAGGCGCACGCCTGCTAAGCGTGTGTAGGGGTAACACTCTACCGAGGGTTCGAATCCCTCTCTCTCCGCTCTCCCGCGTGCTCGCGCCGCACGGCTGGCTGATGCTGTGGTCGAGCTCCACGTTGCCACGCAGGGCGCGTCGCCGGCTGGGTGCCCGCCCGCGCCCTTCCGTGCCGCGAGCGGCGTGGGGATGGCGGTCGCCGTTCGAACGGATCGCGGACGCGTATGCGTCCGCCGTGACAAGTCGCGTGGCGTCCAGCGGCGCCTCCGTGGTTCTTCAGCAACGGCGTGCCTCGCGCCGCGGGATCACGCGTGCGTCAGGTCATGGCACCCGCGTTGCACCCTGTCGCCTCCGACGATCCGACGTCCACGGAGGCATGAATGAAAGCGACGATGACCGTGATGGCTCTGGCTCTGACCGCCGTGATGGGCGCGGCGCCCGCGTTCGCCGAGTGCGAGCTGAGCTGCAACGCCGAGTGCAAACAGGAGTCGTCGATCTGCGCCAGCGCGGCGAATCTCGAGGGCCGGATCGGTCGACATCAGTGCCAGGCCGACGCCGCCGATGCGCTCGTGATCTGCGACAGCGACGCGATCGACGCCCGCGCCGACTGCGTCGGTCTCTGCGGTGTCGATCTCAAGGCATGCGGCGGTGGCGTGAAGGTCGGGCTCAAGCAATGCAAGGAGCAGGCGAAGATCGAGCTCGCCGGCTGCGAGAACGCCGTCGCGACGCAGCTCGCCGCCGACAAAGCCGCGTGCGCCGAAGAGGCCGCGGACTGCGCGGCCACCTGCGTCGAGTAGTCTCGTCTCCCCCCGGAGTCGCCGGCACGGACGTATCGCGTCCGTGCCGGCGCTCTTCATCGCCAAACGCGGCGTCCGAAGTTGACTGCCGCCGACTCGGCTAGTACGGTGCGCGGCTTCACGCGCCCATAGCTCAGTTGGATAGAGCGCTTGACTACGAATCAAGAGGTCGCAAGTTCGAATCTTGCTGGGCGCATTCGTAGTTCCACCGCCGCTTCGCCGCCTCGGCACCGTCGCTCGTAGCGTCTTCCGCTAGGGCTTCGCGAGACTGATCTTCGGCTTCTCCGGGTGTGGTCGATAGAGGATCACGACGTGCCCGATGAGGCCGCAGAGCACCGCGCCGGTGCCGGCGGCGAGTGCCTCGGCATCGTCGTGCTTGGCGGCCGGCTCGTGGAGCCGTACCTTGATGAGCTCGTGCGCCGATAGCGCACCGTCGACTGCTTCGAGGACGGCAGCGGTGACGCCGGCGCCGCCGACGTGCACCAACGGCTCGAGACCGTGCGCGAGGCCACGGAGGTGCTTGCGCTGCCGACCCGTCAACCGTGGCGTTTCGTCTGCCATCTCAGTGGTCATGTCCGGCCGGTCGGGCGGCGAGCTCGGCGACGCGAGTCTCGACGGCTGCCGACGCGCACAGGCCCTTGGCGGCGATCAGCGACTCGAACGCGCGGAGCCAGCAGTCCCAATACCGATAGCCGGGGTCGTGCACGTCGTGCGTCCGGTCCCATTCGGCAATGACGGCGATCAAGCGGTCGCGGAACTCGTTCCACTCGAAGGCGCCGCGTTCGTAGAGCTGCATCGTCATGCCGAAGACTCGGCTTTCCCAGAGCGCGTCGAAGACGAGCTCGCCGTTTCGCCGCGGCGGGGAGAGGGGACCGTCCCACTCGAGCACGGCGTCGGGTTTCGACTCAGCCACGCGCGACCTCGGGCTTCGCGACGCCGATCAGGGAGTCGCGGGTGACCAGGCTCGCGAGCCGATCCTCGCTCCAGTCGGCGGTATCGGCGGGCCGCGCCGGAAGGACCATGTAGCGTACTTCGGCGCTCGAGTCCCAGACGCGCACCTCGACGTCGGCCGGGAGGTCGAGCCCCATCTCGCGGAGGACGGCGCGCGGCTCGCGGACCACGCGCGAGCGATAGGGCGGGCTCTTGTACCAGGTGGGGGGCAGACCGAGCAGCGACGATGGGTAACACGAGCACAGCGTGCAGACGACGACGTTGTGCGTGGCCGCGGTGTTCTCGAGCACCACGATCGGCGCGTGGCCGGGGCCGGTCGCGAGCCCGAGCTCTTCGGCTGCGGCCCAGGGGTCGGCGAGTAGGCGATCCCGGAAGGCGGGATCGACCCAGGCGCGGGCGACGAGCTTGCTGCCGTTCAACGGTCCGATGTCGTGCTCGAAGCGCGCGACGACCGCGTCGATCAGCGCGGGATCGACGACCCCGCGCTCGACCAGCAGCGACTCGAGCGCCTCGGCGCGGAGCGCGTTCCGGCGCGCGATCGGATCGTCGTCGTGCGCGTGGTCGTCGTGGTGATTGCTCATGCTGGCTCCAGATACGGCTCGAAGAGGTCGATGCGGAGCGATGTGCCGGGCTCGGCGCCGGGACCCCAGAGCTCAGCCGCGTCGAAGCGAACGTTGTAGAGATGCTGCGGCGTCTCGCCGCGGCCGTGGGCGTTGCTGTCCGGGAACACGTAGGCCGCGCGGACGGACGCGACGACGCCGCGTCGACCCGCGACGTACCGTGGCAGACGCGTGTGTCCCGGCGGGCTCGCGACGCGGGCGCGCACGGCGTCGCCGGCGCGGAAGCGGGCCGGGGTGTCGACGCGACGCTCGAAGCCGTACTCGGTCGCGGCGGGTGGCGTCGGCGCCGGCAACGGGGGCACGCTCGCGCCGGCGGCTCGCGTCTCGACGTCGTCCGGTGCCAGCACGCCGCGCTCGACCAGGATGCGCTCGAGCGACGCCCGCCAGCGTCGGTTGTAGCCGAGCGTCAGGTAGTCGACGGGATGGGTACGCTCGATGCCGTGGCGAAAGGCGTCGACGTTGACCCAGCCGTAGCCGATCACTTGATAGACCATGCCGAGTACGCGGGCTTCCCACGGGGCGTGAAACACCGGCTCGTCGCGCTCCACCGGGATCGGGCCGAAGCCGTGCATGCCGCCGAGATCGTGAATGCCGTTCATGCGCGCTTACCTTTCCGCGGCGCTCGTTGTAGCTGCCCCGCATGCGCGAGCACAATCTCGACGGGACGACGACCGAGCATTTCGCGGTGCCGACCGGCGAGCCCGAGCTGCTGGCGCTGCTGCGCGACGTGTTCGAGGTCCACTGGCGCGAGGTGATCTTCGGGCCCTGCATCGAGGGTGCGGTCTTCGAGGCCCGGTACACCGCGGCGCCCCGCCTCACGCTGCTCGACGGCTACGTGACGATCGCCGCCGGGGCGGACCAACCCTGGCATCTGCATCTCTGCATCGGCCCGCACGTGGGGACCGCGACGCGACCGACGCCGCCGGATCTCGCTGCCTGGCGACGGTGCGGTCGCGCCGCGTTCTTCCGCGACTGCGATCGGAACGGTCGCCAAACGGTCTGGGGGTTCCGCATGTGGAACGGCCGTGACGAGCAGATGATCACGGTGTTCTTCCCCAACCCCTGGCTCGATCCCGCGACCATGCGCCCGCGCCGCACGCCGGACTGGGCGTGTCTTGCGACGTGGATGGCGCTACGCGCGCGTCATGCCGGCGTGCCGGCGGAATCGCCGCCGGACGACCCGACCCCGCCGCAGCTCCACTAGCGCAGAAGGGAGATCGACCCGCGCTTCGCACATCCCACGGCTCGCTGGCGCTCGGCCGCACGCTACGCGCGCCGAGCGCGCGTAGCACGGGGCCGAACAGAAGTGATGAAGGCCGTCCAGTGATCGGCCCATGCGACGCTGAACCGGTCGGGATCGACGCCGAGCGGCGGGTGGCTGAAGGTTTCGACCTGCACCTGATACTGCGTGAGCGAGCCGAAGAGCTGGATGGCGGCCGCCTCGATGTCGACGCCGCTCTTCGGCCCGAGCCGGGCTTCGAGCCACCGGGCGTAGAGGCGGTACCCGTCTTCCCAGGCCTGCTGGAAATGACGGTGCGCCTTCTTCGGGATCGCGCTCTGCTCGAGGATGAGGACGCGAAGGAGGGCGTCGTTCCGCTCGTTGAACTCGCGTGAGAGCTTGGCGGCGACCAGCAACTCGGCTCGGACGTCGCCGAGCTGCATCAGCTCGGGGGCGCGCGTGAGAAAGGTCGCGACGTCGGCGCGATAGCGCTCGACGGCCGCGAGCAGCAGCTCGTCTTTCGAGCGGAAGTGGCGGTACAGCCCACCGGCCCCCGGCGTGAGGCCGGCGGCTTCCTCGATCTTGCGGATGGTGGTGCCGCGGTAGCCTTCGCTGGCGAAGAGCCTGAGGGCCGCGTCGATCAGGACCTCGCGGGTCGGATGGGGGAGGGGAAGGCTCATCGACGAGGCGTCAACCGGTGCTTGACTGCAGTAAGCATTTGCTTACAGTGGGCCTGCCAGTCAAGCCTGCCTTCGAAGGAGCCCGCATGCTGTACGTGAAGACCTCGGACGCCCCCGCCGACACTCGCGCTGAGCTCCCGATCGTCATCATCGGCGCCGGCTTCGCCGGCATCGGCACGGCGATCCAGCTGAAGAAGACCGGCATCCACTCGTTCCGCATCTTCGAACGCGCAGCCGAGATCGGCGGCACGTGGCGCGACAACACCTATCCGGGGGCGGCGTGCGACGTTCCGTCGCACGTCTACTCGTTCTCGTTCGAGCAGAATCCGGAGTGGAGCCGGATGTTCGCCGGGTCGAACGAGATCCAGGCCTATCTCCTGCGCTGCGTGGAGAAGTACGGCCTCCGCCGCCACCTCGAGCTGAGCACCGCCGTCACCGAGGCGCGCTTCGACGAGGCGCGCGGCATGTGGACGGTCGTGACGAGCCGGGGCGAGCGGGTGGAGGCGCGCGCCGTCGTGTCCGGCATGGGCGGCCTCGTCGATCCCAAGGGCCCGGACATTCCCGGCCTCGAGACGTTCGGGGGCAAGACGATGCACACCGCGCGCTGGGACCACGACTACGACCTGACCGGCAAGCGGGTGGCGGTCATCGGTACGGGGGCGAGCGCGGTGCAGGTCGTGCCGGCGATCGCGCCGAAGGTCGGGAAGCTCAGCGTTTTCCAGCGCTCGCCCGCCTGGGTGATGCCGAAGCACGACCGCGAGATCGGCGAGCGCGCCAAAGAGCGCTATCGCCGCCATCCCTGGCTCCTGAAGCTCCGTCGCCTCTTGCTGTTCGGGTTCAGCGAGATGATCGGGCCGATGATCTTTCTGGACGCTCCGCGGCTTTCCCGCATCGGCGAGCGCATGTCGGAGCGTCACCTGCAGCGCGGCGTCAAGGATCCGGTGTTGCGCGACAAGCTCCGGCCGCGCTTCCAGTTCGGCTGCAAGCGCATGCTGATTTCGGACGACTACTGGCCGACCTTCGAGCGACCGAACGTCGAGCTCGTCACCGACCGCATCGTCGAGATCCGCCCGCACGCCGTCGTCACCGCCGACGGCCGCGAGCACCCGATCGACGTGCTCGTGCTCGCGACCGGCTTTTCCCTCAACATCGCGACCGCGCCGTTCCCAATCTACGGCCGCGAGGGCCGCTCGCTCGCCGACACGTGGAAGGAGGGCGCGGTCGCCTACAAGGGCGTGACGGTCGCCGGCTTCCCGAACTGGTTCATCCTGATGGGTCCGAACACGGGTCCCGGCCACACCTCGGTCCTGGTCTTCACCGAGGCGCAGATCCGCTACGCGCTGCAGGCCATCCGTCGCATGATCGCCGATCCTGCGCTGCGCTCGGTCGAGGTACGGCGCGAGGTGCAGGATGCCTACAACGCCGGCATCCAGGGACGGATGAAGCACATGGTGTGGTCGACCGGGTGCAGCAGCTGGTATCTCAGCCCGGACGGCGAGAACCACTCGCTCTATCCGGGACTCGCCAGCGAGTACCGCGCCCGCACGCGAACCTTCAAAGAGTCGGAGTACCAGCTGGTGCGCGATGCGGTTGGGAGCCCGGCGGTCGCCAACGCCGCGTGCATCGAGAATTGATGGCGCGGACCGCGGATTCACTCCGCGGTCCGAGGGCCATCGAATGCGCACGGGGCCGAAATCTAACTGGCACACCCCATGACGGCCTTCACCTCGAGGAACTCCTCGAAGCCGTGCTCGCCCCATTCGCGGCCGTTGCCGCTCTGCTTGTAGCCGCCGAAGGGCGCGGCGAAGTCGGCGCCGGCACCGTTCAGATGCACGTTACCGGTGCGGAGGCGCGACGCGACGCGGAGGGCGTGGTCGGGATCGCCCGACGCGACGTACCCCGACAACCCGTACACCGTGTCGTTGGCGACGCGGATCGCCTCTTCCTCGGTATCGTAGGGAAGAATGGCGAGCACCGGTCCGAAGACCTCCTCGCGGGCGATCGTCATCT
>CAZWAX010000196.1:0-4379 GCA_964631985.1 uncultured Polyangiaceae bacterium | reverse complement strand
CCGCCGGTGACGAGCTCGGCGCCCTCGTCGATGCCCTTCTTGATGAGGCCCTGGATCTTTTCGAACTGGGTCTTGCTGACGACGGGGCCGATCTGGACCCCGTCGGCGCCGGGATCGCCGACGGTCGTCGCTTCGGCAGCGGCTTTCGCGAAGGCGACGGCTTCGGCGTGACGGGCGCGGGGCACCAGCATGCGGGTCGGGGCGTTGCAGGATTGGCCGCTGTTCATGAAGCAGCTGCGGACGCCACCCTTCACGGAGCGCTCGAGGTCGGCGTCCTCCAGGATGATGTTGGCCGACTTCCCGCCGAGCTCCTGCGCGACGCGCTTCACCGTGTCGGCCGCATTCTTGGCGACCTGCACGCCGGCGCGCGTCGAGCCGGTGAACGACACCATGTCGATGCCGGGATGCGACGCCAGCGCGACCCCGACCGTCGGGCCGTCGCCGTTCACGAGATTGAACACGCCAGCGGGGACGCCGGCCTCGTGCAGCACCTGGGCGACGAGCGTCGCGTTCAGCGGCGCCACCTCGCTCGGCTTGAGCACCATCGTGCAGCCCGCGGCGAGCGCGGGGGCCACCTTGCACATGATCTGGTTCACCGGCCAGTTCCAGGGGGTGATGAAGCCGCACACGCCGACCGGCTCTTTCAAGAGACGCGTCGTGCCCTTGTTCTCGACGAAGCTGTAGTGCTTGAGCACCTCGAGTGTCTGCATCAGGTGCGCGAGCCCGGACGGGGCTTGCGCCGCCTTGGCGAGCCACATTGGCGCGCCCATCTCGAGCGAGATCGTCGACGCGATCTCTTCGAGCCTGGACTGGTAGACGCCCATGATGCGTTCGAGGAGCGCGATCCGTTCCTCGCGCGAGGTGCGGGAGAAGGTCTCGAAGGCCTTGCGGGCGGCGGCGACGGCGCGGTCGACGTCCGCCGTACTGCCGAGACTGATCCTGCCGATGACTTCTTCGGTGGCGGGGTTGATCACGTCGAGGGTCTTCGCGACGGCCGGCTTCACCCACTGACCGTCGATGTAGAAATCGAGATTCTCACGCATGGTACTGCTCCTCCGAAATGAAGTGATTTGTCGTCGATGTCGCAGAGCCCCGCCCTCCATGCAAGCTTGAAAAACGAGAGAGCAGATTCTCCAAAGCTCAATCCCGCCTGGGCCAAAACCCTCGGCAATCGTGACGCCGGCGGTGGCCGCGCTCTTGCTCTCCCCATCCCACGAGAACCCACGCGGTCACCGCGCGGGCGAAAGGAGCCAGGCATGGCAGGGAAGACGGAGAAGGCGAAGGGCAGGGTGAAAGAGGCGGCCGGTGCTCTGACCGGCAACCGGAAGCTCAAACGCGAAGGCAAGATCGATCAGCTCGTCGGCAGCGTCAAAGAAGCCGTCGGCAGCGCGGTAGATACCGTGCGGGACGCCATCACCGGCACCACGGCGACCGCCAAAAAGGCAGCCCGCCGGGCGCGCTGAGTTCCGATCATGTCCGCCGTCAAGATCGGAGCCAGCCGCCAGGTGATCATCCCGAAGAAAGTCTACGAGGAGCTGGGGCTGGCGACGGGCGACTATCTCGACGTCACGGTCCGGGACGGCAGCTTGTTGATGAGTCCGAAGACGTTGGTCGACAAGCCGACGCAGACACAACACAGGAGGGAAGAACGATGCGTAGAATGATTGCGATGTCATGTGCGAGCGTTCTGCTCGCGAGCGTAGCCGCGGGTTGTTACATCAAGCGGGAAACCGTTCGGGAGCAGCCGCGGAGCAACACCACCGTCGAGCGTCGCAGCACGGTCGAAACCGTGCCCGACACCGAGATCCGCACCAAGACCACCGTTGAACGGGAGTATTGAGTCCATACGAGGGGGGTTCTCTCTCCGCGGGATCACTCCCTCGCCCCTGACCCTCCTCCGAGGGTCCGGGGCCCCACTCCCGGCTCGTCGCGGGCGGGGCGTGTGAACCCCGTTCAGCCTTCGTTGAACGCCTCTCGGATGGGAGGGCCCGTCCGAGGATGCGCGAAGCCGCTGGAAATCTAACGGGCGCGGGCGTCCGACTGGCCTATGATGGGCGGACGCACGAGCTCGGCAACGCCACGGGGTCGTGGGTCATCCGTCTCGAGATCGAACAGCTGGGAGCCGGCGAGTTGATCGGGGTCGGGTCGGTCATGACGGCCCTCGACGCGCCCCATGACGGACTCCTCGCCGAGGTGATCGCGAGCGGCCGGGTGGATCGGCATGGGCTCGCGCGCCTGGTGCTGACGCCGCTCGCCCCCGGCAGTCTCGCCACCGTGACGTTGGTCGTCCGCGTGGTCGGCGGTCGCGTCGACGCCCAGGATCCGATCATCGGTGCCGTGATGGAGGTGCGGGGACTGCCGGTCTGAGGTGCGGGGCTGCGGCGCTGTGTGGTATGGCCGCGCGATGACCCGTGAAACCGTTCTGCTCGACCTCCGCGACGGCGTCGCCGTCGTGACGTGGAACCGCCCGCGCCAGCGGAATGCCTTCAACCGGCAGATGTGGTGTGAGGCCCGCGACCTTCTGCGCGAGCTGCTCGACGACCCGCGTGCCCGCGTCGTCATCGTGACCGGCGCCGGCGAAGGATTCACCGCCGGCCAGGACCTGAGCGAGATGTCGGCGGCTCCGGGCGATGCCGAGCATCCGTTCGGCAGCTTCATGGACGCGCTGATCGCGTTCGACAAGCCGCTGCTCGCGGCGGTGAACGGCGTCGGGGTGGGCATTGGGCTGACGCTGCTGCTCCATTGCGACGTCGTGTACGTCGCCGAGGAAGCGCGCCTCCGGGCGCCGTTCGTGCCGCTCGGGGTCGTGCCCGAAGCCGCGGCGAGCTTCATGCTTCCGCTCATCATCGGCCATCAGCGCGCGGCCGAGATCCTCTACACCGGGGAGTGGATCGACGCGCGGCGCGCCGTCGCGCTCGGGCTCGCGTCGCGGGTGTGCACGCGGGCGGAGCTCCTCCCGGCCTTGCTCGAGGTCGCGGCCAAGATGGCCGCCGGTCCGCTCGGGTCGATCCGGCACACCAAGCGTCTCCTGCTCGCCACCCGTGCCGAGCAGGTGCGGGCCGCCCGCGCCCGCGAGGACGCGGGTTTCGTCGAGCGCGTCGGCACGCCGGAGAACATGGAAGCCATCATGGCCTTCTTCGAGAAGCGCCCGCCGGATTTCTCGAAGATCTCGGGCTGAACGCCGTTCACCCTCGCATGAACGCCTTTCGAACAGGAGGGCGATGCCCATGCGAACGCTTCCGGAAATCCTGACGACGGCCGGTCTCACGCTCACCTTGGGGGTCGGACCGGCCCTGGCGGCTCCGCCGACGATCGGGCTCGTGGGCTCCACCCACGTGATCTCGTTCACCACGCCCGGGATCTACGACTTCAGTGCCAGCGACTCGTCGAGCAATGGGACGATCGCCAACGCGACGCTCATTTCCCACGACCTCAAGGGCAAGATCGAAGGCATCATCGTCGACAAAGGCGGCAACATCGAGCTCACGACCGAGATCACCGGGAAATGTAAGCGCACGGGCAACGTGACCGTGATCACGGAGAAGCTCAAGGGATACGGCGATCTCGGCAACGGGGATCTCATCTATTCCCGCGGCTCGAAGCGCAGCGAGATCCACGGCACGACGATGTTCTCGACCACCAAGGTCAAGACCTGCACGCGGTTCAAGCAGCCGTTCTCGGAGAAATTCAGCACGAGCTGCGGGACGGGCGGGGCGCAGAAGGAATATCCGCTCGGCAATCGGGGCGATTGGGAAGTGCGGATCGACCTCGAGCAGCCGGTTGTCGGCGAGCTGCTCGGGATCGGGTCGATCTCGACCAACGTCCACTCGTCGCAGTTCAAGCGCACGACCGAGGTGATCGTCGCCGGAAAATACCGCGGCGACGGAACCGCCAAGCTCAAGATGATTTCGCTCCAGGACGGAGGTGACGGACCGGTGACGATCGTGGCGCAGGTGGTCGCGGGTCCGGGCGTGCACTATCCGGCGATCACGGGTGTCCTCGGCGTCTCCGGGAAGCTGCTCGGCCAGAAGTTCAACGAGGTCGTGTTCTGACCCGAGGGCGCGCTCACACCGGCAGGTCGCCGGTCGCGCGCCGGCTGCTGCCGTGCTCGACCCAGGCCGCGATGGTGCGCTGGGCGATCCGCATCTGATGCACTTCGTCGGGACCGTCGGCAAAGCGTGCCCAGCGCGCGTGCTGATACATGTGCGCGAGCGGCGTGTCGGTCGAGTAGCCGAGCGCGCCGTGCACCTGGATGGCGCGGTCGATGATGCGGCCGAGGGCGTTGGCGACGAAGTGCTTCGCCATCGACACCTCCGAGGTGAAGTCGAGGCCGCGGTCGATCTTGTAGGCGGCGTGCAGCACCATGAGCTTGCACTGAT
>CAZWAX010000195.1:0-10710 GCA_964631985.1 uncultured Polyangiaceae bacterium | reverse complement strand
AGGACCGGCGGGGGCTCGTGCTCGTGTGCCATGTGCTAGAAGCCGCCCATGCCACTTTTCGTGATGATCGGCCATGACGCGCCGGACTCGAAGGACAAGCGTCCGCTCCACCGTCCGGCCCACCTCGCCCACCTCGAACCGCTCGCGCGTGCCGGCCGCGTGCCGCTGGCGGGACCCTTCACCGACGGCAGCGGCAGCCTGATCGTCCTCGAAGCCAACTCGCTCGGCGACGCCTGGGCGATCGTGTCGCGCGATCCGTTCGTGGTGAACGGCATCTACAACCGCGTCGAGCTGAAACCGTTCTTGCAGGTCTTCCCGGCAAGCCAGTAGCGCTCGGCCTCGATCGTGAGATCGGTGATCAGGCGATCGACCTCGGCGCGGTCGATCGCGTTCGGCTGCCATTGCTGGACGTGCGGCACGGGATACTCGCAGCACACCCCGTCGAGCTCCCACCCGAGGAACGCCAGCAAGTCGTCGTGCGCCTCCGGCGAGTCGGCGATCTCGGCGATGGGGACGACCCGCACCTCGCGGGCGCGACGGAGCTCGTCCCAGTCGGCGAAGAACTCCGCGTCGGCCTGCTCGCCGTTCTCGATCTGGAAGAGCGAGGCGGTGGCGTAGGCGATGGCGCGCGGCAACGAGAGCCCGAGGGTGGCGGTGGGGTCGCACAGATAGCAGAGGGTCGGATCGTGATGCGTCTCTTCCTCGGTCATGCGCTCCTCGACGAGGAACGTCTCGGTGTACTCGATCGACTCCCACGCCCGCCGCAGACGCGGCCGCTCGAGGATCTCGGCAGCCGCGGCGCGCGCCTCGCCGAGACCGGCCCGGGCCCGCTTGGTCGCGATCTCGTCCCCGAGGCGGAGGGCGCGCAGATACTGGCGACGCCACGCCTGGAAGGTGTCGATCAGGACGGCGGTCTCGCTCGCCGGAGCCGAACCCGCCCAGACGGGCGGTTGCAGGGTCGCGATCGGGGGCGGGCTACTCATTCTGCCCGTCGGGCCCGCGCCGCGGTCCGTCGGCCACCGGCCGCTGCGGGGCGAGCGGCAGCTTGCTGGGGGGATTCGCCATCTGCGGCTCCTCGACGACGTCGGCGAGACACGCCTGCACGTCGGGCGTCGTGAGTCCGAGCGTGCGGGCGATGTCGACCGCGCTCGTCCCTTGTTGCTTCATCTCCTTCACGCGCGCGCAATCGAGTCCCGCCATCGCCGGCGTGCTCACGAGCACGACCGCCGCTGCCGCCAGCATCGTCGTCATCCGCATGGTGTACCTCCGGCGCCATCATACCCACGACTATCGGCTGCGGGAATCGTCGTGCTAGAACCCGTCGCCGTGACGCACGACCGCGTTCCGACACACGAGCGGAGCGGAGCGGCCGAGGGCGTCGCATCGCGCCACAGGCGCGTCGCCTGGACCATCGTCGCGCTCGCGTTCTTCCTGCGGCTCGGCTGGGGACTCGCCGCCGACGTCACGCCCGGCGCCGGCGGCGCCGACGACGCGTTCTGGTACCACCGCACCGCGACCACCCTGGCCGAAGGCGGCGGCTACCTGAGCCCCTTCACGGCCCAGCCGACCGCGGCGTGGCCTCCGGGCTATCCGCTCGGGCTGGCGCTGCTGTATCGCGTCGCCGGGGCGACCCCCGCCGTCGCCGTCGCCGCCAACGCGGTGTTCGGCGGGCTCACCTGCTGGCTCGTCTGGCAGCTCGGCCTTCGGCTCGGCGGCGCCCGCCTCGGCCTCGCGGCGGCGGCGCTCCTCGCGGCGTTCCCAGGTCAGATCTTCTTCGCCGCCCTCGTGCTCTCCGAGACGCTCTGCACGTGCCTCGCCTACGCCCTCTGGCTCGCCGCCGTCCGGCTCGCGGCCGGGGAGGTCCGCGGCCGCGCCTGGGTCTGGTGGGGCATGGCGCTCGGCGCGACCGCGCTCGTGCGCGCCGAGATGATCGCGTTCGTGCTCGTGCCGGCGCTGACGTTCGCCACCCGGGGCCGGCGCGGCGCGGCCGCGCGCATCCTCGTCGCGACGCTGCTGGGAGCCGTCGTCGCCCTCACGCCGTGGACAGTGCGCAATGCCCGGGTCTTCGGCGCCGTCGTCCCCACCAGCACGAGCTTCGGTCGCACCTTCTGGATCGGCCACAACCCGCAGGCCGACGGCGCCATGCGCCCGGCGCTGCAGCAGACGATGCAGGGCATGCTGACGGCCGCCGGCCTCACGCCGATCGACCCGGCGCACGAGCTCGCCGGCAACCGCATGCTGCTCCGGGAGGCGCTGGCCTTCGCCGCCGCGCACCCCGGCCGCGAGCTCCGGCTGACCGGCGCGCGCGTCTACCATCTCTTTCGCGGCGACCACGTCTGGCAATCGTGGTACGAGCCCGGAACGCCGAAGCTCCTTCCCTCCCCCGCCGCGCGCCGCTGGCTCGGCCGCCTCGGCGACGCCTACTATCTCGCCATCGGGCTGTTGGCGGTCGTCGGCTGGTGGCGGCGACGGCGGGCACGGGTGCTCGGCTGGCGCCTGCTGGAGGTCGCCGCGCTGGTCTGGGTCGGCATGTACGCCTGCATCTACGGCGACCCGCGCTTCCACCACGTCTTGATGCCCATGGCCTGCCTGCTGGCAGCCGCGGCGCTCGGGCCGGACGAGCGGGATGTCGGTGCGACGCGCCCGGCCTGAGTCCGGCCGGGCCCCCGAGCCCGGCTGGGCCCGGGTGCTCGTCGCCTGCAGCGTCGCGATCGGCGTCGCCGTCGCGCTCGCCAACGTCGCGTCGTTGGCCCTCGTCCGCGACACCGCGCGCCTCAGCGATCTCCGGCTGATCGCCGGGCTCCGGCGCCCGCTCGACGCCGCGGACGTCGTGCTGCTACCGCTGCTGCCGGAGATCTTCCACGCGTTCTTCGACCTCCGCGCGGGGACCGCGCTCGCGGGATTCGCGGCGCTCGCCGTGCTCGTCTACGTGACGACGGCGGGGGTCGTCGCGCTCGCCGCGGCGCCCTTCGTGGCGCCGCTCGTCCGCCGGCACACGGCGGCGGACCAGCGTTGGCCGTCCGGCTTGCCGTTCGCGGTCGGGGCGGCGGCGCTGGTCCCGATCGTCGCGCACCGTCTGAGCCTCCGGACCGGCCTCGGCGCCGTACCGATCGCGCTCGCGAGCGTCGGCATCGCGGTCGCGGCGTGGTGGCTGGCGACCCGCGTCGTCCGCTCGCGCGCCGTCGTCCGCGGGCTCGTCGCGGTCGCGCACGCCGTGGCGCTCGGCGGCACGGCGGCAGCCGTGCTCATGCTCCCGTTCGCCGTGCTGGCCATCACCCAGGACGGCTCCGAGGCTCCGGTCCCACCGCCGGGCGTTCCGAACGTGCTCCTGGTGTCGATCGACACGCTCCGTCCCGACCACCTCGGGGCCTACGGGTATCACCGCGACACGAGCCCGACGATCGACGCGCTCGCCGCCGCCGGGGCACGCTTCACGACCGTCGTCTCGCCGACCTCGTGGACGCTGCCCGCCCACGTGACCCTGCTGACCGCGTTGCCTCCGGAGGTCCACGGCGTCGTGGAGGATCGCTTCCGCCTCGGGCGCACCGTGCCGACGCTCGCCGAGGTGCTGCGACAGCGGGGCTACGCGACGGCGGCCTTCGTGTCGGGCCCGTACCTCGACGCCGGGTACGGCTTCGCGCGCGGCTTCGATCACTACGACGACTACAGCGCCGTCCGGATCTCGCGCCCGGCCACGCACCGAGCCCGGACCTCCCCCGCGCTGCTCACCGCGCTCGAGACCTGGCTCGACGGCCAGGTCGGCACGCCCCGGCCCCACTTCCTCTTCGTGCACATGTGGGACGTCCACTACGACTTCAATCCGCCGCCGCCCTACGACACGATGTTCGACCCCGACTACCAGGGCACGGTCACGACCGAGGATTTCGAGACCGGCACGAGCGTCCACGCCGGCATGGAGCCGCGGGACCTGGAGCACGTCGTCGCGCTCTACGATGGCGAGATCCGCTATACCGACGCCTACCTCGGTCGCATCGTGGAGGCGCTTCGTCGGCGCCGCGGCGGCGACGAGACCGTGGTCGTCGTCACCTCGGATCACGGTGAGGAATTCTTCGAGCACGGCATGAAAGGCCATCGGAACGCGCTCTACGACGAGAGCATTCGCGTCCCGCTGATCATCCGGTACCCGAAGACGATTCCCGCCGGCACCGTGGTGGAGAGTCAGGTCCGCCTGCTGGACGTGGCCCCGACGATCCTCGCCCTCACCGACACCCCGGTGCCGGCCGGGTTCGGCCTCGACGCGAGCCTCGCGCCGTACGCCGGGCGTTCGTTGCTACCGTTCCTGGTCGACGCAGGATCCCTGCCGGCCGTGCCGGCGTTCGCGGACCTGCAGCCCCAGGGCCAGGCCGCCATCCGCCACGACGATCGCAAGCTGATCGTTCGGCCGTTCGCCACACCGCACGATCAGCTCTTCGACCTCCGCGCCGACCCCGGCGAGCTCGTCGACCGCGCGGCCACCGACCCCGCCACCGCCGCCGCGCTCCAGCAGGAGCTCCGCACCTGGAAGGACACCGCGGCCCTCGCCGCCAGACGGACCGACGCCGCGGCGATGGACGCGGAGCACAAAGCGGCGCTGCGCGCCCTCGGCTACGTCGAGTGACGCCTCACGCCGCGCCGAGCGCGTAGCGGGCGAGCAGGCGGACGCCGAACCCCACGCCGCCGCGCGGCGCGTTCGGCAGATCGCGGTCGGTGAACCCGACGCCCGCGATGTCCATGTGGGCCCAGGGCAATCCGCCGACGAACTCCTCGAGGAAGAGCCCGGCGTGGATGGCGCCGCCGTAGCCGCCGGCCGCGACGTTCGCGAGGTCGGCGACGGCGCTCTCGAGATCGGGCCGGTAGTCGCGCACGAGGGGCAGCTCCCAGAGGCGCTCGCCGCCCTGCTTGCCGGCGGCGACCAGCGCAGCGATCAGCGCGCGATCGTTCCCCATGATGCCGGCGAGACGCGTGCCGAGCGCGCTCCGCACCGCGCCCGTGAGCGTCGCGATGTCGACGATCGCATCGGGCTGGTCGCCGACGGCGATCGCGAGCGCGTCCGCGAGCACCAGCCGGCCCTCGGCGTCGGTGTTCAGGACCTCGACGGTCTTGCCCGACGGCGTGCGCACCACGTCGCCCGGCTTGATCGCCGAGCCACCCGGCATGTTCTCGCTCGCGGGAACGTAGGCGCGCACCTCGACCGCCGGCCGGAGCGCGGCGATCGCGAGCATGGCGCCGAGCACGGCCGCCCCGCCGGCCATGTCGCGCTTCATGTGCTCCATGCCGTCGGGTCGCTTCAGCGAGAGTCCCCCGCTGTCGAAGGTGATCCCCTTGCCGACGAGCGCCAGCCGGCGCGGGCGCGCGGCCGGGATCGTCCGCGCCGTCGCACGCGCCGCGTCCGGCCGATACGTGACGCGAATGAAGCGCGGTTCCTCCGCGCTGCCGCGCGCGACGCCGAGGAGCGCGCCCATACCGAGGTGCTTCAGCCCGGCCGGCCCGTCGACCTGCACCTCGAGCCCAGCCTGCGTCAGCACGCGCGCGGCGTCGGCCGCGAATGCCGATGGCGTCATCACCGCGGCAGGCTCGTTGATCCAGGTGCGGGCCTGGTTGGTCGCCTCGGCGAGGATCTCGCCCCGCCGGACGGCGCGGCGGAGCGCCGGCTCGCGTGGCGCGATCAGGTCCGCGAGCGTGAGGCTCGCGATCTCGACCCGATCGCGATCGTGGCGATAGGTGGTGAACCCGTACGCCGTGAGCAGCGCCCCCTCCGCGAACGCGGCGAAGGTCTCGGGGCGCTCGATCGGCAAGCGGGTCGGCTCGGCGAGGAACGCGACGGCGACGGTGGGGGCGCGCGACTCGCGGGCCCGCGCGATCGTCTGATCGCCGGCCCGGCGATACGCCTCGGCGACGGTGGTCGACGTGCTCGCACCGACGCCGACGACCGCGAGCGGACGCTCGCCGCGGCCGCTGGTGCGGAGCAAGATCGACGTGCCCTCGGCGCCCGTGAAACGCGCCCGCTCGAGCGCGCGGACCACGCCCGGCCCGGCGATCTTCAGCGCGCGGAGGCGGGCGAGCTTGTCGCTCGCCACGACCAGGACGACGAGGTCGGCGTCGATGCGCTCGAGGGGGCTGTCGCTCAGCCGAACCTTCATGACGGTCCTGGCGCGTCGGTGGCGTGGGCGCGGAGATACCCGAGCATCAGGGCTTCCTCGTCGGCGGTGAGCGGCCGCGCGCCGCGGCGTCGCATCGTCTCTCGCATTCGTTCCACCTGCACCTCCCACATCGCCGCCGTCAGCGCGCGCGGCTCGTGCAGAGCATGACAGGTTCCACACCGCGTTTGGTAGAGCTGCGCGCCGGGCGAGTCGGCATCGGGCAACGCCTGCGTGCACCCCGCGACGACCAGCAACGACGCGAGCCCCACCACCCGAGACGCCCCCCGCATGAGCGGGACCGGGTATCCGGAACGCTTCACGTTGACAAGCGCACATCCGGTGCGCGAACCAAGGCGAGCATGCTCATGGAACCCCAGGAGGTGACGAGCGCCCTCATTCACCTCTACCGCGGCGAGCTCGGGCGGATGACCGCGTATCGCGCCCGCCTCGACGCCACCACCAACTGGGCGGTGGGCGCCACCGCCGCGATGACGTCCTTCACCCTCGGCGACGCCTCCGTCCCGCACTTCGTGCTGTTGCTCGCGGCGGCATTGGTCGGGGTGTTCCTCTGGATGGAGACGCGGCGCTTCCGCTTCTACGAGCTGGTGCGCCGGCGCGTCCGCCTCCTCGAGACCGGGTTCTACGGCGAGGTGCTGGGGGAAGGCCGGCCCGGGTGGCTCACCGACCTGCGGGCCAGCCTCGCGCATCCCGCGCCGCCGGTGACCGTCGTCCAGGCGGTGTCGCACCGGCTCCGGCGTAACTACCTCTGGTTGATCCTCGTGCTGTACGCGGCATGGGGGCTGAAGATCACGCTCCATCACGGAAGCGGCTCGATCGTGGGCGCGGCGGGGATCGGCCCGCTCCCGGGTGCCGTGGTGCTCGGCGCGATGCTCACCGTGCTCGTCGGGCTCGCGATCCTCGCCGGCGTCTACCGCCCGGACGAGGAAGAATAGCGCCGCGCGACCGTCATGCCCGCAATCATCGCCGCCACGAAGACCACGACGTCGCTTCCCGCAACGAGCGAGACCAGCGCCGGTCCCGGGCAATAGCCGGCGAGCCCCCAGCCGATCCCGAAGATCGCGGCACCCGCGAGAAGCGGGGCATCGAGGTCGCGACGCGTGGGCACCTTGAAGTCCGGCGCGAGGAAGGGAGCACCGCGCCGGAAGACGGCACGCGCGAGCGGCGCGTGCACCGCGATCGCTCCCACGAGGACGAAGGCGAGGCTCGGATCCCACCGTCCCGCCACGTCGAGGAAGGCGAGCACCTTCGCAGGTTGCGTCATCCCGCCGAGCCCGAGCCCGACCGCGAAGAGCATGCCCGCTACGAAGGCGATCGCGGTGCTCATCCGCCGATTCCGAAGACGTGCCGGACGACGAACGTCGTGAGCATGCCGGTCGTGAGGAAGACCGCCGTTGCCGCGAGCGAGCGCGGCGAGAGTCGGGACACGCCGCACACGCCGTGCCCGCTCGTGCATCCGTTGCCGAGTCGCGTCCCGAAGCCGACCAGCAATCCGGCGGCGACGAGCATCCCGGACGAGGCCACCGGCGCACCGATGGCAGCCGGGTCGAGCAGCCGGAGCAAACAGCCCCCGGAGAGGAGCCCCGCGAGGAAGGTGGCGCGCCAGCCGACGTCGCCCGGGGGCCGCTCGAGCAGACCGCCGAGGATACCGCTGACGCCGGCGATGCGTCCGCTGGCGGCCAGCAGGAGCGAGGCAGCGAGACCGATCAGGATGCCGCCCGCGAGCGACGCGAGCGGCGTCGCCTCAGTCATCGCCGGACAGTGACGGCCATCGGCTCACTCCTCCGGCGCGAAGTTGCGCGTGGGGTACTGCGGGATGCCTTCCTGCCAGAGCTCGATGAACTCGTTGCTGGTCATCGGGTCGATGCCGCGGATCGGCAGCTGGGCCCGCCGGATCGTCCAGTCGTTCGGCGCGAGCTCGCCCGCGCGCGCGAAGTGACACGCGGCCGCCTCGGTCCGGCCGCGCTCGTGGAGATGCCACGCGAGACGGAACTCGGCGCGCGCCAGTTGATGCTCGGGCGTCGGGAGCAGCTGCTGCTCGCGCACCTCGTCGGCCGCGAGCGCGCCCCGACCCTCGTTCACCCACGCGCGCAGCGCCGCGAGGAACGGCGCCGACGGCTTCCCCGTCATCTGCACGAACATGTCGTTCCCGAATTGCTGGTCGTTCGGACGGACGATGCGGCCCGCCTCGTCGATCCACACCATCGTCGGCACGTTGATCATGTGGAAGAGGTCGGCGACCTGGTGCTCGGGGTCGATCAGCGCGGGATGGGTCGGTGCGGCACGCTCGATGAAGGGCCGCGCCGCGTCGGGTCCGCTGTCGAGCGCGACCGTGATCGGCAGGAAGCCCTTCGGTCCGAGCTCCTCGTGCAATGCTTGCCAGACCGGCAGGTCCTCGCGGCAGCCGCACCACGAGCCCCAGGTCACGAGCAGGCGCTTCTTGCCCTGCTGGTCCGACAGGCGATGGACCCGACCGTCGAGATCCCTGAGCGCGAAGTCCGGCGCCGCGAGCGAGGTCAGGTCGCCGGCACGTCGCTCGGCCGAGGCCCCGAGCACGGCGACGCGCTCGGCCAGGTCGAGCGCGAGCGGCCGATCGAGCAGACGCGCGAGCTCGGGCAGATCGACGCCGCCGGCGCGGACCAGCCGGACACGATCGCGAACCGGCACGCACACGTCACCGCGGCAGAGCCCCGAGCCATCGAGCTTCCAGCCGAGCGCCGCCGGTGCGATCGTCACCGCGTCGTCCTCGAGGCTCGCCTCGACCTCGCGTCCCGTTTCGCCCTCCACCACCGTGAACGTCGCCATCGGTCGCACCTCCGTTCTGCTTGCAGGCAGATGACACGCCGAGCCGCACCCTCGCAAGCGCGTCCCCGCACTGTAGGGCGTGCACGTGGATCGGAAACTTTTACGACGGAGCCGCGATTTCGCACGCAGAGGATGGCCGGAGCGGCTGGCGTCCATCTTGCTGCATCCCACCGTCATGAGACGAACACTCACGGCTGCTGCGCTCACGCTCGTGCTCGGCACTGCCACCGCGGCGCGTGCGGATGTCCAGGTCGGCATCACCATCGGGGTACCGCCCCCCACGTACGCGTTCGACGTACCGCCGCGGGTGGTCGTGGTGCCGGGTGTGCCGGACGTCCACTACGCGCCCGACGTCAGCGTGAACTTCTTCACCTACGGCGGCCGCTACTACACGTACAATGACGGCGCCTGGTTCGTGGCCCATAGTGGTCGCGGACCGTGGTCGTACGTCGAGCGCCACTACGTCCCGGCGCCTGTGCTTCGCGTACCGTCGCGTTACTACCACGTGCCCCCGCGACTCGTGGGTGGCGGCCACTGGGATCACGACCACGGCAAAGCGCGCTACCACCATAAGAAATGGAAGCACGACGGCAAGCATCGCGGCGGTAGGGGCAAAGGGAAGCACCGCCACGACTAGGGTCGGGTCGCGTGTAGGCCGGAGAGCGCGGTTCCCGAAGGAGTTACAGCTCTGCCCGGCAGTACGCGGCCTGTCCGGGGGCCTCGCTGACGCCGACCTCGATCTCCGTGATGCCGCGCATGACGTGGACCCCGAGGCCTTCGCGGAGCCGCGACAGCACGTAGGCTGCCAGCTCCTCGGCCGACGCGTGCACGATCGGCAACAGCACGCAGTCGGTCGCCGGGAAGACGAACCGGGTGCCGTCCTCGTACACCAGGACGACGCTCGGCCCGTCGTACGACACGGTCAGGCAGTCGCTGCGTGCCGGTACCAGCACGCGCTCGTCGAGCTCTTCGCAGACCGCCTTCGTGACCTGCTTCACGATGCCGAAGTCGAGCACGTACCCGTCGGCGCCGACCTCGCCCGAGAGCGCGACCGAGACCTGGTAGTTGTGGCCGTGCAGGGGCTCGCGGAAGCCCTTGTAGGCGATGAAATGGGCGGCCGAAAACTTGAGGTAGTCCTTCTCGACGGCGACCCGATAACCGGAGGTCATGCGCGCTCCTTCACGAGGGTCTCAGAGGGCGGCCAGCGCCGCATGGATGGCGGGGCCGTCGCTCCAGTCGGCGAACACGGCCGCGGGGCGGCACGCGGAGAGCTCGGCGAGCGGGATGCGGCCGGTCGCGATCAACACGGCGGGCATGCCGTTGGCCGACGCGGCCGCATGGTCGAGCGGGGTGTCGCCGATGATGACACAGTCGGCGCGCGTCACGTCCTGGCCAGTGTGGGCGCGGAAGCGCTCGCGCGCGACGTCCGGCAGCGCGGCCCGGAGCGCGTGGTCGCTGCCGAACGCGCCGACCGCGAAGAAGTCGGCGAGGCCGGCGGCACGGAGCTTGAGATCGGCCGCGCCCGCGAGGTTGCCGGTCAGGACCGCGCTCGCGAAGCGCGCGTCGTCGGCCAACGTCTCGAGCACCGCGCGCACGCCCGGGACCGCGTCCACCGTGGTCGTCCCGCGCTCGATCGCGTCGGCGAGGCGCCGCGCGAGCGATTGCTCGAGCCGCGCGAGCGTCGCCGCGTCGAGCGGCGACGATGCGCCGGCCAGCGCCAGGAGCTCGGCTGCGATCGCGGGATCGG
>CAZWAX010000194.1:0-10763 GCA_964631985.1 uncultured Polyangiaceae bacterium | reverse complement strand
GCGGCCCCGCCGGTGCAGGCGGGCGCGCAGACGGGGCCGTTGCAATCGGGCGAGTTATTGCAGTCGGCGCCGTTCTCGGTGCCGCCCTGACAGAGGCCGCCGCGGTGGGCGATCCGCAGCACGGTCTGCCGTACGTCGACCGAGCCGAAGAACGTGAGTGCCTCGGTGACGGCGCCGGTCGGGTCGGTCTGCGGCTCGAAGATCGGCGGCAGGCGTTGGCCCTCGGTCGTGAGCGAGCTCACGAAGACCGCGCTCGGGATCGTCACCGGCACCGGCGGCCGGATACTCGCACGCAGGAGGCGCGGCACCGGCTGGTCGCCGTCCTTCACGAGGATGCCCTGCCAGTAGACCGGAATGAGCAGATTGCCGTCCTGGTCGACCGTGAGGCGGGCCTCGTCGGCGACCGCCGTGCACGGCGGGGACTCCGTGAAGCACGTGGCCTGGTAGTCGCTCGGCGGCGGCAGCGCCGTGAAATGCGTGAAGGCGGGATCGAGGTTCGGCGCGCAGGTGCCGTCGCGGGCGTAGAGCTCATCGACGCAGGCGACGAGGCCGAGGGCCGCCGCCTGCGCGGTGCAGGTGGTTGTCGCCAGACCGCACGGGAGGGCGGGCGCATTCGCGAGACTCACCGCGATCGTGGTGGGGCCGGCGAGCGTGCGGTCGTCGGCCGGGCCGCCGAGGATCGCGTCGGTGTTCGGGAAGCGGAAGCGGAGGCGCGGGATGCCGTCGCGTTCGACGATGTCCATGTCGACCGGACCCGCCGACTGGTTCATCTGGACGCAGGTCACGCCGGCGATGCCGGAGGCGGCGTCGCACGCGGCGAGCTGCGCCGCGAAGCCGGCCGCGTCACAGGGCTGCGTCGTCAACACGACGGCGCGGCGCGGTCCCGCGAGCGGCTCGAACACGAGCGTGACGACGAGATCGTCGACGTCGGCCGGCAGCCCCGGCGACGCGCCGTCGCAGATCGGCGGCCGCACGTGCAGCTCGACGAAGTCGCCGGGACCGGCGTACGGCCGGTCGAGCGAGCCCAGCGCGCCGCGGAAGATCGGCTGGGCTTGCGGGATCAGGTCGCAGCCGGCGTGCGCGGCGGGGGAGCGAAGCACGGCGAGCGCGAGCACGGCAACGAGTACGCGGGAGCTGCGGGGGTGGAGCAGATTCACTGGTGACCTCGGGGTGGCGGTGTGCCCGTGCCGTTGCGAGCGCACGATCGTTGAGAGCGCGTGACGGGCGCCCCACTATGGGCGGCAAACCCCGACGGATCAAGCCGAAACACGCGTGCCCTACGGTCGAGCGCCGGGATCAGATGGCGTGTGCGAGGTGGATCCGGTCTCGCCATGGCGCTCGCATGGTCGGGCTCGCAAAGCTGCAAGGATCAGGAAGGCGAATGACTCGCATCCGCGCACCGCATGCGCTCGATACGAGCGCTAGCCTCCGAGCTTCCCGCTTCCCGGCCTCCGGCTCGCGACCAGGTGATACGCCTGCGTCCGGTTGGTCGCGAGGAAATGGTGGGAGCTCCAGAGGTAGAGCAGAAAGGCGCGCACGGGGACCTCGCCGAATCGTCGCGCGAGGTCCCCGCGGCAGCGCTCGAGGGCGAGCGCCCAGTCGCGCACCGTCCACGCGTCGCTGAGCGTGTCGTCGACGAGCTCGCGCACGTTGAAGCCGGCGGTGGTGAGCGCCGTGACCAGGCGGCCGAGCTCGACGTACCCGGTGATGCCCGGGAAGATGTACTTCCGGAGGAAGGCGCCGGCGAGGCGCCCGGCGCGCGTCGTGACGAAGTCGCAGTAGATGCCGGCCTCCGGCCGGAGGTGGCGCGCGAGGAAGCGCGCGACGAAGCGGTAGTCGGGGATGTGCTCGAGGCTTCCCATGAACACCGCGCCGTCGAACGGATGCGGCGGGGCATAGTCGAAGAAGTCCACGAGCGTCACCGTGCACGGCAGGCCCTGCGACCGGATCAGCTCCGTGACGTAGGCGTGCTGCTCGCGCGAGAGCGTGATGCCGTGGACGCGGATGCCGAGTCGGCCGGCATGCTCCACGAAGCAGCCCCAGCCGCAGCCGACGTCGAGCACGTCCATCCCGGCCCGGAGCCCGAGCGCGTCGACGGCGAACTGCAGCTTCCGCCGCTGCGCGGTCGCGACGTCGTCGTGCTCCGACGCGTAGAAGCCGTGCGTGTAGGACCGCGACGGGTCGAGCCAGGCAGTGAAGAAGTCGGCCGGGCGATCGTAGTGCGCCGACACCGACTCGCGGTCGAAACGGCGCCGGTCGAGCACGTAGCGGAGCCACGTGAGCGCCTCGCGAAGGCGCGACGCGCCTCCCATGTCGAGGTGATCGGTGACGCGCAGCACCTCGCGGAAGTCACCTTCGACGTCGATTTCGCCGTGGAGAAACGCCTCGGCGACCGCGAGCTGCTCGCCACCTTCGAGCGCCGCGAGCGCCTGGGACGTCCTCACGACGACGCGCGCGCGGCCGGGATCGGGCCCGATGCGGATCACGTCACCGTTCGGGGCTTCGACCGTGAGCGTGGCACCCCCCGCTTCCATGCGGGCGGCGAGCGCCCCGAGCGACGAAGTCATCGCGACGCGCACTCTATGCGGCACTCGTCGAGCGCGCCACCTGAACGCCGGCGACGCTCCGCGACGAGCACCAACTACGAATAGCGATTGCCGGCGACCCGAACGGCGGCATACAGTCCCTGCGTGGCGCACCCCAAGGCCAAGGCGGCGTTGAAGTCACCCCGCAAGAATGCTCCGGCGCGCGTCACGATGCTGGACGACGCCGACGACCGTCACCAGGCGAAGCAGGCGCGGGCCGCGATCGCGGACCCGAAAAACCGCAAGCGCGTCCCCTGGTCGGCCGTCAAAACGACGCTCGGCCTGTAGCCCGTCGACAGCGTCGCCTGGCCACCATCACGCCCCGCCCGCACATCAATCTGGTGCTGTATCATGGCGTGTTGGCCCCGCGGGCGCGCTGGCGTCCGCCGGCATCACCCGCCACTCCCGGTATCGCGCCGCCGGCCGCGCCGTTGACGGCGTCGCGGATCCCGACGTCGGCACCACTCGCACCCTCGCGCCCGCCATCGCTCCCGACCGTTCCCGTCGTGACCCCCGCGGTGAGGCTCCCATCGTCGCCGCCACCCAGTGCCAGCTCGTCGCTCCGTTGGTCTCTCGCATCCCCGAGTCCGGCGCATCCCACGTCACCACCGTCGTCAGCCGCCTGCCGGACGCGTCGCGCCTGGGCATGGGCCGACCTGATGCGCCGCGTGTTCGCGATCGACGTGCTCGCGTGCGCTGGATGCGATGGGCGCCTGCGCTTCCTCGCCACGATCGAGGACCCGCCGGTGGTCACCAAGATCCTCGACCACCTCGGGTTGCCCACCGCAGGGCCTGTTCCCATGCCCGCGCGTCCCCCGCCGCAACCCGACGGATTCGACGTCGCCTGACGCCCCGGCGTCGCTCACGCACGCGCGTCCCCTTTTCGCTCGCCCGCGGAGCATGCGCGCCGTGCTGCCCGCTGACGCCGCCGACCGCGCCGCCCGATGTCGCCTCGCGACCCGCCCGGACGCCCACGGCGCCGGCTTGTCTGCGTGTGGCAAACGGCAGTACACGCGCCAACGTCCGATAGCGGGCCTTCTGTCAACCGGCCGGAGCGAAGAGCCCGCTAAAGCCAATGCCGTTCACTTAAGCGCAAAGCCTATCAACCAGCACCGCCGCGCCCAGCGTCATCACCAGCGACCGGTGTTTCTTAGTCATGGCACACCGTACGCACCGCGGACCGTCTCCAGGACCCGCCGCCAGCCGCTGCACACCAGGCAATCGGTGACGGCCGCGGGTGTCACGCCGCAGGTGTCGAGATTCCCGAGCAGCGCCCCGGCGCACTTGGTCTCGAGCGCCTTCTGCACCTTGGCCTCCGCCTTCGTGAGCTTGTCGCCCGTGCCCGGCTCCGCCGGCGCCACGATGCCCGTCGGCGTGGATGCCCCGAGGCACAGGGTCTGTCCATTGCCGCTGAACGCCCCTTGGTTACGCTTGTCGAGGCACCCGACCATCGCGCCCGCGGCCGCCTTGAGGTAGCCCGCGGCCGCGCCGCCGAGCGCCGTCTGGCACTTGAGCGTGGCCTTGTCGGTGATCGCACCGACGTCGCCGTAGGCGAGCGCCAGCATCGCGTCAACGCCCGTCGTGATGCGCTCCGCCAGGCACGTCTCCACCCCGGCGACGCTGGTCGCGCACGGGTCGAGCGCGCCGAGGTCGGCGGGGCCGCAGCTCCCCGCGATCGTCGCGTCGAACTTGGCGCGCGCCTTGGCGAGCTTGGCCGCCGTCTTGGCATCCGCCAGCGCGACCTCCTGTCCACCGAGGGACGAGCCGCGGCAGGCAATCGCCGCGGGGCCCGCAATCTTGCCCTTGGCGACGCCCGTGAGACACCCGCGGATCGAGTTGGTGCGCGCGAGCAGGTAGCCCCGTACCGCCTTGCCGAGCGCCTTCTGACACTCCTTGTTGGCAGACGGTGCGACGATCGGGTTCGCCGGCGTGAGCGCGTTGCAGTACGGATTCGGGTCGCAGACGTCGCCGAGGCCGTCGAGGTCGCTGTCGAGTGCCTTGGCGTCCGGCGCTTCGACGCACGTATCGTCCTCGTTGAAGACCCCGTCGGCGTCGTTGTCGCCGGTGATGACGTTGACCAGGTCGTTGGTATCGCCGTCTCCGTTCAGGTCGACGCCGACCTCCGACTCGTCGTACTCTTGGTAGACGATCGACTGGCCGACGAAGTCGTCCGGGAGCGGTGGCAGATTCGGCGCGCCGGCTTGCGTACTGAATACTTTCCTACGCGCGCCGCGCACGTTGAAGATCTGTGCAACGATGCCGGTGTTCGACCCGTCGCCGTCGAGGTCTTGCCCGCCCTGATCGGCCTCGTTGGTGAGGAACGCGACGGCGTCGCCGACGATCTTGTAGGGTCGCCCGGGCGTGCAACCGGGAAGCTCGCAGTGGACGATCGCCTGACCGCTGTTGATCAGCCGGCGCGCTTTCAGGTCGTAGACCATCAGCACGGAATCGCTGAGGTCGCCGTCCCCGTTCAGATCTTCCGACACGGCGCTGTTCACCAAGTCCGACGCCGGAGCCTCGAGTACGCGAAAGGCGAGGAGGTTCCCGCCCACGATGAAGTCGCTAAGCGCCTGCGGGACGACTACCAGCTCGCCGGTCGCGGACCAGTACACCTCCGGCACCTGATCGACGTGGTCGCCGTCCCCGTTGAGATCCTGCAAGCTCCCTACCGTCTCTCCCGACGCAAACACGACGACCCCCGCGCACGTGCTCCCCGGGCAGTCGGTATCAGTCACACACGGCTCGTCGCGGCGGGTCCCGTCGGCACAGAGGTCCGTCAGCTGCATCTCGAGACTGCTATGAGCATTGTCCGGGATGAAGGTCGGCGTGCCGCCGAGATCCGTCGTGGGCACGACACCGATGGCCAGACTCCCGTTGCCGCTGCCGTCGAGGTCGCCTGGCCCCATTCCCGTATCCATTACCTGTACGGCGAGCAGCGTCGCGGAGAGCGCAACTCGCCTCGCGGGGAACGCGGAGACGCCGGCCAGCTGAGTCACCATGTCGGTTGCAGCGTCGTAGGCGTAGATGAGCTGATCGTCGGTATCGGTGTCGCCGTTCTGGTTGGTGCCGCCGCCGTTGCCTTCGGGGCTCAGGAAGATCGCGCGGCCAGCCGCGGCCGCGGCGAGGCCCGCCGGCTGCGCGCCGAGCCCCGCGCGCAAGGTCATCGTCGCCGTATCGAAAGCGCGCAGCCCCCCGTTCCGCCGCCAGATCAGGGCACCGCCGCTGTCGCTGAGCGCGTGCAAGTGCTCCGAGTCGGGACTGACGGCGAGGCAGGCCATGGCGTGAGGAGAGGGGCCGTACGGATAGGGCTCGGCTTCCACGAACGCCAGGGTTCCGCCTGGAACGACGCGCTGGAACACGGCGAAACTAAAATTCTCGCCACCGGCGTACACCGTCTGCCCTTCGGGCGCGATCGCGAGAGCGCGCGCGCCGGCGATGCCGGTCACGCCGCCCGCTCCCTCAACCTTCGCCTCCAGGAACGCAAGCGCTCCGGTCAGCGTATCGCGACTGAAGACGGACACCGCGTCATCATCCGACGCCGTGAGGTAGACGTTCTCTCCATCGGAGCTGATGACGACTTCGGTGGCCCCCGCCAGTGACGGACCTCCGAGCCCGCCGTCGGGGTACGTCGCCAGGAACGTCAGCGCACCGGTCCCAGCGTTGCGGCTGAAGGCCGTGACGGCGGACGACCCGCGCGCCGCGACGTAGACATGAGCGCCGTCGGGACTGATCGCGAGGCCGCGCGGCTCGCCGAGGCCGGCATTCGCCCCGACACCGTCGAACTGGGCCTCGACGAACGCGAGCGTGCCGTCGACGACGTTGCGGCTGAAGACGGCGATGGCGTCTTCCGCCGTTCCCGAGGCGTAGAGATGGGCACCATCGGGACTGATCGCCAGACGGGTCACGCCCGCGAGGCCGTCAACTCCGCCTTGGCCATCCGTCTCGACCTCGACTCCCTCGATCGAACCGGAATGAAACTGCGTCGGGAACGGCTCGAGAACCTGGATGGCGTCGTCGAGCGCGCCCGCGACGTACAGGAATCTACTGTCGGGACTGACCGCGAGACCGCTCGCACCGCCGAGACCGGTGATACCAGGGAGCTGATCGTCAGCGATGGTTTCGAGGGTCGCAGGCCCGTAGGGCGACTGGTTGCCGTAGAGATCACCCGTCTCCGCGTCTCGCTTGTAGGCGGCGAGGCGCGACGTCCCCGGAGCCGTCAGGTAGGCGAACCGGCCGTCCGGAGCCACGACCATGCTGGCCGTACTCCCCCCGCCGCCAAGCCCCCCTCCGGCCATTAACGAGACCCCGGGTGCCGGCTCCCGGTAGAAGACGAGAGATCCGGAAATCACGACGGGAGCGCGACTGACCCCCGGAAACGACCGGCCGACCAATGTGGATGATGGGGTGATCTCGGTGCCGGTGAGATCGAACACCCGGAGCACTTCGTCGAGCGCGTCGCCGTCGCCGTTCAGATCCGTCGCGTTCTGATCGCGCTCGGACTCGAGGAAGGCGACCGTCTCACCCGCGGTCGCGACCGCCGCCGGGCCGACGATCGGGTTGTGCGGGTTCGCCGCCGCCATGCCGGTGCTGATGCTCATGCCCGTCGCGGCATGAGGATCTGCACGACGCGGTCCTCTTCGTCGGGGTCGCCGCTGGCAGCGTTCAGGTTTCCCTCGATCGCGAGCGCCTCGTCGCGGGCGTAGGCGACCCCGGTCACCGACGACTGGAGGTTGGCGAGCGGCACCGGCGCGCCACTCACCGCCGAGAACGTCGTCATCACGATCGGCCCGCGCCCGCCGTTCGAGAACCGATCGCTGAGATCGAAGATCGCCGGGCCACCCGCGCCGTCCGTGCGCGCCACGCGGACGATCGCCTGGGCCGCATCGGTCGTCCCGAAGAGTACGTCACCCGCCGCCGTCGCTCGCAGCAGCGGTGGCAACGGCCGGCCGTCGACCGTGAACGACCGCGCGTAGGTCGTGTCGGGCACCACGATCGGCACCCCGGGACTCGCGGTGAAGGCGTCGAGCGTGGCGAACGCCGACACCAGGCGCGCCACCGGCTCGCCCGGCCCGAGCGGCAGCACCGCCAGGTAGTCGAACGGAATGAGCAAGTTCCCGCCGCCGTCGAGCGTCCCGAGCATCTGCGGCGCGCCCGCCACCAGATCGTCGAACTCGTTGGCCTTCGGCAGCACCGTGAAGTGCTCGAAGATCGGCTCGGCCTCGTCGCTGCACGCCGACGCGCTCGGCCGCGGCTGCGCGAGCGGGCCGATGTCCGCCACCGTGGTGGCGCCGCGCACGACGGTGATGCGCGCGGGCCCGGCGAGCCCATCCGGTGGAAGCACGCCCGTCGTGTCCGGCATCACGAAGGTCAGAAGGCCGCAGTCGCCTCCGGTGCAGTTGCCGATCGTTGCCACGCTGATCGGCACGTCGGTCGTCGGCCCGGCTGGCGGCTCGAACGTGAGCGTCACGGTGTTGTTCGCCGCCACCGGATCGAAGCCCGTCGACCCGTCGCAGGGCCCGAGCCGCAGCTCGACCGTGCGGCCCGGGATCGTGATCGGGCTCACCACCGAGCCGACGGTCGACGGATAGCTGCGCTCGGCCGGCGGAATCAGGTTGCAGCCGGCGTGAGCGTCGCCAAGGAGCGGTGCCGACATCCACGGCGTACCGAGAACGAGGACCGTCAACGAGACCAGGCGCGATCGAAAGGAGAGTGTCATGCGCATCTCTTGAACATACGTCGTTGCGGTCGGTCGGCGTCAGTTAGATCTGCCCCGCACCGGATATTTCTCTGCGCCGAAATGGCGCAGGCATATCCGCGGAGCGCAGTACGAGCCTCCGTGCCGTCGCCACGATGATCCGATCCGACGGGTCGGCATGATCCCACGCCGGAAGATTGACCGCGTCGACGGCAATGGCGGGGCTCGAGTGACGCGACTGCGCACGACAACGCGTCGAGCACCGCCTCGATCCACTCGAGCACGTCACCCGCAACCCGAAGTCGCCCGCGCCGCACTCCGAGAGTGATTTCCCACGGAGTGATCGCCGACACGAACAGCTCGTGCTTCCGCGCCTCCGTCGCGATGCGTGCCCGAGCCCTCTTCGAGTGCTTGCCGCGCTTGGTGATCACGACCGGCTCACCGGTCCTCGCAACGCGGTCGATGAGCTCGAGGCAGTTCGCGTTGAACTCGACGGGTCGCGGACCGACCCCAGAACCAGACCTTGCGATCAGTACCCTTCGAGCCGGGCCGTGCGGTCGCGGTGGAACGCGGCGTCACCGAACGTCATCTCCGCGACGCGTGCGCGCTTGAAGAAGAAGCCGATGTCGGCCTCGTCGGTGACGCCGATGCCGCCGTGCATCTGCACGCACTCGTTGCCGATCAGCACGAAGGCGTCGGAGCAGCGGGCTTTGGCGAGGCTGGCGAGCTTGGCGATGGTCGTGTCGTCCCGCTGCATATCCAACGCCCGGTGCGCGCCCATGACCGCTGAGCGCGCCAGCTCGAGCTCGATGTACATCGTGGCGGCACGGTGCTTCAGCGCCTGGAAGCTGCCGATCGGGACGCCGAACTGCGTGCGCGTCTTCAGGTACGCGTTGGTCATCTCGAAGGCCGCCTGCATCGAGCCGAGCATCTCGGCGCAGAGGCCTATGCACGCGCGGTCGAGGACGCGGCCGAGCAACGCGCCGCCCTGATCGACCGCGCCGACGACCGCGTCGGTATCGACCTTCACGTCATCGAGGCGCACCAACGCGACGTTCCGGCCGTCGATCCGCGACTGGCGCTGGATCGTGACGCCCGGCGTGTCGGCGGCGATCTGGAAGAGCGTGATGCCGTTGGCGTCGCTCGTGGCACCGGACGTCCGGGCGCTGACGACGATCCGATCGGCGACGTGGCCGTCGAGCACCTGGATCTTCTCACCGGAGAGCGTCCAGCCGCTGCCGCTCTTGGTCGCCTTGGTCGCGACCTTGCTCGCGTCGTAGCGGCTGCCGGGCTCTTGATACGCGATCGTCAGCAGACGCTCGCCGGCCGCGACCTTCGGCAGATGCTCCTTCTTCTGCGCCGCGCTGCCACCGAGGAGGAGCGCCGTCGTCCCGAGCAGCACCGTCGACACGAAGGGCTCCGGCATGAGGCCGCGCCCCATCTCCTCGAGCACCACCATCTGATCCATATGGCCGAGCCCCGCGCCGCCGAGCTCCTCCGGGATCACGATGCCGAGCCAGCCGAGGGCGGCCATCTCGCGCCAGAGCTCACGCGAGAAGCCGTCGGCGTCGTTCGCGTCGCGCAACTGGCGGATGCGGCGCAGCGACGATCGTCCGGCGACGAACTCCCGCGCCGTCCGCGCCAGCAGCTCCTGCTCTTCGTTCAGTACGAGATCCAAGGTGGGGGTCCTTTCAATCCGGCAAGCCGAGCACGCGCTTCGCGATGATGTTGAGCTGGATCTCCGACGTGCCGCCTTCGATCGAGTTGCCGCGCGAGCGCAGCCAGTCGCGCGTCATCTTGAGCTCGTCCTCGTCGAAGCCGGGCCCTTCCCAGCCGAGGCCCTGCGGGCCGCAGATGCCGACCATGAGCTCGCGCCGGCGCATGTTCAGCTCGGTCCCGTAGTACTTGAAGATCGACGTCTCGGCGCCGGGCTTGTGTCCCGCCTTCATGCTGTCGCGCGAGCGCGCGAGCGTGAGATCGAGGCAGGCCTGGTCCATCTCGACCTGCACCACCCGGTCCCGGATCGACGGGTCCGCGATCTTCCCACCGTCCTCGCCGGTGTGACGCTTCGCCAGATCAATGAGCTTCCGCGCGTCGTCGCGCTCTTTGAACGCGTCGGCGATCATCGTGCGCTCGTGGCCGAGGAGGGCCTTCGCCATCGTCCATCCGGCATTCACCTTGCCGACGACGTTGGTCACCGGCACCCGCACGTCGGAGAGGAAGGTCTCGCAGAAGGGCGAGTAGCCGCTGATGAGCTTGATCGGTTTCACGCTGACGCCGGGGGACGTCATGTCCATCAGGAGGAAGGTGATGCCGTTGTGCTTCGCGGCCTCGAAGTCGGTGCGGACGAGGATGAACATCCAGTCGGCCTTGTCGGCGTACGAGGTCCAGACCTTCTGGCCGTTCAGCACGTAGACGTCGCCATCGCGCACGGCCTTGGTCTGCAGGCTCGCGAGGTCGGAGCCCGAGCCCGGCTCGGAGTA
>CAZWAX010000193.1:0-10768 GCA_964631985.1 uncultured Polyangiaceae bacterium | reverse complement strand
TCGACGCCGTCGCCGGCGCCAGCATCGGGGCCATCGTCGGGGCGCTCATCGCCATGGGATGGACGGCCGCGACCGTCGAAACGCTCTTCATGGGCGTCGCGAGCAACCCGTGGAAGACGCTGTTCGATCTCCGCGTGCCGACCGAGGCGTTCTTTCGCAGCAAGAAGAAGAGCGAGCTGATCGCCCAATACTGCAACGACATCCGGATCGAGCAGATGAACTTGCCCTTCTTCGCCGTCGCCGGCGACCTGACCGCGCTCGTTCCGGTGGTGTTTCAGAGCGGTCCGCTCGCCCTCGCCCTCGATGCCAGCTCGGCCATTCCGACCGTGTTCCGGCCGGTTCGCCACGAGGACCGCATGCTGGTCGACGGCTGGGTGTGCGACCCGCTGCCCGCAGGGGTCGTCCGCGCGGCGGGCTTCGAGCGCGTCATCGCGATCGATCTCTCGCCCCGTGGACGGCCGACGGGCCGCCGTTCCGGTGCGGTGGCGGCGGGCGTCGCCCCACCCGGTCTCGGTGGCCGACTTCGCATCTTGGCGATCGCGATGCGCGCCATGGAGCTCGCGAGTCAGGAGCACGTCGCGCGCAGCTTGCCGCTCATCGACGTGCTCATCCGGCCCGAGCTCGACGGGTTCAGCAGCGCCGACCTCGACGGTGCCGCCGAGATGTGCGCCCGCGGGGAGCAGGCGGCGGAAGCCGCCCTGCCGGCGATTCGCGAGGGGCAGGGGGATGCGGAGCGCCGGTGACGGGGGCACGACCGGGCGACCCGCGCCCGGTCGTGGTCCGCGTGCCGAGCGACGGCGCGGTTTTGATGGCTTGACCCTTGACGGCCGTGTTTGCTATCCGCCGCAAGGGTTTAGGCATTGCTTCCGGCGCCGTGGGGTGCCGCGGTAGGGAGGGGAAGGTATGAAGCACTCCATAGCGTTGGTCACGGTGGTGGTGGGGGCGAGTTTGGCCCTGGGCGGGGCAGCGGATGCGGAGTCGCTGCGCTCGGTGCTGAGCCCGAGCGATCCCATCTTGCAGAGCTCGATCGCCCCGCTCGGCAAGGCAATCGGCTCGCAGGTCGCCAATCAGATTCCCGCGCTCTCCACGTCCGCCGGTTACACCTACGAGTGGAATCCCGAGCTCGAAGTGCTGGAACGTTCGGCCAAGACCTTCGGGCCGCTCTTCACCGAGCGCGCCGTCACGCTCGGCCGCAACAAGTTCAACATCAATGCCTCGTACACCTACATCAAGTTCGACAAGTTCAACGGGAAGAACCTCGACAAGATCACCAATCGCGTCGAGCGGGCCTTCGTTCCGGAGACGGGCGAGACGGAATACTTCGGCCTCTTCCGGGGGTACCAGGACGTGAACGATCCCAGCGTCCCGCGCTCCGCCGGTGATCAGGTCACGCTCGATCTCGATCTCGAGGCGCAACTCTTCGACCTCAGCTTCACCTACGGTCTCCTCGACAACCTCGACATCAACATCGACATCCCGGTGCTCCTCACCTACGCCCGCTCGGCCGTGCAAGAGGTGTTGCCCGATCCGCGCTGTCTCGGGATCAACGAGGACTGCGACTATCTGCTCGAGAACGGCGTGCCCGGCATCGGGCTCGGCGACGACAATGGGTTCTTCAACCTGCCCGAGACAGCGAAGCGCGACAGCTCGCTCGGCATCGGCGACATTCACCTCCGCACCAAGTGGGCGCCAATCGCGAATCCGGTGCGTCTCGCCGGGCTCCTCGACCTCGCCCTTCCGACCGGCGATCAGGCGGACTTCCAGGGCACGGGCGACACGCGTCTGGCGACGTCGCTGATCGTTTCGAAGGATCTCTTCTCGTTCCTCGAGTTCCACACGCAGGCCGGCGTCGACTTCAACATCAACGACGTCGATCTGAGCCAGTCACGGTACGCGGCCGGGTTCACGGCCCAGGTCGCCAGCTTCATGGCTCTGAGCGTGGATTTCCTCGGGCGCAGCGAGTTCGGAGCGCAGGCGCGCATTCCGAACGCCGGTCGCCTGCCTGCGGTTCGGGAGATCGACGGGGTCGACACGCTCACGCAGCCCCTCGACGAGCTCGCGGACGACGACAATTTCAAGGGTCGCCCGCTCTTCGTCGACATCAAGCGGAACGACATCCTCGATCTCGCCGTCGGCGGGCGCTTCGCGATCGGCGAGCACGCCATGATCCTCGCGAACTTCTTGATCCCGCTGAACGAGGACGGCCTGCGCTCGGAATTCATTCCGACGATCGCCCTCGAAACCAACTTCTAGGCTTCGCCCCTGCGGAGGACGGCAGCATGACGCCGCCGTCCTCCGCCAATCCAATCTCGGCAGCGACATGCGATCCCTGAGGCGCGTCCGTACCAGAGTCGGACAGGTTGCAGCCCTCGTCGTGATCGGCGCGGCGCTGGCGTCGCCGTCGCGCGCCGAGACCTGTGGCGACGCCGATGGCAGCGGCACGGTCTCGGTCACCGACGGGGTACAGGTGCTCCGAACCGCGGCGGGGCTCGACGCAGACTGCACCACGATCGGGTGCGACGTCGACGCGAGCGGCTCGGTCACGGTCAGCGACGGCGTGAACGTCCTGCGTGCAGCGGCGGGCCTCCCGGTCGAGCTCCGGTGCGCGGAGCTGAGCGCGCAGGAGCAGCAGGTGTTCGGCGCTCTGCGGAAGTCCAATCAGGTGACCCGATTGCTCGCGCTGGGCCTCGAGGCGTCCGGTGACGCCGACGCGACGGCGGCCGCAGCGGTTTCGTGCCCCAAGGGCGGCACGGTCACCCCGGTGGACGGTGCGATGATCTACGACGGCTGTCGCGTCCGGAGCACCGTCTGTTCCGGGACGGCGGCATTCGAGAACGGCACGTTCAGCTCCGACCTCCAGTGCCAGGACGTCGCAGAAGGACGGTTGTTCGCGCTCGCCGCCGACGTCGTGCCGACCGACACCGCGTCGGGACGGGCCATCACGGGTACCGCCGCAGGGACGCAGGGATCGACCGCCGTCTTCCAGTTCGACTACGACGCCTTCACGCTCGACGAGAACGACCTGGGTGGGCGGTCGGCGGGCGAGATCGGGGTCGGCGGAGCGTTCTTCGCGGGCGTGTTCCAGCAGGTCGAGGTGTCGTTTCCGGGGCGAAACCCCGCGACCGGCGCGCCCGATCCCGGCTTCGCCAAGATCGTCGGGTTACGGCCGGGAGGCGGCGGCATCATCTTCGTGTTCGTGTTCGACGTGAACCTCGCGACCGGCAAGCTCACGCCGCGCTGAGCTCGGTCGCGCCGGGCCAAACGACGACGGGCGGCGTGATTGCTCACGCCGCCCGTCGGATTGCTGCAACCGCCGATGGTCGAGGGTTACGAGACCGTGACCGCGACCGTCAGATCGGCGGCGTTGCCGGGGCCGTTGTTCTGCGTGACCTCTTGGACGGTCACCGTGAGGTCGCCCGAGGCGATCGGTGTCGTCGCGTCGAACGTGCACTCGACGTTGACCGGGAAGGTCAGGTTGGCGGTGTTGGCGACGCTCAACGTGAGCGTGCCGGCCGAGTCGTTGTCGTTCTTGGTGAAGATGCCGCCGCCGCCGGTGACGGTGCAGTTCACGTTTTCGGCCGAGCCGGTGAAGCTGCCGTTGGCCGTCGGGTACGCGACGCGCACCTGGAAGGCCTGGATGCCGTTCGCGGCCGTGAAGTCGAAGTCGACGGTCTGCGTGGTGGGGGCCCCACCGGTGGCGGTCGGGTTGGGCGCCGTCGTGGCGGTCGGCCCGGCGCCGGGCGTCGCTGTCACGACGGGGGCCGCCGGCGTCGCCGTGCGCGTCGCGATCGGTCCGCCGTTGTCGTTGCCGTTCTCGTTGCCGCTGTTGTCGTTGTCACCGCAGCCGCCGGTCATGGCGAGCGCCGCCACCAGCATCCCGATCGTGAGTCCAGATTTGAGCGTGTGTTTCATCGTGATCGTCCTCCTCCGTGTGCAGCGCCGGCCGTGCGGCCGTGGCGACCCTGGTGCGCTCGAGTCCCGAGCGCGTAGGGCGCCGAGTTAACAGAAGTTACGAATCGTGGTCAAGTCAGTGTCCTTCCGGATCTTTGTCACCGGCCGTCTTCCGAGGCGGTCACCACGAGCTCGAGCGGGAAATCGCGCGCCCGAATCGTGGCGCCGCCGAGTAGGACGACGGTACGGATCTCGTCGAGATTCGGATAGGCGCCGCAGGATTCTCCCAGGTCGCAGAGCGCACCGTCACCGTCGCGATCGGTGCTGGCGCGGATCTCGTACTGCCCGGGCGGGACGCCCTCGAACCGGTAGCGATAGCCCTCCGCGGCGGTCGTCGTGGTGGCGGCGACGCGCGTCTGCGTTGCCAGGTCGCGGAGCACGACGTCGACCGGTCCGAGATCCTCGGGCGGCGTCGCGGCGACCTCGGCGGACACCGCGAGCGCGGCCGCGCCGCCGTTCGAGCCGAGGTCGACCCGGGCGGCCTGGCTCGCGCCCGGCGCGAGCGCGTCACGGTCGATCTCGAGGCGGATCGCGAGCCCTTCGAGGTGGGCCGTCAGCCACGGGAGGCCGTTCTCGGTCGTGACCACGGGCGCGTCGAGCACGAGCGTTGCGCCCCCGGTGTTGCGGAACGGAACCGTGAGCACGCTTTCGTCGCTCGCGATCTGCACGGCAGGGCTGGCGAGCGTCAGAACGGGATCCGCCGGTGGGGTCAGTCCGGCGCGCGTGCGCACCGCGCGCCCGGCATCGACGATGCCGGCGCCGTAGTGATCGTCGCGTCCCGGGGCGCCGCGGTCGTCGGCGGTGCCGAGCAGGGTCTCCCGAAGACGGGTCGCGGACGCGCCTCCCGGCACCCCGAGCAGGAGCGCCGCGACGCCGCTCACGTGCGCGCTCGCCATCGAGGTGCCTTGCAGCAGCGCGTAGTCGAACGTTCCCGGCAGCCGCGTGCTGAGGACGCCATCGGGGTCGCCGTTGCCGTCGCGATCGCGGCGGATGTCGCCCCCGGGCGCGGCCAGGTCGACTGCGTTCCCGAAGCTCGAATAGCGCGCCGTGGCCCCGAGCCGGTCGGTCGCCGCGACGCTCACGACGTTCGGAAACCCCGCGGGGCTGAGGAACCCGTCGTGGCCGGTGTTGCCGGCGGCGGCGATGACGAGCGCGCCGGCCGCGGTTGCGGCGTCGACGGCGCTCCGCAGAACGGGATCGTTCCCGCTGGTCGTCAGGCTCAGATTGATGACGCTCGCGGGTACCGGCGGGACCGTGCCCGAAGTGTTCGACAGGCCTGCGGCGAAGCGAACGGCCTGGGCGACGTCGAAGATCGTCCCTCCCCCGACGCCGAGGACGCGGAGCGGCATCACCGCGCTTCGCCATGTGACGCCGGCCACGCCGAGCGTGCCGTCGCTGGCGGCGGCGATGGTGCCGGCGACGTGGGTGCCGTGAAAGCTCCCGCCGTCGCTGCCGTTCGGACGATCCCCGGGATCGAACGGGTCGGGATCGAGGCCGTCGCCGTCGTTCGCACGCACCGCGTTGCTGATGAAGTCGAAGCCGGGCACCAAGCGGCCGGCGAGGTCGGGGTGATCGCTGCGGATGCCGGTGTCGACCACCGCGACGACCGTGCCCGTGCGACCGATCGTCACGTCCCAGGCGCGGGGCAGTCCGATGGCGTCGAGATGCCACTGCTGCGGATAGAGCGGGTCGCGCGGGACGCGCGCCGGGCGCACCACGCGATTGGGCGCGACGAGACGCATCGACGGGTCCGTGGCGAGCGCCGCCACCGCGGCCTCGGTGCGCCGGCGTGCCGTCCCGCGCGCGCGTTTGGCGGCGAGACCCGCATCGCGATCACCGGATACCGTGGCCGCGCTCGCTCGCAGGCGCGGCAAGGTCAAGAGCCGCGTGCCGTCCGGCGCCACGACGTCGGTTCGGAGCTCGGCGGCGATCCCGGCCGCGGCGAGCGCCTGTCTCGTCGCGCCACGGAGCGGATCGCCGGCGCCGTGCGAGCCCGTGGGCTCCATCTCCACGATCAGCTCACCGGCCACGATCGCGGCGGCTTCGCCACGATAGACGGCCGGTGCGATCGCGAGCGGCGGACCGGCGCCGGTCGCCGCGCTGATGCCGGGTGGCGCGTTGGTGGCCGTGGCCGTCACGTCGAGCACGTACGGCGCTGGGCGGGAGCCGGATGCCGGTACCACCACCACGTCGAACGCCGTTGGCGTCGCGCTGCCGACCGCGACTCGACAACGCTCGCGTCCGCGCGTGGTCCGCTCGCACGTCATGTCGCCGCCGCGTCGATCGTCGATCAGCAGATCGAGGTCGGTGTCGGGGTCGGCGGGGAAGGTGAGCATCAGATCGAGCGCGAGCCCGCCGGCACCGACGAAGACCCAACTGTCGAACGGATCGTCGTCCGTCATCGTCCCCGTCAGGCGCCGCGTCTCGCCCGCCGCGATCCACCCGGCGACGCCGGCCGTTCGCGGGTCGTCGTTCGGCTCGCGCTCGCGCGCTGCCACGGGGGGCACCGTGGCTGGCGGCACCAGGAGTCGTCCGCTGATCGTCCCCGGGCCGCAGCCGTCACTGATGGGGAGCCCGGCGGCGCGTCGAAGCCCGAGGACGGCATCCGTGACGGAAACCGTCCCGTTTCCGTCGACGTCGCACCCCGTCGTCGGACACGCGTCCTCGAGGTCGGCCGCGAGTCGGAGGATCTGGACGCCGTCCGTGACGGTGACGGCGCCGTCGCCGTCGGCATCGCCGCAGATTGCGGGAACGGCGGCGCTACCGATCCCGGTGCACGTCAGCATCAGCAGCACCGCGAGGATCACGGTGCCGGCCGACGGCGTTACACCGCCGGAATCAGAAGACGCGTGTCGCGATCGAGGAGGAACTGTTTGACCTGCTGGTTGCGCAGCAAGACGGTCACGAGGACGTCGTCTCCCTCGCCGAACACGATCTGGATCCTGGCGATCTTGAGGCCGGTCGCTTGGGTCAGATCGTAGATCAGCGTGCCCTGGATCACCGAGCCGTCGCCGGCGAGCAGGATGCGCTGGAATTGCATCGTGAAGCTGCCGCGCTTGGACGAGACGACGTTCAGCGTGCCGACGATGCGTTTCCCGTTCTGCTCGGCGGTGACACCCAGTTGACCGTCGAAGGCGTGCGACTCTTCCGTCTTCAGCCGGGTGATCGTGAAGCCGTCGAAGCCGATGACGACGCCTTGCCCCAGGACGGCGCGGCTGATGGTGCCGTCGAGAAGCGCACCGCCGATCTGGCAGTTCGTGAAGGTGGCGGCGCTGGTCGCGCCGGCTTGCACGCGCTCGACCGTTCCGTCGTTGTTGCAATCGCCGCCCGCGATGAGCGCGCCCGACGGACCGACACCCGGCACCTTGGTGAGGCCATCGAACACGGAGAAGGACGGGTTCACCACCCCGTTCGCTTCCTGACCCGTGAAGTCGCAGGCCTCGTTGATCTGGAGCCCGGCGGCCTTGCGCAGGACGTTGACGCCGTCGCTGACGGTGATCGAGCCGTTGCCGTCGACGTCGCAACCGTCCTCGCACGAGCTCGAGAGATCGGCCGCGGCGCGGAGCGCCTGGACGCCGTCGGTGACCGTGACGGTGTCGTTGTCGTTGGCGTCGCCGCAGGTCTGTGCCGCGGCCGGGACGGTCAGGACGAGCGTCAGTACAGCCGTCAGTGCGAGCGTTCGGGTCGTCATCGTCTCACCCCTCCTCCACCACGTCAGAAGATGCATGCGCCCGACGGCCGAACGTCGAGCGTGTAGTTGCCGCCTTGCGAGCCTTTGCTGTCGAGCAGGAGCGTGATCGGAATCCCGGCGGTGAAGAAGCCGAACTGGTACTCCTGGGTGCCGCCACCGGCGCAGTCCTGGTTGTTGTCGATGCACTGCTCGACGATCGGACCGCCGCCTCCGCAGAAGCCGTCACCGAGCGAGAGTTGCGAGTCGAAGCCCGTGCCGCAGGTGCCGAACTCGTAGCAGCCCGACACCGCGGGCGTGAATCGGAAGACCGACTCCGGTCCGCCGCCGCCATCGCACGGACCCGAGAGATTGTTCGCGCCCGCCACTTGCCCGTGGATCTGGATGCGTCCCGTCCCGGGGATCTGCAGGGGATTGGCACAGGTGCCGGCGCCGGCCGTGCAGGGCCCGCACGGGACGCAGAAGAAGGTCACGTCCTTGGCGACCTCGCCCTGCGTTTGATTGTCGTTGTCGCAGCCCTGGAACCCCGCCATTCCGCAGAAGCGCTGGACCACCAGCGTGCCGCCGACCTCGAGCTGCACTCCGAAGGTATAGCCGCTCCCCGGAAGCGTGTTCTCGACCCGGAACTCGAACACGTTGTCGCCGCATTCCAGGCCGTCGACGAGCTGGAAGCCGGTGTCGTTGGTGCCGTTGGGACCGCTCGACTGGGCCTGCAGCACCTGCTTGCCGTTCAGGAACGCGGTGATGCGGTCGTCGATGTTCGACAACCGCACGCGCGCGGCCGGTGGCGTCGCGGTCGGGGTCGGCGTCGGGGTATCGACCGGCGTCAGCACGTCGGTATCGGGGTCGTAGGTGAAATTCTGGGTCGAGTCGTCGTCGAACCGGACCACGACCGGGAGGGGTGGGTTCCCCGTCAGCGTGACCGTCACCTGGGCGACGTTCGGGATGTCGGAGTCGCTGGTGTCGAAGTCGAGGATGCCGTCGAGGGTCTCGCCTTGCGAGTCGCTCACCACTTGCTGAAACGTGATGACGTACGAGCCGAGCTGCTGTGAGTTGCCGTTCAGCACGCCGTTCAGCTGGGGATTGCCGTCGGATTGCCCGAGGCTCAGCGAGCCCCCGAGCGTCAGCGCGTCGCCGCGGCGGCGCACGACGAGGCCGACGAAGTCGAGCTGGCCGTCGGTGTTGCCCAGGAAGCCGGTGAGGTTGACGTCGTCGATGTCGCAATCGTCGAAGACGAAGCCATCGGAGGTTTGTTGGAACCCGCCGGCCGGATTCTCGCACGGTGACGTCGTGCCGGCCGGGACCGGGACGTCGACCGCGCCGACTTTCGTGAGTGGTCCGAAGATGTCGAGCGTGTGGCCGATCAGCGACTCCACCGGATCGAGCTCGTCGGGGCACTGCTCGTCGATGGCGATCCCCGCCGCCTTGCGGAGCACGTTGACGCCGTCGCTCACCGTGATGGCACCGCTGCCGTCGACGTCGCAATCGTCGTCACACGTGCTGCTGAGGCCAGCGGCGGCGCGCAGCGTCGCGACGCCATCGCTCACGGTCACCCGACCGTCCCCGTTGGCGTCGCCGCACACCGCCGATGCCGAGGTTGCGACGCTCAGGGCGACGGCGACGGCAAGCGTTTGGAGCATCCCTCTCGTCACTTGCCGTCGCACGCCTGCCTCCTTCAATTCGAGATCCGAGTCAGCTCTCCGGTCACGAGATTGAAATTGAATGGGACCGTCGATCCGTCGACGAGGTTCACGTCGACGACGGCGATGTTCGACGGGTCGAAAGCCAGTCGGATGCTCTCGACCTCCTCGAGCTGGCCGTCATCGATGCTGAGGTCGAGCGCGCCGCCGACGAACAAGCCGGTGACGGGGTCGGGAACCAAATTGTCGAATCCGACGCTGAACGCTCCGAAATCCGAGAAGAGCTGGAAGAAACCGTCGAAGACGAACGTTTCGCCGACGGCGCGTTGCGAGAGGCTGCCGACCAGCGTCTCGGACTGGCCCGTCGTGAGATCGGTGGAGTTGAGGTCGAACGCCAGGGTGTTGTCGCCGATTTGGAGGGAGCCGTCGTAGTTGAAGCCTTCCAAGTCACAATCGTCGAAGAAGAACTCGCCGGTGTCGGGGTCGAACGTGACCGAGCCCTGGTTGTCGCACGCGAATTGTTCGGTGCCGGCGGCTGCCGCGCTCGGGGCCGCGAACTTGGTGAGGTTGCCGAATACGGGCAGCGTCGACTCCAGCAGATCCTCGACCTGCGTATCGAGACTCGTGCCCGGGCAGTTCTCCGTGATCGCGACACCGGCCGCTTTCCGCAGGATGTTGACGCCATCGCTGACCGTCACCGTCCCGCTGCCGTCGACGTCGCAGGTGGCGGCACTGCAGGAGCTCGTCAGGGCGGCGGCGGCGCGGAGCGCCTGCACGCCGTCGGTGACCGTGACGGTTCCGCTGTTGTCGCCGTCGCCGCAAATCTGCGCCGACGCGGTGCCGCCGATCATGAACACGCACGCGGCGGCGACCACCGCCGATAGTTTCCACGAGACTGATGACATCCGATCCTCCGAACGATGCTGATGGTGATGGCGCGACGACCGATGAGGCGGGCGGGGGACTGTGCCGCGCATGTACGGGACCCGTCTTGCAGGTAGCAATCGAGAACGCCGATTGTCAATGCGGTTCGGATCTCCTATCGTCGCGAACCAGCAATGGGATTCCCCACGCATCGCGCACGGCGACTGCGTCGGACCGCGACTCTCCGCCGGCTCGTGGCGGAGACCCGTCCGAGCGTCGACGGGCTGGTGTTGCCGCTCTTCGTGGTGCCGGGGAGCCGGGTCGAGAATGCGATCGCCTCGATGCCGGGCGTGGCCCAGCTCTCGGTCGATCGCGCGGTGGAAGAGTGCCGGGAGGTCGCCGACCTCGGCATCCCGGCGGTGATCCTGTTCGGCATCCCCGAGCACAAGGACGCCTACGGGTCGGAAGCGTGGTCGGATGGCGGGGTGGTCCCGCGGGCCGTCGCGGCGATCAAGCGGGCGGTCCCCGACCTCCTCGTCGCGACCGACGTCTGTCTCTGCGAGTACACCGACCATGGTCACTGCGGGGTGGTGCAGGACGGCGCAGTCCAGAACGATCCGCCGCT
>CAZWAX010000192.1:0-10883 GCA_964631985.1 uncultured Polyangiaceae bacterium | reverse complement strand
GACCACACAACGCGGCGCCGGGGGCCCGGGCGCAACGCAGCGAGGGTGCGTGGCCTCGCCGGCCAGGGTGCGGAAGGGCCCTGTCGGGGGCGGGTCGGGGGCGCGAACGGCCCGCGGGGCGCACGCCGCGCCGAGGAGGATCAGGGCCAGGATCACGGGGCGGGACGCGACCGGTAAAAGCATGCGAACCCCCTATCACTGATGCAGTTTTTCCTTCCATGGGGGCGGGCGAGACGTGTATGGTGCCGGCGCTGATTCCCTGCCGGCCTCTCGCCATCTGGCCGCCAATCACATCGAGGGTGCCGTGAGATTTTTTCGTACGCTGATCGTGTTGCTGTGCCTCGGCGCCGTCGCCGAGCCCGCCGTCGCCCAGACGCTGACGCGCGGCCCGCTGATCCAGAACCCCGCCGCGCTCACGACCACCATGACGATCGTCTGGTGGACCGACGTCGCCGGCAACAGCACGGTCGAGTACGGCACCACCACGGGGCTCGGCTCGTCGGTCACGGTCCCGCAGGCGGCGAGCTGCGAGATCGGCGCCGCCGGCACGTGTCACACCGTGCCCCTCACCGGCCTCCTGCCCGGGACGCGCTACTACTATCGGCTCCTCACCAACGGCACCCAGGTGCTCGCCACCACCTATTTCCAGACCTTCAAGACGCCGAGCGACACGAGCGAGCTCTTCTTCACCGTCATTGGCGACTGGGGGCAGGGCTCGAGCGCGCAGGGAGACATCGGCAACAACATGAACGCCGACGACCCGCCGCTGGTGCTCACCGTGGGTGACAACGCCTACACCAACGGCACCCAGTCCGATTGGGACAACAACGTCTTCATCCCGCAGTGGCGGAACGGGATCCTGCGGCGCGCCGTGTTCATGCCGACGCTCGGCAACCACGACCTCAACAGCGCGGGCGCCTCCAACTGGGCCAACTCGGTCGAGATCAAGATGCACGCCCTGCCGCGGAACGCGCCGGCGGGTCAGGAGGAGCGCTACTTCTCGTTCGACAGCGGCAACGCCCACTTCATCGTGCTCGACTCGAATCCGCCCGCCATCAACGCCACCCAGACCGCGTGGCTCCAGAACGACCTCGCGACGACCACCCGCAAGTGGGTCTTCGTCTTCCTGCATCACACCCCGTACTCGTGTGCCAACGGCTTCGCCTCGATCGGCAGCGACCACACCGTCCGCGGCACGTGGGGTCCGCTCTTCGAGCAGCACGAGGTCGACATCGTGTTCCTCGGCCACGATCACAGCTACGAGCGCTCGCGCCTGGTCGACGACTACGGCGGGGACGGCCTCGGGACGATCTACGTCATGACGGGCGGCGGGGGCGCGTCGCTCGACGATGCCGCGCAGGTCGACGGCGGCGGCCCCTACGGCGTCGGCTTCACGCACCCGAAGGAATACTGCCCCTGGCTCGCCACCAACTGCCCGAACGGCGTGAACGGCATCTACTGCAGCTTCTCGCGCTACCAGCACACCGAGGTCCGGATCGCGAACGACTCGATCCTCACCCTCAAATCGATCGACAGGAACGACGCCGTCTTCGACACCCTGGTCATCGACAAGACCAGCATCTGCGGCAACAGCGCGATCGAGGTCGGCGAGCAGTGCGATCAGGGCGCCGGCAACGGCACCGCGACGTCGTGCTGCAGCGCGACGTGTCAGCTCGTCTCGATCGGCACCACCTGCCGCACCTCCGGCGGCGTCTGCGACCCGGCCGAAACCTGCACCGGGGCGAGCGGCGCGTGTCCGTCGAACGCCTTCTCGCCGTCGTCGACGCCATGCCGCGCCTCGGCCGGCGGCTGCGACCCCGCCGAGAACTGCACGGGCTCGAGCGCCGCGTGTCCCGCGAACACGATCTCCGGCAACGGGACGGTCTGCCGCGCTGCCGCCGGTGCCTGCGATCTCGACGAAACCTGCAACGGCGTCGCGTCGACGTGCCCCGCCGACGTCAAGTCGACGTCGCCGTGCCGGAACGCCAGCGACCTCTGTGACGCCGTCGAGAGCTGCAACGGCGTCGGCAACACGTGTCCGTCCGACGGCCTCCTGCCGAACGGTTCGCCCTGCCGTGTCGCGGTCGACGGCTGCGACGTCACCGAGACGTGCAACGGATCGAGCACGGCATGTCCGGTCGACGCCTTCGCCCCGAGCAGCGTCGTCTGCCGCGCCGCCGCCACGATCTGCGACGTCGCCGAGACCTGCACGGGCGTCGGCCCGGGATGTCCCGACGACGGCTTCGAGCCCAACACGGTCACCTGCCGCCCGGCGTCGACCGTCTGTGACGCCGCCGAGAAATGCACGGGTCTGAGCGCCGCGTGCCCGGCCGATGCCTTCGCGTCGAGCGCGACCGTCTGCCGTCCGTCCGCGAGCGTGTGCGACGCCGCCGAGAGCTGCACCGGGTCGAGCGGCGCGTGTCCCGCCGACGCCTTTGCGTCGACGTCCACGGTGTGTCGTCCGGCCGTCTCGGCCTGCGACGTCGCCGAGAATTGCGACGGCAGCAGCGGCACCTGTCCGGCAAACGCGGTCGCCCCGAGCACGACCGTCTGCCGCCCCGCGAACGGCGTCTGTGACGTCGCCGAGCAGTGTGACGGCACGACCACCACGTGCCCGGCGAACGGCTTCGCGCCGAATACGCAGGAATGCCGGCCCGCGAACGGCGTCTGCGACGTCGCCGACACCTGCACCGGCGTCTCGCCGAATTGTCCCGCCGACGGCTTCGCCACGAGCGCGGTCCAGTGTCGGGCCTCCGCCGGCGTTTGCGATGCCGCGGAGAATTGCGGCGGCACGTCGGCCAGCTGTCCGTCCGACGGCTTCGCCTCGGCGGCGGTCGAGTGCCGCCCGAGCGCCGGGACCTGCGACGTCCCCGAACAATGCCCCGGCACGAGCTTCGCGTGCCCGCCAGACACCGGTCAGCCCGACGGTGACAGCGACGGCATCTGCGACCTCGAGGACATCTGCCCCGGGCAATCCGACCCGAGCCAAGACGACGGCGACGGCGACGGCCTCGGCGACGCGTGCGATCCGTGCACCAACGGCAGCGCCGTCCTGGCGGTGAAGTCGAAGCTGACGCTCCAGAAGCTCGCGCTGCCGCTCGGCGACGACCGCTTCAAGTTCCAGGGCACGATGACCGTGCCGTCCGGCGCCATCAACCCGTCGACCGACGGCCTCCGCGTCATCATCACCGATGCCGGCGGCCAGACCATCGTCGACGCCACCGTCCCGCCCGGCGCCTACAACGACACCACCGCGTCGGGTTGGAAGGCGAACGGCCCCGAGACCGCGTTCGTCTACAAGAACCAGGGCGGCACGATCCCCTCGCTCGCCGGCGTCAGCAAGGTCGTCGTGAAACGCAGCCTCAAGAACCCCGGCGAGGTTCGGTTCAACGTCTCCGCCATCGGCGGATCCTACCCGCTCCCCGGCAGCCTCCCGGTGAAGGGCACCGTCATCCTCGATCCGCCGTACGCCAGCAACAATCAGTGCGGCGACGCCGTGTTCCCGGGCCCGACGAAGCCGTCGTGCGCGTACGTGGCGCCGGCGGGGACGGTGAAGTGCAAGTGAGGGTGAGTCGGTAGGTTCGGATTGGCCGCGTGACCTGCAGACGGCTCGCGCGGCCACCCACCAGCGCTGAGATTGAGGTTGGCGGGCGTGCCCTGTTATGTATATACATAACTAGTGTTCGAGTGGGACGCCGCGAAAGCTCGCACGAATCTCCAGAAGCACAGACATCTCCCATTCGCATGGTGAAGTGCGGCGACTGCGACTGGGCCGAAGCAGCGCCGGTCGAGTGCTGGTGATGGCCTACACGATGCGTGGAGCCAAGCTTCGAATGATCAGCGCTCGGCAAGCGAGCAGAACGGACCGTAGACGATATGCCGAAGCGTAAGGTCGATTTCAGCGACATTCCGGAGCTCTCGCCGGGGCAACTTCGGAACATGCGCCGGGGTGGGCGGCCCACGATCGGGCGTGCTCCACGCAAGGCCGTGTCGCTTCGCGTCGATCCCGATGTCCTGGCGCGGATCAAGGTCACGGCGACGAAGCGGGGAATCCCCTACCAGTCACTCATCAACGACATTCTGGCACGCGCGGTTCGGCGGGCGGGGTAGTCGCGATTCGCACGGGATTTTGAGGACTAGCCACCAGCGGAATGGACGGGACCCCTGCAAAGGATGCGAGCGCCATCAGCGATTTTTGCCCAGTGGCGTTTGCATCAATAGCGTCCATTCGCATGAGTTCGGGCAGAGTTTGGGCAGAGCGCGAGTCTCATGTGGATCCGCATTCAGGGGGACTACGGACGATTCCACCACGGAGTCTACGCCAGTTCGTCGAGCAGCGCCTTTGCCTCCACGAGGTCGCGGGTGGCAAAGCCTTCGGTGAACCAGGCGTAGACGGGCGTCAGAATTGCGTGCGCCTCCCGAGGCGCGCCCTGCGTTTGGAGCAGTCGGGCGAGGCTCATTGCCGCACGCAGCTCGAATGCCCGCGCCTCTTGCGAACGCGCGATCGCGAGCGCACGACGAAAGAGACGCTCGGCTTCCGTATGATTCGTGCGTCGCACGGCGAGAACGAGCTCACCCTGCAGCCGGTAAAGCTCGGCATCGAAGAACGGTTGGCGCGTCTCCGCGCCAACGGCGATCGCGATCTCGACGACCTCGAGTGCCTCGGTGGGCTGATCCGCGGCCATCAAGGCCTCCGCCAAGAGCGCGAGGGTCGCGGACGTGCCCAATTCGGTCGCGGTGCTGGAGGCCAGCGCAAGGCCGTCCCTGATCTCGGCCACTGCTTCGGCGCCGCCGGCGCCGACACGCGCGGCGCCGGCCAACGCACGTCCAAGGCCGAGCCAGAACGGGAACTCCTGCGTTTTGCTCAGCGCGAGAATTTCCGTCGCGCACTCGTGCTGAGCATCGCGATCGCGATGTCTCCAGTGAACGATGCCCTCGAAAAACAGCGCACCCGCGAGGCTGGAGAGGTGCGCAACGGTGCGCGCGAGAGCCACGGCGTCTCGAGCCCGAGCGAGCGCCCGCTCGGCATACCCGAGGTGCGAGAGATTCCACGCGACGATGCTGCGTGCGAGTACGCAGTCCTCCAACACGAACAAGCGCGTGGGTCCGCGCAGCTGCGTGGGAGCGGAGAGGGCGGCGGTTCGCTCGACGTGCGAGAGCGAAGCGGCGAACCGGCCTTGATAGTGTTGCGCCTGGCCGACCTGCATGTGGCCAGCGAGACGGAGAGCTTGGTCCCGCGTCTCGGTGCCGATTGCGAGCACGCGCTCGCCGAGATCGATCGCGCGCTCGAGCTCTCCGCGCGTCACGGCAATGGTGGCGCAGCCTTCGAGCGCCCAACCCAGATTCACGGCGTCGCCCGCCGCCTCGCACAGCACACGCGCCCGCTCATACGCTGTCTCGGTCTCGGCATGCGCATAGCCGCGAGCGGCGATCAGCGAGATCGCCAGGTACAACTGCAGTAGCCCCTCGCGCATGTCGCGATCGCGACTCGCGGGGAGCGCCGCAACGATCGCGATCGCCGCGCGCAGGTGGCGGATCGCTTCCGAATGCGCCGAGTGCTCCTGCGCTCGCGAGCCTGCCCGCTCGTAGTAACGTGCTGCCTCGTCGGTGAGCCCCGCCGCTTCCGCATGCCGCGCCGCGACCTCGGGCTCGGCCGCGACGCGCTCCGGGAAACGGTCTTCCAGCACCTGGGCGACGCGCGCGTGGAGCTGCTGGCGCGTGCGCTTGAGCAGTGAGTGGTACGCCGTTTCCTGGATGAGCGCGTGCTTGAAGGTGTACGTGGCCGCGGGCGGCTCGCCGCGCGCGAACAGGATTTCTGCGTCGACCAGACGCACGAGGCCATCGCGCAGGGCGGCCTCGCCCATGCCCGCCATCGCCGCCAGCAGTGGATACGCGAACTCCCGACCCAGCACCGCCGCCCGTTGTGCCACTTCCTTGGCCGCCGAAAGCCGATCGAGCCGCCCCATCAGCGAGTCGGCAAGCGTGGCCGGAATGGCCTCCACCCCACGTGCCACGCCGGACTCCGCCATCGCCTTGGTCAGCTCCTCGATGTAGAGCGGCACGCCGTCGGCACGGGCGACGAGCGCGTCGAGGGTGGCGGCGGGCAGCTCCGTCCCCGCGAGTGCCTTCACCATGTCGCGCCCCTGGCGCTTGGTGAGCCGGGCGACCTGCACGGTGGTCAGGTTGGAGCGCGCCGGCCAGAGCGGCGCGAACTCCGGGCGTGCGGTCGCGAGAAGCAGTACCCCCGCCGTCGGGCTCTGCGCGATCAGGTGCCCCAAGAGCTCCAGCGTCGAGACATCGCACCAGTGCAAGTCCTCGACGACCAGGACCAGCGGCTGTACCTCGCTCAGGGCGAGATTCCACTGCGCTAGGAGGTCGATCGTCTTCCGCCGCTGCAGCTCGGGGCTCAGCTGTAGCCGCGTCGGCGGCGGCAGGCCGAGAAAGTCGGCGACCAGCGCTATGTTTTCCGTCGACGCGAGCGCGCGGAGTCCGATCTCCAACTTGGCGAGCTTCTCGGCCGCCGTGTCGTCGGGCGCGAACGCGAGTCCTCGCGAAACCAGCGCGATCACCGGATGGAACGGCGTCCCCTCCGTGTACGGCGTCGCGCCGCATTCGAGCCACGTGTGCGGCACCGACGCCAGGTGCTCGTGCAGCTGGTAGACGAGCCGCGACTTCCCGACTCCCGGTTCGCCGAGGACAAGGACGGTTTGCCCCTCGCCGTCCTGCGCTCGCTCCCAGCGATCGACGAGCGTGCCGAGCTCCAGGTCGCGACCGACGAAGCGCGTGAGGCGTCCTGCGGCGACTTCCATGCGGCTCCGGACACCGCTCGGCTGCACGACGCGATAGAGCACGACCGGCTTGCGCACGCCCTTGAGCTCCTGCGGGCCACGGTCCTCGACCACGAACATCCCAGCCACCAGGCGGTGTGTCGGAGCAGTGATGACCACCGTGTCGGGATCAGCCGCGGACTGCACGCGCGCCGCGATGTTCGCTGTGTCCCCAAAAACCTCACCGCCGTCCCCGATCACGACCGGCCCGGTGTGCATCCCGATCCTGACGGCCAGCTGCGTCCCGCAGCTGGCAACAAATGTGGCGTTCAGCGGCACCATCGCGTCGAGAATCGCGAGACCGGCGCGGATCGCGCGTTCGGGGTCATCCTCGCGCGCCGTCGGCCACCCGAAGTAGATGAGCAGCCCGTCACCGAGGTTCTTGGCGACGTGACCCCCGAAGCGCACGACGGCACCAGCGGCGGCCTGCTGGTATTGCGTGAGGAGATCCCGCCACTCCTCGGCATCAAGCTGCTGCGACAGCGGCGTCGAGCCGACCAGATCGCAGAAGAGGACGGTCAGTTGGCGGCGCTCGCCGGTTGGTGAGGGCGCTTCCGGCTTTGGCGCTGACGCTATCGGCGCGGACGCCGTCGGGGAGGACTGCAGCCGCGTGCCGCAGCAGCCGCAGAACTTTTCGCCGGGACCGTTCGACGCGCCACACGCCGCGCAGGTCACTGCGAGCACGGTCCCGCATTCGCCGCAGAACCTGCGCTCGGAGCTGTTGTCGTGGTCACAGGACGGGCAGCGCATCGCGGATCGTCTCGCGTGCAGTGCCTACCATGACTGGCGCAAGCGTCGGAACGGTGTCCGAGCGGGATAGGCGACGGGAGCTCCGCCTCCAAACATCGAAACGCCGGAGGTCAGACTTGAACCGACACGAGGTTGCCCGCGCGAGCCTCACGGGATGGTCTCCCAGAAAGACTGCTCACGATCCGACGACGAGCCTTTGCACCAGCTCGTCGAGCAGCGGCTTAGCCTTCTTGAGGTCACGCGTGGCGAAGCCTTCGGCGAACCGGGCGTAGAGCGGCCTGCCAATCCGGAGCGAGTGCCGCATCCGAAGGAGCGGCTGAAAGCGCTAGTATGGGCGGCGAGTAGAAAGCGCTACGTCAACACCATCCACAATGTGAAGATAGCGCGAGAGCTGAGTATCGCGCGATTGAAAACCTGTCCGGTCGTTCGCCGCGTTTCCCTCTTTCGTAAAAGAGGCGACCACAAGGCGTCGCTGATCGGAACCGGGTAGGCGGCGGTCGCGATCCGGGCTAAGGGCGCCGTGAACGGCATTGTCGAATCCCCACGGGATTCCGGATCCCGCGGACGGAATCTGAGTTGATCGCCGCCGCGACTGAAACCATCAAGCGATACGGCGTGCGCTGAGCACGATTGCGAGGAGAAGTGAGAACCTACCCCGCGCGACCCACCGCGATCACGTACACATCCTCCGGCCCCAGCTCCAAGCCGACCCACTCCGGGTTCTCCGCCTTCTTCTGCGTCACGAACTCGCGGTAGCCGCGGCCGGACGTCACGGTGATGCCCGCGGCTTCGAAGGCGTCGTTGACGGCGGAGAGGTAATCCGGAGGCTCCTCGTCGCCGGCGAAGATGAAGATGCCGGGCTTCATGGGGAAGCGGACGGGGGTGTTGCCTTTGATCTCCCAGCCGGCGGCCTCGAAGACGCTCTCGAGTTGCTTCTGGAAGGTCGCGGCTTCGGGATTGTTGGGGACGGTGGCGAACCAGACGGGGCGGCCGGTGCCGGCGTTCAGCTTCTCGAGCATGGCCTGACGCTGCTCGGCGCTGAGGGTGCGCGGGCCGGCAGGAGCAGCAGGAGCGGCCGGGGCGGCAGCGGGTGCTGCAGCTGGTGCGGCGGCCGGAGCTGTGCCGGGCGCGGGCGAGCCGGCGGCGCGCATGCGCGCGATCTCCGCGTTCAGGTGGGTGATGTACCAGACGACGCCAATGGCCAGGACGAGGCCGGCGATCCTCATTGCAACTCGGGAAGTCATCGTCGGAAGGTCTTAGAGGAGAGCGGTCCCGAGGCGCAAGGCTCTTTCACGCTTTGCGATGCGCCCACGCGGGCGGCTGCTCGGGGTCGAGATCGTGGGGTCCATAGGGGGTGCCGAGCCGCCCGGGCGCCCACTGTGGCGTCCACCCGGGCGGGAAGCCCCAGTAGGGTCCGTGGTCGCTCTCGAGCTCGACGGCGACCCGCGCGGTGAGCTCGAGGAGCTCGCTCTCGAGATGGCGACGGAACGCCTCGCAGGCGGCTTCGTCGGCGTCGGGCGCGATCCAATACGGCCCGCTCGCGAGCGTCAGGCGCCGCGTGAAGGGCAGGGGGATCTGGGTGCGATCCCAGGTGTGCATGGTGAGGCCGCGCGTGTAGTGCGTGCGCACGAGGACGATGGGGGCGCGACACGCCCGCGCGATCAGGACGGCACCGGGCTTCATGCGATAGACGGGCCCCTGCGACCCGTCGACGGTGAGCCCGTAGATCACTCGCGGCGTCGTCTCCATGTGCTCGATCAGATCGGCGAGCACGTCGCGGCGTCGCGACTTCGATCCCGACCCGCCGCGGAACACGACGAAGTTGCAGAGTCGCAGCATCTCGCTGATGACCTCGCCGAAGTCGCTGACGCTGGCCAGCGTGTGCCCGTGGAAGTGGCGGTAGTTGTAGGCGACGGTGAAGACCTCCTCGTGCCAGAGCGCCGCCACCGCGCGATCGTGCCGGTTCACCGCCCCGAACAGCACCTCGTCGAGGCTGCGCCCGTTCTCCCGCGACGTCACACGCACCAGCGTCATGTACGCCATGTACAACCGCGGCAGCACCACCGCCGCGAGTGCAATCAGTCGCGCCGACCACCACCGCCGCACCCGCTTGAGGAGCCGCGGCGGCCGCCGTGCCGGTCCGGGAGGGTCCGAACCCGCACTCGGGCCTTCTTCAGCGACATCCCGACGGTCCAGCGACGGCTCCACGCCGGCTAGATACCCCGTCGACTCCGAGATGTCTCGGCGAGCGCGAAGCGTCGTCCAGTGGTCCGCCGAGGCCGCACGGGGACGATGTGGGGGCCGTCGCCGGGTCCGGCAACGTGCGGGAGCGCGGCAGCAACCTCCAACCGTGGCAGCCCGACCCATGCGCGGCGAGCGCGAAGGACCCGGCGACGGCCCCCACATCGCCCCCGTGCCGCATCACGAGGGAGGCAGTGTCGGACGCCTCGCGCTCGACCGGGACTTGTGGAATAGCCGACGCATGCCCACGACCTTCCCCGTCGGCGTCCCCCAGATCGATTGCCGCCCCGGCCACGCCCAAAGCGGGCCCTGGCGCAACGGTCGCGCCCCCCAGCACGACGAAGGCGCCGAGGGCGGCCACGATGACTAGGCCGACGCTGCCTCGCACCGACTTTCGCAAAAACAGAGATAGCCGGACGAGAGGGTCCACGCTTCGCCGGTATCAGAGCCCACCGGGGCTGGCCAAGTTAGCGAAGAGAGCGGAAAACTCGCTCAGCGTGGCTCTCGTCTTGCTAACAAGTCGAGGCTCGCCTTGCGGCGTAGGTCTTCGAGGCGCGCCGAGACCGTGAGCCCAGGCGGCGCCGAGACGTCGGGGAGCGTCACGACCACGCCCCCTTCCCGCAGAACCAGCTCCGCCCGCTCTTTTTTTGCGCGCGCGGACGCTTGGGCTCGGACGGAAAGGATGTCGTCCCAGAGCACGAACTCGTCGCGGCCGTCGGCCCGAATGTGCACCCCCTCGCGAGTGACCCCGACGAACCCCTCGTGCTTGAGCAGGCGCGCCATTCCGCCAAAACCGACCACCAGCCCGCAGAGAACGACCGAGGCGCCGAAGAGCCCGACGTTTTCGCGCGGCACCCCGATGGCCGCGATCGGGATACGCGCGGCGGCGACGCACACGAATCCGGAGCCGACCGTGACCAGCAGCGCAGCCGGAACGAGTGTCGAGCGAGTGGCGGCGGAGAGATCGAGTCTGTAGAACTCGAGGTACTGACGCTTCTCGGGAGGCGTCGTCACATTGGACTTATTAGCGTGAACTCCCCCGAAGCGCCCGCGTCATCGGATTCG
>CAZWAX010000191.1:0-10924 GCA_964631985.1 uncultured Polyangiaceae bacterium | reverse complement strand
CCGCACGAGACGTTGAGGCCGGCGATGCGGCCGTCGGCGGTGCGGCCGGCGAGGCAGCCCCAGTTCCAGAACGTCTCGCGGCGCATGAAGCCGGCGCTCCAGTCGTGGTGGCCGTGGATGTCGATCGCGCCGAGATCGTAGGTGGTGTCGTCCCAGCGGAGCGTGCCGCGCATGCCGAGGCCGGCGGTCTTCCGGGCGTAGACCCAACCGGTGGCGCCGGCGCGGGTGCAGATGCGCATGGGCTCCATGAGCGGGGTTTCCTCGCTGAACGTGGCGTCGATCGCGATCGGCCCGGCGGCGACCTGGAGCCGGCGGGCCCGCGGCGCGGCGTCGGCGTGCATGGCGAAGCGGGCGCCGCCGGCCGCGAGCGACATCGTCCCGACCTCGGGCGTATCGACACATTGGAGACCGATGCCGAGCGGGCGGCGCACGCTGTGCTCGACGCGCCGACGGGTCGCGGGATCGTAGCAATAGACGAAGGCGGTGCTGACGAACCGCGTGTCGATGATGGCGCAGCCGAAGACGAGCCGCTCCGACAGGCCGCCGAGGAACTGGAACTGATGGAAGCCGAAATGCCGCCCGAGGCGGCCGTGCGGCTTCCCGAAGGGATCGCGATAGACGAAGTCGGCGTGGTTCACCTCGTCGATCGGCTCGGCGAAGACGCCGAGGCGGACGACGCCGTCGGCGCTGATCAGGCGGCTGGTCACGCGAGGGGCTGGAGCCGCGGCACGTCGGCCTTGGCGTAGGTGTGCTTTTCCTTGACGAGCCGGCCGTCGAAGCACAGCAGATCGAGCCCGCGCCAGCCACGCTTGATGCCCCCGGCCTCGAGGGTGCACATCCAGCTGATCATCGCCTTGCCGGCGGCGGCGTCGACGAAGAGGTCCTCGGTCACGAAGCGCATCGTCCCGTAGTCGCCGCGAAATTGCGGGGTGAAGGCCTCGCGGATGGCCGCTTTGCCCTCGGCGCGCACGCCGTTGAACTGATCGTAGATCGCGTCGTCGGCCAGGAAGGCCATGACGCCGTCGAGATCCTCGCGGTTGAAGGCATCGGTGAAGCGGACGACCAGATCCTCGAGCTCGGCGCGGGTGGGGGCGGACATGTGACCTCCTGGCAGCGCGGGCGTGTCTGGCTCACTCGCCGGCGAGATGCAAGACGAGCTCGCGGCGGTGCCCGGCGGCGCGATGCTCGAAGACATAGACCGCCTGCCAGGTCCCGAGCGCGAGGGCGCCGTCGACGATCGGGATCGAGAGCTGGGTGGCCGTCAGCGCGGCGCGGATGTGCGCGGGCATGTCGTCGGGGCCTTCGGCGGTGTGGCGATAGAGCCGGTCGTCCTCGGGGACGAGTCTCCGCAAGAACGTGTCGAGGTCGCGGAGCACGTCGGGATCGGCGTTCTCCTGGATCACGAGCGACGCCGAGGTGTGGCGGATGAAGACGGTGAGCAGGCCTTCGCGGATCTGCTGGCGGCCGACGAAGCTCCGCAGCTCGGCCGTCACGTCGTAGAGACCGGCGCCGCGGGTGCGGGCCTGAAAGCGATGGGTCGCCTGACGCATGCCGCGACTATAGCCGTCGGCGCTTGCGACCGTCGATGCGGCTGGCTATCGCCCACGCATGGACGACGCGGTGGCGTGAGCGACGAGCGCTCGACCGAGACCGCCGTCGTCGGCCGAGGTCCGGCCCCGGCCCTCGAGCACTATGCTGCCGCGATCGCCATCGTCGCGCTGGCGACCGGCGTGCGCTGGGTGCTCGCGCCGCTGTTCGGCCAGCAGCTGCCGTTTCTGACCTACTACCCGGCGGTCACGCTCGCGGCCTGGTACGGCGGTGCCGCGCCCGCCATGCTCGCGACCGGATTGTCGGCGATCCTGGCCACCATCGCCGGCCCCGGGGCCGACCCGACGGCGGTCCACGGCATCGCCTACTGGGTGGGGCTCGCCTTCTTCGTGCTGGTGAACGTGCTGGTCTCGATCCTGAGCGAGCAGCTCCACCAGGCGCGCTGGCAGGCCGCCGCGACCGCCGACGCGATCCGCCGGAGCGACGTCCGCAGCCGGCGTCTCTTCGAGTCGAACCTCATCGGGGTCCTTTTCTGGAAGGCGGACGGCAGCGTCATCGACGCGAACGACGCCTTCCTCATGACCGCCGGATACACGCGCGACGACTTGCGGGGAGGCCGCATTCGGTGGGACGCCCTGGTCGCCGCCGATTGCCTGCCGCTGCACGTCGCCGCGCTCGAGCAGATCCAGATCCGTGGCGAGTGCGATCTCTTCGACTCCGCGATCGTGCGTCCGAACGGGATGCGGGTGCCGATCTTCTGCGGCGGCGTCGCGCTCGACGACGCCGGCAACGAAGGCGTCACGTTCATCCTGGACATGACGGAAACCTCGCGGACGCGCGAGGCGCTCCGCGAGAGCGAGCAACGCTATCGCGCGCTCTTCGAGGACTCGCCCATCGCGCTCCTCGAGGAGGACTGGAGCGCCGTGAAACGCCGGCTCGCCGAGCTCGCCACGGACGGGCGCGACCTCGCGGAGCATCTGCACACGCACCCCAGCGACCTGTGGGATTGCTTTCGGCGGATTCGCGTCCGCGCGGCGAATCGCGTGGCGCTCGACTTCCTCGGCGCACCGTCGGTCGAGGAGCTCAGCAAAGATCTCGGGCGCTACATTCCCGCCGAGTCGGCGACCACCGCCGCCGAGGCCCTGCTCACGTTGGTCGCGCAGGCCAGCCGCGTGCAGGTCGAGGAGACCTTGCAAACCGCCGAGGGCGCGCGCCGCGACGTCCTGATCCAGATGAACCCGCTGCCGGGTCACGAGACGACGCTCGATCGGGTCCTGCTGTCGCTGGTCGACATCTCGGAACGCCGCCAGGCCGAGACCGCGCGCGAGGAGCTGCTCGCGTCCACCGAGCGCGCCCGCCGCGCCGCCGAAGCCGCCAACCGCGCCAAGGACGAGTTCCTCGCGACGGTCTCGCACGAGCTCCGCACGCCGCTCTCGCCCATCCTGGCGTGGGCGCGCATGCTGCGCGACGGCGTGCTCGACGACGAGCGGCGCCGCCACGCCTACGACGTGATCGAGCGTTCCGCGCGCGCCCAGGCACAGCTGATCGAGGACCTGCTCGACGTGTCGCGCATCATGGCGGGAAAGATGCGGCTCGAAGTGCGCCCCGTGGCGCTCGCGCCCATCATCGAGCGCGCCGTCGAGGTCGTCCGCCCCTCCGCCGACGCCAAGGGCATCGGGATGCAGGTCGTGCTCGATTCGGAAGCGGGCGCGGTGCGCGGCGACGAAGGCCGTTTGCAGCAAGTGGTGTGGAACCTGCTCACCAACGCGGTCAAGTTCACGCCCAAGGGTGGGCGCGTGCAGCTGACGCTCGAGCGCGTGAACTCCCACCTCGAGATCGCGGTCGCCGACACCGGTGAGGGGATGGACCCGGAGTTCGTCCCGCACGTCTTCGACCGCTTTCGTCAGGCCGATGCCTCGACGACCCGGGCGCAGAGCGGCCTCGGGCTCGGCCTCGCGATCGTCCGTCACATCGTCGAAGCGCACGGCGGCAGCGTGCACGCCGAGAGCGCCGGGCGCGGCCAGGGCGCCGTCTTCACGGCGAAGCTGCCGCTGATGGTCACGCGCAGGGCCGGCGAGACGTTGCGGCGCCACCCGACCGAGATCGGGGACGACGAGGCCGCTCTCCCGCGCCTCGACGGGATCCGTATCCTCGTCGTCGACGACGAGCCGGACGCGAGCGAGGTCGTGACCGAGCTCCTGACGGCGCAAGGCGCCGAGGTGCGCCAGGCCGCGTCCGCCGAAGCGGCACGCGCCGTCCTGGCAAAGTGGCATCCGGCGCTGATCGTGAGCGACGTCGGGATGCCGGGCGAGGACGGGTATGCCTTCATCATGCGGTGGCGGGCCGATCCCGGCGATGCCGCGCGCATCCCCGCCGTCGCGCTCACGGCCTATGCCGGCCGCACCGACAAGATCCGGCTGCTCTCCGCGGGATTCGACGCGCACGTGCCGAAGCCCCTCGACCCGGCCGAGCTGCTCACGGTGCTCGCGAGTCTCGCCCGGGTGCCCCACACGTCGACCCTTTCGTAACGGCAGGTGACGTGAGAAGGCACCGGGACCAATGCGGGACTACGACGCGATCGTGATCGGATCCGGATCGGGTGGCCTCACGGCGGCGCTGGCGATGGCCCGCGCGGGACGCCGGGTGGTCGTCTTCGAGCAACACCTTCTTGCCGGAGGCTACAGCCAGACCTTCACCGCCGGAGGCTTCGCCTTCAGCCCGGGGATCCACTACGTCGGCGCGCTCGGACCCGGCGGCGGGCTCCGGCGCATCTACGAAGGCCTCGGGGTCGCGAACGACCTCGTGTTCCTCGAGCTCAATCCCGACGGGTACGATCGCGTCGTGGTGGGTGACGAGCGCTTCGCCATCCCGAAGGGCAAGGACCGATTCGCGGCCCGATTGAAAGAGCGCTTTCCGGCGGAGGCCGAGGGCATCGACCGCTACTTCGACCTCATCGGTCGCATGGTCGACGAATTGGGATATTCCGCGTCGATTCACACCCTCGGCGACGCCGCCAAGATGGCGCTCCACATGCCGACCGTCTTGCGCCACGGGCTCCGCCCGCTCAGTCATTTCCTCGACGGCTGCACTGCCGATCCGCTGCTCCGGGCCATCCTCTCCATCCAGTCCGGTGACCATGGCATGGCACCGTCGCGGGCGCCGACGGCGCTGCACGCGGGGCTGCAGGGCTACTACTTCGACGGCGGGTGCTACCCGCACGGGGGCGGGCACGCGATTCCCGACGCGCTCGTGCGGCACATCCGCGCGCACGGCGGCACCGTTGCGCTCGGGACCGAGGTGGATCGCATCCTGGTCGAGCAGGACGCCGCGGTCGGCGTCCGACTCGCCGACGGCCGCGAAGTGCGCGCCGACATCGTGGTGTCGAACGCCGATCCCGGCGTGACGTGGGGCCGCCTCGTACCGCAGGAGCATCTCGGCTGGGCGCTCCGCCGCCGCATCGATCGCATGCGCTACTCGGTGTCGACCCTCAGCCTCTTCATGGCCGTCGACATGGACCTCCGCGCCGCCGGCGTCGACTCCGGCAACGTCTGGTACAGCCGGACGCCCGACGTCGACGCCGTGTACGCGTTCGCGGAGCGATCCGAGCTGACCGGCCAGGAGACCGTCCCCGGTCTCTTCTTCAACGCGACGACGCTGAAAGATCCGTCGCTCCGGAAGGACGGTCTCCACACCGTCGAGGCCATGACCCTCTCGTCCGTGGACGCCTTCGCGGCCTGGAAGGACACCGTACCGGGCAAGCGTCCACCGGCCTATGGCCAGTTGAAGGCCCGGCTCACCGAGCGCATCCTCGATGCCGTCGAGACCTTCGTGCCCGGGCTCCGTGAGCGCACGGTGTTCCGCGCGCTCGGCACCCCGCTCACCAACGTCCACTATCTCCATGCCACCCGCGGCGGCATCTATGGCACGGAGAAGACGCTCGGCAATCTCGGACCGTTGAGCTTCCCGGTGGAGACGCACCTCCGCGGCCTGTATCAGTGCGGCGCCAGCACGATCGCGCCGGGCATCAACGGCGTCACCAACTCCGGCTTGAACGCGGCGGCCGCGGCGCTCGGCTGCAGCCGGGACGACCTCCTGACCGCGACCGGCCAGTCGTTGCGCATCTATCCGTCCGAGGACCCGTCGTCGTGGCCCCGGGAGATCCGCGGGACATGATCCCCTCCGGACAACGTTCCGGGAGGTGAGAAATTGGGGAAGCGGAAATTCCCAGGAGTGAGGGAAGCCCATGCTCGGAAAACACATGGGTCGTCCTCCTTTGTGCACTCATTTTCCAGGCACGCCCGTTGCTTTAGGAAGTCACACAGAGCTGAGTCCGAGCCTGAGAACGCGGAAACGAAGGGGGCACGATGTCGCTACTACTGCTGATCATCATCTTGCTGATCGTCTTCGGGGGCCTGCCCACCTGGGGGTACCATGACTACGGATATGGACCGTCCGGGATCGGCGGTCTCATCCTGATCATTCTGATCATCCTGCTTCTGACGGGGCGGCTGAAGTTCTGAGCGCCGGCGATGACCCACTACGTCGATTCGATCGAAAAGCGGACGCTCGAGAATACCTACTTCCGTAAGGTGCTGTTCACTGCCACGCACGCCCAACTCGTGGTCATGTGCCTGCAGCCCGGCGAGGAGATCGGGAGCGAGGTCCATGCAAAAGTCGATCAGTTCTTCCGCATCGAGCACGGGCAAGCCACGTTCGTCTTCGACCGGAAAGAGTGCCAGGTGCGTGAAGGCGATGCGGTGATGGTCCCGGCGGGAACGCACCACAACGTGATCAATACGTCCAAGACCATCCCGCTGAAGATCTCTACGATCTACTCCCCGCCGAACCACGCTGATGGGACGGTGCACAAGACCAAGCTCGAGGCCGAAGCTGCGCAGCCTCATCCCTGAGTGTCGGGCTCCGCCGCACGTCGATAGCCGCCATACCAACCAGGGGAAGCTGTTGGTCGACGCGCTCGAGCGTGATCATGCGCGCGGCAAGGCGATGCTGACCGCGCTGCACGATGCCTGCATGCATGCCGCGACGGCGCGATGAACGGCCTCGATCGACTCAGCCTGGGCGTCGATGCGTTTGCGGAATTCTACGACGAGCACATGCGCAAAGAGGAAGAGCAGTTCAACCCCGAGCTTGCTGGCGACTACCGCCGGCTCTATCAGTGCATCGTCGAGCAGATACCGCCCCCGCTCGGATCGCACTTGAGGAGCGCGACGCCCCGTGCGACTGGGAAGAGCATTCGGTAGTCGGTCGCGCATTCAATGGATGGATTCGACCGCCGCTTCTGGCAACGGCTCTGGAAGATCGGCAGGCCGTTCTGGACATCGGATCAGAAGCGGGTCGCACTCGGGCTGTTCGCCGCCACACTCGTCCTGACGGGGTCGATCAAGGGCGCGAACGTCGTCTTCAGCTACGTGAACCGCGACATGATGACGGCGCTGACCGAGCGAGACGCGCGGGTCTTCTTCCACAGCGTGCTGCTGATCATCGCGTACAGCCTCGTGGCCGCGCCGATCATGGCGATCGACGGGTACGTGCAAGGCCGATTGATGATCCACTGGCGGCAATGGCTGACCGCGCACTTTCTCGACCACAGCCTCCGCGACCGGATCTTCTATCGCATCAGCGCGGACCCGAGCATCGACAACCCGGACCAGCGAATCAGCGAGGACTTGAACGCGTTTCCCGGCTTCGCGGTGTCGTTCGTGTTGCAAGTGCTGTGGGGGCTCGTCACCGGCGTCTCGTTTCTGGTCGTGCTCTGGCTGATCTCGCCCGGCCTGGTCGCCGTGCTCACGGTCTGCGTCGGGCTGGGCTCGTTCCTGACGGTCGTGATCGGCCGCCCGCTGATCGGGATCAACTTCACGCAACGACGGCGCGAGGCCGACTTCCGCCACAGCCTGGTCCGGCTGCGCGACAATGCCGAAGCCATCGCGCTCTACGGTGGCGAACGGCGCGAAGAGATCGAGCTGCTGCGGCGTCTGGCGGCGGTGGTGAACAACACGGTCCTGATGGTGCGATGGCAACGCAACGTCGCATTCCTCACCTACTCCTACGACATGTTGCTGGCGCTGGTGCCCGTCGTCGTCCTCGCGCCGGCGTATTTCGGCGGCAGGGTCCCGTTCGGCGAGATCACCCAGGCGAGCGCCGCCTTCATCACGTTGCGCGGCGCGCTCTCCATCATCGTCGATCAGTTCAACTCGCTCAGCAGCTTCGCCGCGGTGGTGGACCGCCTCGGCAGCTATCTCGAAGCAGGCGGCGTGCGGCCGGCTCCCGCCGCCGCGGGCGCGATCGCCGGACCGACGGCGCGAATCGAGATCGTCGAGAGCTCCCGGCTCGCCATCTCCACGCTCACGCTGCAGACGCCCGACGGCGGCAAGACGTTGATCCGCGACCTTTCGCTCGAGCTCGGCGCCCGCGAGCGGCTGCTGATCACCGGCGAGAGCGGCGTCGGCAAAACGTCGCTGCTGCGCGCGATCGCGGGGCTCTGGCGCACGGGCAGCGGGCGCATCTGCCGCCCGCCGCTCTCCGACATCCTGTTCCTGCCCCAGCGCCCCTACATGGTGTTGGGCTCCCTGCGTCAGCAGCTCTGCTACCCGCGGACGGCGGACGTGAGCGACACGGAGCTCGAGGGCGTGCTCGCACGCGTCGGCCTCGCGGACTTGCCGGCACGCGTCGGCGGGCTCGATGCGGAGCACAAGTGGAAGGACATGCTCTCCTTGGGGGAGCAGCAAAAGATCGCTTTCGCGCGCCTCTTGCTCGATCGCCCAGCCTACGCCTTTCTGGACGAGGCCACGAGCGCCCTCGATGGGGCCAACGAGGCGCAGCTCTACGAGCAGCTCGCCACGCTGCAGATCCACGTGGTGAGCGTGGGGACGCGGGCCGGGCTGTTCCAATTCCACGACGTCGTGCTCACGCTGCTCGGCAACGGCGAGTGGAGGATCAGCCGGGTGCCGGCCTCGCCGGCGTCGATTTGAATTGACAGGCTTCGCCGCGTTCGTGTTAGACGCAGGGGCTCGCGAGCGCGGCTCCCCGAGCCGTCCCCCCGACGTGTACGCACGAGGCCCCACACGCATGGATCAGACGACGCGCCCGACGCTTCTCGCCACGACGCTCCCAGTATTGATGCTGTCGCTGGCTCTCCTGCTCGGCACGGGTGCGTTCGCGCACGCCGCCACCATCGAGACCGACAAAGAGGATTACGCGCCCGGCGACACCGTCATCATCTTCGGCTCCGGCTGGGAGCCCTACGAAACCGTCGATCTGCTGATCCAGCAGGCTCCGGGCGAGTGGGACGACGTGACCTTCATCACGGTCGCGAACGGCGACGGTGACGTCTACGACGACAGCTTCCTGGTCGAGTGGCATCATTTCCACGCGAGCTTCCTGCTGACCGCGACGGGCCGCGCCTCGGGTCTCATCGCACAGACCACCTTCACCGACGGCATCCTCGCCGACACCATCACGGCGATCGGAGACAGCATCACGCGCGGCTTCAACGCCGACAACTGCAGCTACGGCGATCAGGTCGAGCGCAACTTCTCGACCGGCGACAACCACGGCACCAGCTTCTGCTCGGGCGGCGACTCGGTCTTCAGTCACGCCGAGCGGCTCGAGTGCGAGAAGCCGGGTCAGATCATCAACCTGAACGACGGCGACAGCGGCGCCACCATGCGCGGGAGCTTCGCCGCGCAGGCCACCACGTCGCGGGCCAACATGCTCGCGAACCCGGCACCGCGCTACGTCACCGTGCTCATGGGGCACAACGACGCCTGCACCAACACCGAGAACAAGGCCGGCAACGGTTGCGGTGGCGACCAGGACCCCAACAACTACTGCCGCACCACCAACACCGCCTTCGAGCGCGAGCTCCGCGAGGGCATGGACCAGCTGATCCAGGTGCCGTCGTCGCGGATCCTGATCTCCGCGCTCGTGCGCATCTCCGAGCTCTGCAACTTCGGCTCGAAGAACAGCTGCGGCCTCGGCTTCGGCGTCAACTGCAGCAATCTCTGGGAGTTCCTCACGTTCTTCGGTGACAACGGCGTCTGTCGCTCGCTCACCCAGGATTGCTCGAACGCGCGGCGGATCGACATGTACAACACCACGGTCGCCTACAACGCGATTCTCCAGGCGGTCACGGCCGAGTACGCGGCGATCCCCGCAGGCGGCACTTCGGCGACCGGCGCGGTGAAGGCGACGGACGTCGGCGTCCGCTACGTCGAGGCGCCGTTCAAGTACAAGTTCGCGAGCGGCGACATCTCGTGCTGCGATTGCTTCCACCCGGGCCTGAGCGGCCAGGCGAAGCTCGCCGAGGGCACCTACCTCGACCTCCAGTGCAGCGCGGTGAGCCCGTGCTGCGCGCCTTCGGCCGACCCGCTCGTGAACGCGACGTGCTCGGCGACCGACACGACGAGCTTCTACCCGGGCGGCTTCTGGGCCGGGAACCCGTGCGGCAACGGCGTGGTCGAGCCGGGCGAGCAATGCGATCTCGGCGTCGGCAACGGCGTGCCGGGCTCGTGTTGCCAGGGCAGCTGTCAGTTCGTGACGGCCGGAACGCAATGCCGCGGGTCCACCGGGGTCTGCGACCCGGCGGAGACCTGCACCGGCGCGAGCGGCACGTGTCCCGCGAACGCGCTCGCGGGCGGCTCGACGGTCTGCCGCCCCGGGGTCGGCGTCTGCGACGCGGCCGAAGTGTGCAACGGCAGCTCGGTCACCTGTCCCGCCGACGCGAAAAGCACGGCCGTGTGTCGTCCCACGGCCGGCGCGTGCGACGTCGCCGAGACCTGCGACGGGGTGAGCACTAGTTGCCCCGCGGACGTGCTGCGCCCGAACGGTTTCGGCTGTCGTGCCGCCGCCGGCGTCTGCGACGTCGCCGAGAGCTGCACCGGCAGCGCGGCGGCGTGCCCCGCCGATGCCAAGAGCACCGCGCTCTGCCGCGCGGCGGCCGGCGTCTGCGATGCGGCCGAGGTCTGCGACGGCGCCGGCGACGCATGTCCCGCCGACGGCTTCCACTCGTCGACCGTCACGTGCCGCGGCGCCGCCGGCGTCTGCGATCTCGCCGAGACCTGCAGCGGCACCGGCGTCGCGTGCCCGGCCGACGCGAAGAGCAGCGCCGTCTGCCGCGCCAGCGCCGGCGCCTGCGACCCCGCCGAGAGCTGCGACGGGGCGACCGACGCCTGCCCGTCCGACACGCTCGCGACCGCCGGCACCGTCTGTCGCGCGTCCGTCGGCGTCTGCGACGTCGCCGAGAGTTGCGACGGCGGCTCGCCCGCCCGTCCCGCCGATGCACAGAGCCCGGCCGTGTGCCGTCCGTCGGCGGGATTCTGCCATCTGACCGAAAGCTGCCACGGCCTCGGCACCACCC
>CAZWAX010000190.1:5642-10929 GCA_964631985.1 uncultured Polyangiaceae bacterium | reverse complement strand
AGCGGATCGATTCCACCGAACGGTGGGTGAGGAAGAGCGCCAACACGATGACGGTCGCGAAGTACATCAGGTCCTTCGTATCGATGACGCCCTTCACCATCTGAGCGAAGTGTTCGGTGAGCGACATGTACTTGAGGATACCGCCCATGACCTCGCCGGCGTTGTCGGCGGGCCAGGCGATGATGTAGAGCAGCAGCAACGACACCAGGCAGCTCACCGCCGCGATGATCTGGTTTTCGGTGAACGACGAGGTGAGCACGCCGACCGCGACGAACGAGGTCGCGAGCAGCAGCAGCCCGAAGTAGCCGGCCAGGACGACCCCCGGCTCGGGGTTGCCGTAGAGCATCAGGATGAGGGCGTAGACGCCGGTGGTCGCCACCATGATGGCGACGAAGAGGAACGCGCCCAAGAACTTGCCGAGCACGATCTCCGAGATCCGGAGCGGCGAGGTGAGCAGGAGCTCGTAGGTTCCGGCCTTCTTTTCCTCGGCCAGGCTGCGCATGGTGATGACCGGGACCAGGATCACCAGGATCACCGAGAGGTTGTGGAGGAGGGGCGCGATCACGAACTCGTTCAGGTTCAAGCGCTCGAGCACCTGCGGGTTCTGCTGCGCCGAGTAGATCGTCAGCAGCATGTTGAAGCGGGCGAGCAGGTTGAAGAAGAACCACCCGCCGAGCAGGAGGAAGCCGGTCAGCACGACGTAGGCGATCGGCGAGACGAAGTAGGAGCGGATCTCGCGGCCCGCGATGGTGAAGACGTTCCTCATGGGGTCGCCTCCGCGGCGTGATTCGCGTCGTGGGCCTTGGCGACGGTGCGGAGGAAGACGTCCTCGAGGGTGCCGCTGCTCTTGAGCGTCGCCATGTCCTCCTCCAGCACGACTTGCCCCTCGTTGATGATCACGACCTTCTCGCAGATCTGCGACACCTCGGGGAGGATGTGGGTCGAGAGGATGATGGTGCGCTCGCCGGCGAGCTTCTGGATGAGGGCGCGGATCTCGCGGATCTGCAGCGGGTCGAGGCCGATGGTCGGCTCGTCGAGCACGAGCACCGGCGGATCGTGGATCAGCGCCTGTGCCAGACCGGCGCGCTGCCGGTAGCCCTTGGAGAGCTGGCCGAGCAGCCGGTGGCGGACCGATTCGAGCCCGCAGGTGGAGATCACGCGGTCGATCGCGTCCTCGATGGCGCTCCGGGGCATGCCCTTGATGCGGGCGACGAAGCGCAGATACGCCTCGGCCGTCATCTCGGTGTAAAGCGGCGAATTCTCGGGGAGAGACCCGATGCGCCGCCGGACCTCGGCGCTTTCGGTGAAGACGTCGAACCCCGCGACCTTGGCCGTGCCGCTCGTCGCCGGCAGGAAGCCGGTGAGGATGCGCATGGTCGTCGTCTTCCCGGCGCCGTTCGGGCCGAGGAAGCCGAGGATCTGTCCCTGCGCGGCCGTGAAGCTGATGTCACGAACGGCGACGAAGTCGCCGTAGCGCTTGGTGAGGTTACGAACCTCGAGCATCGGTGCTCCGCTGCGTCATCGTTACGTTGGCGTCGAGAAAAGCGGGCGGACAAGTACCGACGGGGTCGTGGGTTGTCAAGATAACCTGCGCGAACAGGACGCTCATGGCAGCCGGAGCAACACGAGCCCACGCGCGTCCAACGAGTCGATGATCGCCAGCACGGCATCGTTCGACGCGGCGAGGGCGAGCACGTTGCCACGGGGAAGCTGAAGCAGGGTCCGCGCTTCTCCGTCGCGCGGCCGCCAGGCGATGCGGGCATCCAGCAGGGTCTGCCGCGGTACGCTTCCTTGGGTGAGACCCAGGACGAACCCCGCGTCGGAGCTCGCCAGCCGCGCGTCCGACCAGGCGTCCGGATCGACGTGCTCGTCGCGCGCGACGAGCGCACCCCAGCGGCGGACGATCCGCAGTTTCCCGCCGTCCTCATCCACCTCGAGCAGCTCGCCCTCGCAGGTGCGGATGATCGCGCGCCCGTCGGAGGCGGGCGCGACGTCGTCGGTGCAACTGACGACGTCGACGTCGTGTCCGCCGAACGTCGTGCTGCCGGTATCGGTCCAGGTGTGGAGGCTCGCCGGCGTCACGTTGGTGTTGCCGGCCCACGCGCGGTCGCCGGAGGCGGTCAGGCGCATCTGCTCCGGATCGAAATCGACCTCGTTGAAGAACGAGGGGATGGCCCATTGCTTCGTGTGCGGGTCGAGGCCCGCGAGGACAGCTTCGCCTTGCTCCTGGGACGTCACGACCCAGACGCGGGTCGATGTTGCGGCCAGCCCTTGGATGCGGCTCGAGGCATGCTGCTTCCCCTCGCCGCTATCGATCGCCAAGCTCGGGAACGGCACCGTCCAGCGTGCGGCTCGATCGTCGCGTCCCCACGCCTGGACGCCATCCGGATCGCGCGTGGCGGCGACGACCTGATCGCCGGAGATCACGACCGCGACGGGCTCGCCGCGGGCGGGTACGGCAGCGGCGAGCGTTCCATCGGACCCGAGCCAAAGGATCTCATTGGGCTCGGAGGCCGCGACGACGAAGCCGCGCGCGTCGGCGGCGACGGCACGCGCGCGCCGGTGCAGTTTCATCGGTACCGGGACCACGGTCGCGGCGTCCCGGGGACGCGTGGGCTGCCATTGCTGCTCGGGCGTGCAGACGTCGCCGAGCCCGGTCGTCGCCGAGCAGAGCTGCCAGGCGAACGACTGGGTCGGCTTCCCGTGGAGCCGCAGCCCAATCTCCCACGCCGCACGGGCGCCCGGGGTGAGCGCCTCGCTCGAGAAGAGCACGTCGCCGATCACGTCGAGGTCGATCGTGTCCGGGTTCGTTTCGAGACGCACGTTACCAAGACCGACCGTCATCCCCGTACTGTTGTCGATCCAGCCGCTCGCCCGGAACGATTCCGGCCACGGCTCGACGCTGGCGCTCGTAGCATCGAGGCTCGCGACGCCGACGCGCACGCGTCCCGGCGTGAGCCAGCGTGCGAGCAACGCCAGAAGGACGACGACGACGACGACCCCCAGCGCGATCAGCAGCCGGCGCCGGCGGGTGGCGGCGCGTTTTCGGCGCGCGGCGTCGACGGCCGTCAGCACGCCGACGATCGGATCGGCGGCGGCCGGGACGACGTGGAGCGGCTGCAAGGCGGGTGGTAGCTGCTCGATCGGCACATCGTGAAGCAAGACGGGGATGATCCGGTTGGCTGGGTGCGGCCAACGGTCGACCGCGACGGCGATCTCCGTGCGCACGTACGAGTCTTTCGCGAGGGCCGATACGCTGATGAGGCACACGAACGCGTCGGCCCGCCGGATCTCCTCGCGGAGGCGTTCGTGGAACGCATCGCCTCCCCGGAGCGCGGCCTGATCGAAGAACACCGTATGCGCCGCCGCCCGCAGCGCCGCCGCGACGCGCTCAGCCGCGGGCCGGTCTTCGGCCGCGTAGGAGAGAAAGATCCGCATCGCGGCGGCGGATATCAAAGGATCCGAGAGACTACGACCTCGCCTTGAACTTTGCGCGCGGGCATCGCAGTGCAGACTGTGGGAGAAGGGACCGATGGCCGGACGGAAGAAGACGACCGAGGAGCAGCTTGTGTTCGGCGCACCGAAAGCCGGGCCGGTGCCGAAACCGACGGCCCCGCGCAATGCCCCGAGCTCCGTGCCCCGCCTCTACCTCGTCGACGCCAGCGCCTACGTCTACCGTGCCTTCCACGCGATCCCGTTCCTCTCGACGTCGCGCGGCGTGCCGACCAACGCCGCCTACGGCGTGACGAACATGCTGCTGAAGCTCTTGAAGGACGAGCACCCCACGCATCTGGGGCTCGTGTTCGACGCCCCGGGAGGGTCGTTCCGCGACGCGATGTACGCCGAGTACAAGGCCAACCGCTCGTCGATGCCCGACGAGCTGGTGCCGCAGATCGGGCTCATCCGCCGCGTCGTCGAGGTGCTGCGGCCGCGGGTGCTCGAGATGCCGGGCGTCGAGGCCGACGACGTGATCGGGACGCTCGCCACCCGCATCGCGGCGGCCGGGGGCGAGGTCGTGATCGTGACCGGCGACAAGGACTTCCAGCAGCTGGTCGGCCCGCGGATCTCGCTGCTCGACCCGATGTACGACAAGCGGACCGGCATCGAGCAGGTGCGGGAGCGGTACGGGATCGAGCCCGAGCGCTGGGTCGACATCATCGGGCTGATGGGTGACGCGATCGACAACATCCCCGGCATCCGCGGCATCGGCGAGAAGACCGCCTCCGCGCTCATCCGGCACACGGGAACACTCGAAGCGCTGCTCGCCGATCCCGACGCGATCGCCCAGAGCGGGGTGCGCGGCGCGGCCGGGATCATCGCCAAGGTGCGCGAGCACGCCGAGCAGGCGGCGCTGGCCAAGCGGCTCGCGACGATCCGCTGCGACCTCGCGATCCCCGAGACCCTGGACGACTTCCGCTATGCCGGACCCGACCGCGCGCGGCTCGAGGACATCTGCCGCGAATTCGAGTTCCACCGCCTGCTGCGGGAGATCCCGCTGCTCGACGTGGTGGTTCCGGAGGGCGAGGGGCCGTCGTGCCCGGTCGCGCTCGACGGGCGTGAGGGCGTCGAGGTGCTGCCGGAGATCGCCGCGGCGACGAGCGTCGGCCTCTTCGTCGATGCGACGACCGAGAATGCGATGCGGGCGGTGCCGAGCGCGATCACCGTGGCGCCGCTCGCCGACGCGCACGTCACCGCGCCCGTGCCCCTGGATGCGACGAGCCCGCTCGCGAAGGCACTGACGTCGCCCGCCGTCGAGAAGGTCGGCGAGGACCTGAAGCGGATGCTGATCGTGCTCGAGCGCCACGGCGTGACGCTCGCCGGTGCGCTCTTCGACGTGTCGGTCGCGTCGTACGTGCTCGACCCGTCACGGCCGAGTCACGGCGTCGACGAGCTGGCGCGGCACTTCCTGGGGACGACGGCACCGGCCGAGGACGCGCCGATCCGCCCGGCCTGGACGGCCCGGACGGCGATGGCGCTCCGTCCGGTGCTCCAGCGCGCGCTCGCCGAGCACGGCGGCCTCGAGCTCTTCCACGACGTCGAGATGCCGCTCCTCGCGGTGTTGGCCGCCATGGAGCGGCGCGGGGTGCGGGTCGACGCGGAGGCTTTGGCGAAGCTCTCCACCGAGTACCGGGCGACCCTCGCCGTCACCGAGGCGGCGATCTTCGAGCTCGCCGGCGGCCCCTTCAACATCAACTCGCCGATCCAGCTCCGCGACGTGCTCTTCGAGCGGCTGAAGATCCCGACCAAGGGCCTCCGCAAGGGGAAGACCGGCATCTCGCTCGACGTC
>CAZWAX010000190.1:0-5632 GCA_964631985.1 uncultured Polyangiaceae bacterium | reverse complement strand
GACGTCGATGCGATGCACAAGCTCGCGACCGTGCACCCGCTGCCGGAGAAGATCCTCGAGCATCGGGCGCTCACCAAGCTGCTCTCGACCTACATCGACCCGCTGCCGCTGCTGATCCACCCCGAGACCGGCCGCATCCATACCTCGTTCAACCAAACGGTCGCCGCGACCGGCCGCTTGTCGTCGACCGACCCGAACCTCCAGAACATCCCGATCCGCACCGAGGACGGCCGCCGCATCCGCGCCGCCTTCGTGCCGGCTCCCGGGAAGGTGCTGATCGGCGCCGACTACTCGCAGATCGAGCTCCGCGTGCTCGCGCACCTGACCGACGACCCCGTGCTGGTGCAGGCGTTCACGAGCGGCGAGGACATCCACACCCGGACGGCCGCCGAAGTCTTCGACGTCTTGCCCGGCCTGGTGACGGCCGAGATGCGGCGCCGCGCCAAGGCGATCAACTTCGGCATCATCTACGGCATGGGCCCGCAACGGCTGTCGCGCGAGCTCGCGATCCCGCTCGCGGATGCGCAGCGCTACATCACCAACTATTTCGCCCGCCTCACCGGCGTGACGCGCTTCATGGAGAAGACGCTCGCCGAGGCGCGTCGCCAGGGCTTCGTCGCGACGCTCCTCCAGCGGCGGCGCTACCTCCCTGAGCTCTCGAGCGGCGACGACAACCTGCGCGCGTTCGCCGAACGGACCGCGATCAATACGCCCGTCCAGGGCTCGGCCGCCGACCTCATCAAGCTCGCCATGGTGAAGCTCGAGGCGCGCCTCACCGGCGAGCGCCTCCCCGCCGTGATGATCCTGCAGGTCCACGACGAGCTCGTCTTCGAGGCCGAGACCGGTGCCGTCACCGAGGTCGCCGAGGTCATCCGTCACGAGATGGAGACCGTCATGCCGCTCGCGGTGCCGCTGACCGTGGACATCCGCAGCGGAGCCAGCTGGGACGAGGTGCACTAGACTACTGGACTGGGCGGCGGCGAGCTTCGGAACCCGTCAGCTCTTCCGCTGCTCCAGCAGCGCCTTCATCTGCTCATGCATCATGTTCACCGCTTGGAGCGGCCGGATCATCACCCGGAACTCGATGATTCGACCCTCGGCATCGCAGGTGATGATGTCGACGCCGTTGATGTACTTGCCGCCCACCTCGGCTTCGAACTCGAGCACGGCGTGGGTCCCCGCCAGCACTTCCTTGGTGTAGCGGAACTTCGACGAGCTCGCGGGGTGCTCGTCGCCGCCCTTCCTCGCCGCCGAGGCCCCGAACGCGCTGCCCGCCGCGTTCAGGTAGAGCTTGGTGACAGTTTTCCCCTTCTGCGGCGTGAATACGACCGGCGAGTAGAAGACCACGTCGTCCGCCAAGAGCTCGTCGAGACCACCCGGAAGCCCTCCGGCGAGGAAGCGGTGCCACTTCGCGATGGTTTGCTCGATCATGCCGCTTGATTCCCGCTGCCCATCCCTGCGTCAAGGCCCGTTCGCGATTCTTCTGCGCACGGGCGCGCGGTTTCGCAAATCGGAGAACCCCAGCGTCGCAGAATTCCCAACCATCGGGTTGCACGGGGGCGACACGTCCGCCCCAAAAGGCAATCTTCGGATGTGGGCGCGGGCAGGTTTCTTGCTCCGTTCCCATAGACATGTGGAATGAAAAGGAAGCCGTCCTTCGATCCAAGATTCGCGCGATGCGCGCGCAGATCGCGAGCTCGGATCTCCGCTACCGTCTCGCGGAAATGGAGGCGTATTTCCGCCGAGAGTCGTCCGCTCACCGCATGTCCGTGGTCCATTCGCGACCGGCGCCTCAACGGGAAAGCCGTGACGCCATCGCCGGAGCATGAACCATCGTTGCTGGGTGCCGACGTTGCGGGACAGCGACCTCGGCACGCTTCCAGTGGCTCACGCCGAGCCCGCGACCGCCGACCGCTAGAGAAGCGCTACCGGTAGCAGACCTTCTTCACCACCCGACGCAGCAGCAATTGGTGACGGCTTGAACTTGTCGTCGAATACGTTGCCTTCCTGCCATCATTCGCCCCTGACGTCCGCCTCGTCGGGCATGAGGCCGAGTACGACGGCCCAGCTCGGGTGGCCGTGCTCGCAGACGGGGGTATCGGCGTCGAGCCAGCAGCCGTCGGTCGCCTGGCTGCGCTTCTCATCCGCCCACTGCATCAGGGTCTCGGTGCTCGGCTCGTCGCACGTCGGCGCTGGCCAGTCACTGGACGCATCGTTTTGGTTCGCCATGTGGTCGCACCCCTTTGCAGCTGCTGAAGCAAGCGGCGCGCCGTTCGAAGAGCCCACGAATATCGCGTGGATCCCTCCGGAAATCGGGAATGCGGTCGTTTGCGTTCGCGGACGCGGGAAGATCGGAGCGCCGCCACTCTGCTTTTGCGTCGCCGGCGCCTGGCACGACCTCATTCGACTCGAAATCGTGGTCGTTTCTGCTCGATCCGGATGGCCAGCCGACTCTACACCCCCACTCATATTCGTTGACCCGCGGGCCGCGTCGCGACTAGGTTGCCCGAGTCGAAGAGGAGAGCCCATGCGCCGCGCCCCCACCGCTGCCGCCGCCCTCGCCATCGTCATCCATCTGTTCGCCCCTCCGGCGCACGCCGCCGTCGATCTGACGGGCGACTGGTCGATCGTCACGCAGTCGATCGTCGGCCCGATGACAGGCAGTTTTCACTTGGCGCAGAACGGGACCCAGCTCGATCTGACGTTCGGACCCGACGGCCCGTACACCGGTACGATCGATCCCGACGCCGGCACCTTCACGATTCCGCTTCCGGATACGGTCACGACGGTGCCGCCCGGCGTGCCGATCACGTGCTCCGGGAACGAGCTCGTCGGCACCGCATCGGCCGACGGTCAGACGATGAGCGGCACGCATCACGCGTACTTCGTGAGCATCCACCTGTTCTGCCAGGACGGTGGCGGACCCTTCACGGGTGGGCGAGCGGGGTGCGGGAACGGCATCACCGAGGGCGACGAGACCTGCGACGACGGCAACGCGATCGACGGCGACTGCTGCTCGACGGATTGCACGACGGCGGCACCCACCGGGACGACCTGCGACGACGGCGACGCCTGCACCCCCGTCGATCAGTGCAGCGCGGGACGCTGCGATGGCGGGGCGCCAATGGTCTGCCAGCCGTGCGAGTCGTGTAGCGCAGGCGGATGCATCATCGCCGAAGCGGCGGGCTGCGCCCCGGCGCTCGCGGGCGGGAAATCGCAGATCGTCCTGCGCCACAAGGCGGACGCTCCCGAGAGAGACGCGCTGACGTGGAGCTGGAAGAACGGCGAAGCGATGTCGGTCACCGACTTCGGCAATCCGCAAGCGACGTCCTACTATTCCGTGTGCGTCATCGATCGGACGGGTGGGGTGCCGACGCTTCGCATGCGTCGCACCGCGGCGATGGACTCTTGCGGCTCCAAGCCGTGCTGGAAGACCCGGCCGGGCGGGTTCAGTTTCGCCAGCAAGTCCGGGGCGCCGGAAGGCGTGACGGCGATGACGCTCGCGGCCGGCGACGTCGGGCGCGGCAAGCTCTCGGTCAAAGGGAAAGGTGCGAGCCTCGCGGTGCCGGCGGGAGGATTCACGTCGCCGGTAACCATTCGCCTCGAGCGCCTGTACTCGGGGAAGTGCTGGCAAGCGACGTTCTCGACGCTAAAGGTGAACGACGGAACGTTCTTCAAGGCAAAGTCGGACTAGCAGCGGTCTAAGCCCATCAATTGCGCGGTGATTGCGGGAGGTCGACCTTTCACAACACGGGTTCAAATCCCGTCGGAGACACTGCTCCCGCTACGCCCGTCGAGCGCCACAATTCCGCCAAAGGTGAGGCTGCCGTTGCGCCGGTAAGTGCGGTGCGCATCCTCGCCCAGGCGATGATTCTAGGGCGTGTCCTTGGCTTTCACGACGCTCGCATCTTGCGTGAGCGGGCTTGCGTAGGTTGCCGCCCAACACTCGCCCTGCGCGCCCTGGAGCTGGACGACGAGAGGCAAGGTGAGGGTGTCGAGTGCCGGCATGCGCAGCAACGGGCCCTTGCCGGCTAGCCCGATCTTCGCCTTGCTGTCGTCGCCCGCCTGGAGCGTGAGCTTCTGAATGCCGTGCGGCGTCAGATCCGCGTCGCCGTACTTGAAGCCCTTGGCACCGCTCGCCTTCCAACAGGGCTTGCCGTTCTTGCAGGCGCCGCTCGCAGGCGCGCTCGCGCCGAGTGCGAGGCTCGACCCACCGTCATAGACGCAGAGCGCGTAGCCGTCGGTCCGCGTCGGGTCGCCGAAGTCGGCGAGGGCGGTGGCGCTGCCTTTCGACCACTTCCACGAGAGCGAGTCTTTGGCGTCGGTCATACCCTGCTTCATCGTGAGCTGGGACTTGCCGGGGACGCTTGGAGAGCGGCAGCCGGGAAGCGGCGCCGCGGCACACGGCACGGGCTCGACGTCGCAGAGATCGCCGATGCGGTCGCCGTCGCTGTCGGCCTGCGTCGGATTCGGCGTCTCGGGGCAGTTGTCGAGCTCGTCGGGCACGCCGTCGCCGTCACCGTCGGACGTGGTCGTGACGGCGGTCACGAGCTGCGCCTCGCAGGTCGTGCCGGTCGGACACTCGGCGTCGGCGCGGCAGCTGCCCGGGACGCGCAGGATGCAGCGGTGGCAGTCGGCGTCGGTCGCGCACGCGATCGAGGTGTGACGTGCGCACGTCCCGAAGCCGACCTCGCAACGATCGAGCTCGCAGAACTCGCCCTGCACGCACTCGCTGCCGCCGGGCGTGCACCCGCCGCCGTCGCAGCGGCCGGCTTCGACGAGGGTGATCGTGCTGGTCTCGACCTCCTTGGTGGTGTCGAGCGGCGACCGCTCGTCGACCGGGCCGATCACCGTCACGACGTTGCCGCAGAAATCGTAGACCTGCAGCACGACGTCGTCGGTGTGGCCTTCGCCGCTGAGGTCCTGGCCGCCCTGATCGGCCTCCGCGGTGAGGAACGTGATCTTCGATCCCTCGACGCGGTAGGGCGTGCGGGGATCGCAGGCCGGGAACGTGCACGGCACCGCGGCTTGCCCGACGACCCGCGTGATGCCGGAGACCGCGTCGTGGACGGCCATGACTAGATCGAACGTGTCGCCGTCGCCGTTCAGATCCGCGTCGTCCTCCGGCACCCGCAGCGCCGTCAGCTGCACGTCGCCGCAGGCGCTCGTGGCACGCTCGCCCATCACAAAGTCCCTGGCGGCGAGCTCCGTGTTGATCACCTTCTTCTTGGTCGCGTCGTAGAGTTGGAGCACGTCGTCGCCGGTGTCCCCGTCGCCGTTCAGGTCGACGCCCTCCTCCTCCCCGCTGGCCTCGACCGCCAGAGCGCCTACGAGGCCTCCCGCGACGGCGGGATCGCCGTCCATGAGCCGGAAGTCCCCACCAAATTTCGGCATGATCCAATCGCACGAGAGCATCGGGGCGCAGATCTGGTGAACGCGAAGGTGGGGGCCACCGGACGTGTAGCTGGCGGCAGCGATCCAGCCGTCGGACATCGCGACGCCGTCGACGCGCATACCGAGGTTCACGGGGAGTCCCAGGCTCGTGTCCCAGTAGTGCAGGACCGGCTGGTCGTCGTCGTCCGAGCCGTTGCCGTCGAGATCGCCGGTCGGACACGCCGCCGTTCCGGATTCG
>CAZWAX010000189.1:0-10941 GCA_964631985.1 uncultured Polyangiaceae bacterium | reverse complement strand
GCCGCGGGTCGCGACGGCGCCCGCGGTGACCGACGGGACCGGCGCGCTGCCCGACTTCGCGGCGGTCGTCGCGGCGCTCCGCGACGAGCGGCTCGACGGGTGCCTGCTGCTCACGGGCGGCGTGCTGGCGCGACTCGCAACGGTCGCAGCCGAGATCCTCGGCCTCTCCGTCTTCACGCTCGTCGGCTCGACCGAAGAGCTCTTCAACTGCGCCCGCCGCGAGAAGCGGCGGCCCGACCTCTTCTTCCTCGCCGACGCCCGGTTGTTCCCGGCCGCGCTCGACGATCCGCGCTACGGCTCGACGATGCTGCCGGCGGGTCATCCCGGCCGCGACCTGCATCTGCGCGGCACCCCGACCGACGACGCGCGCTTCGCCGACGCCACCTGGGGCGACGGCTACGCGGCCGCGCGCATCCTGCAGGCGATCGTGCGCTGGGAGCAGGGGACGCTCGACCCGCCGACGCCCGAGCTCGCGATCGTCGTGCCGGCGTATCGCGAGGAGAAGAACCTGCCGATCGTCTGCGACCGCCTGCTCGAGGCGCTCGACCGCGATCCGGTCGCGGCCGAGATCCTGCTGGTGGACGACGCGAGCCCCGACGCCACCTACGCGGTGGCGCTGGCGCAGATGTGGCGTTCCCCGCGCATCCGCGCGCTCTCGAAGCCGACGCCGCACGGCATGGGAAACGGCATCCGCTACGGGATGCAGCACGCCCGCGCGCAGGTCGTCGCCGTCACGATGGGCGACGGGTCGGACGAGGTGACGCGCATCCCGGAGATGTTCCGCAAAGTGCGCGACGACGGGTACGCGCTCGCGATCGGCTCGCGCTATCGCGACCGGCGGAACTACGCCAACGTGCCGCGCCTCTACCGCTTCTGGAGCGCGTGCTTCCGGCTCGCGACGCGCGTCGTGGTCGGCGTCAGCCTCAGCGACTACACCAATGCCTTCCGCGTTTTTGACAGGCAGATCTTCGCTCGGTACGGTGCCGAAAGCGGCGGGTTCGAGATCTCGCCCGAGATCACGTTCAAGGCCTGGTTCCAGACCGGGCGGGTCACGGAAGTCGACGTCTGTCATCTCAAGCGGTCGTTCGGACAGAGCAGCTTCTCGTTTCTGCGCGCCGGCCCCGGGTACGGCCGGATTCTCATCAAAGCCTTCGTCAATCGCCTGACCGGAAGATGGTTCACCCTCTTCTGGTGAAAACCGGAGAGGACTGGACGTCATGAAGATTCTCGTCACCGGAGGGCTCGGCGCGGTCGGAGCGCCGCTCTCGCAGAATCTCCGGAAGGCCGGCCACGAGGTGTGGGTCCTCGATCGCGGCCATTCGCACGGTCTCGACGGCAAGTTCTACGTGCGCGCCGACGTCGGCGAGTACCGCCAGATGCAGAACGTGTTCGATCGCCAGCCGTTCGACTTCGTCTACCACGCCGCCGCCGAGTTCGGCCGCTACAACGGCGAGGACTTCTACGAGACGATGTGGCGCACCAACGCCGTCGGCACCAAGAACCTGATCCGCCTCCAGGAGCAGCGCAAGTTCCGCATGGTCGTCTTCTCGAGCTCCGAGATCTACGGCGACTGGGACGACCTCATGCTCGAGGACGTTCCGAACCAGCACCCGATCCGTCAGATGAACGACTACGCGATCTCGAAGTGGGTGAACGAGCTGCAGGTCGGGAACTCGATGGCGGTGCACGGCACCGAGACGGTGCTGGTGCGGCTCTTCAACACCTACGGGCCGGGCGAGCCGTACAGCGAGTATCGGAGCGTCATCTGCCAGTTCATCTACCGCGCGCTGCACGACCTGCCGTACACGGTTTATCTCCAGCACTCGCGCACCTCGTCCTACATCGACGACACCAGCCGCACGCTCGCGACGATCTGCGAGCGCTTCAAGCCCGGCGCGGTCTACAACATCGCCGGCCAGCGCCTGCACGACATCAAGAGCGTCTCCGACCTCATCCTGAAGGAATGCGGCAAGACCGACCGGCTGGTGCGCTACGTCGACCGCGAGGTCCACAACACGCGCGACAAGAAGACCTCGCCCGCGCGCGCCGAGGCCGACCTCGGCCATCATGAGACCGTCGGATTGGAAGAGGGCGTGGCGCGCACCATCGCCTGGCAGCGGCAGTACTACGGGAAATGAGCCGGTCTGCGCTCCCGCCGCTGCAGTCGGTCGCCGTGGTCGGCGCCGGCTACGTGGGCCTGCCGCTCTGTCTCCACCTCGCCAAGGGGGGGCTGCGCGTCACCGCCGTCGACGTCGACGCGCGCGTGGTGCGCGAGATCAACGAGCGCACGTCGAAGATCGAGGAGAAGGAGGACTTCGACCGCTTCTTCCAGGATCCCGACGTGCAGGCGAATCTCCGGGCCCAGACGACACCGCTCGAGGCCGACGCGTTCGTGATCGCCGTGCCGACGCCGATCACGCCCGACAAGCGCCCTGACCTCCGCGCCGTCGTCGCCGCGACCGAGTCGATCGTCCCGTATCTGCGGCCCGGCAACTTGGTCGTCGTCGAGTCGACGGTGCCGCCGCTCACCACCGAGACCGTCGTGCGGCCGATCCTCGAGCGCAGCCCGCACGCCGCCGAGATCCTGCTCGCGCACTGCCCGGAGCGCATCCTGCCCGGCAACATCATGGCCGAGGCGGTCTACAACGCGCGCGTGATCGGCGGCGTCGACGCGCGCTCGACCGAGCGCGCCCGTGAGCTCTTCGGGCGATTCGTCAAAGGCCAGCTCTTCGCGACCAGCGTCCGCACGGCCGAGTTCGTGAAGCTGATCGAGAACTCCTACCGCGACGTCAACGTCGCGTTTGCGAATCAGGTGGCGCTCCTCTGCGAAGAGCTCGGCGTCGACACCCGCGAGGCGATCGCGCTCGCCAACCACCATCCGCGCGTCGAGATCCTCGAGCCCGGCATCGGCGTCGGCGGCCACTGCATCCCGATCGACCCGTGGTTCCTCGTCGACGCCTGCCCCGAGACGAGCGATCTGCTGCGCGCCGCGCGGCTCCTGAACGACGGCATGCCGCACCGCACGGCGGCGCGGATCGTCGCGGCGGCCGCCGGCATCGAGCAGCCGCGCCTCGTCTGCCTCGGCGCCACCTACAAGCCGAACGTGAAGGACACCCGCGAGAGCCCGGCGCTCGAGGTCTTTCGCATCCTGTCGGACGAGGGCCACCACGTCCGGCTCTACGATCCGCTGCTGGCGGGCTACGCCTGCGACTCGGTGCTGACGGTGGCGCGCGGGGCCGACGTGCTCGCGGTGCTCGTGCCGCACGACCTGATCGTCACGGAGATCGCCTACCGCCGCGCGGACATCCTCGCGGCGATGCGGACGCCGAACCTCCTGATCTTCGGCAAGGAGCACGGTTCGGCCGCGGAGCGGGTTTGAGCGAAGCGGACGCGCCGCGCCCGTCCCGCGGTCGTGGTGCGTTCCTCGCGGCGCTCGGTCTGGTCGCGTGTGTCGTCGTCATCTTCTCGGGCGTCGTCTTCCGCGGCGAGTCGCTGGTCTTCACCAACAACTACAATCCGCTCGACTATCGCCACGTCGCGGAGGCCTACGGTCCCAACTTCTTCCCGGCCCCCGTCTGGATGGAGCGCAATCTCCTCGCCTTCGCGAACTTCCACGACCCGGGCGCGACGTGGTGGCAGTGGGAGCCGGCCGGCGAGTTCCTGCGCAAGGGCTTCCGGAAAGGCGAGTGGCCGCTCTGGGATCCGTACGTCGCGGCGGGCGCACCCGCGCTCGCCAATCCGACCGCGACGGCGTTCTTCCCGCCCTACGTGCTGCTCCTGCTCGCCGGGAACACCGTGCTCCTCAAGAACGCCTATTTCCTGGCGCTGCTGCTCGTCGCGGGCTTCTGCACCGAGCGCTTCCTCCGCGGCCATGGCCTGGCGCCCGTCGCGAGCCTCTTCGGCGCTCTGGCCTTCATGTTCTGCGGCGGAATCGTGCAGACCCTCGGGTCGTTCATCGGGCAGACCGCGATGTGCATCCCGGTGGCGCTCGAGCTCACGCGCCGCTTCCTCGCGCGGCCGACGTGGCGCTGGACCGGCGGCCTCGCGCTCGGGTGGGCGGCGATCGCGCTGTCGCCGTTCCCGCCGCTCCTGCTCGCGTGCTTCGGTCTCACGGTGTTCTACGCGCTCTGCGTCCTGGTGATGGCGCCGCCGGCCGCGACGCCGCGCCCGGCCGTCGTCGCGCTCCGCCTTGCGATCGCGGGCGGGCTCGCGCTCGCGCTCGCCGCTTTTCAGTACGTCCCGGTCTTCGCCGCGATGCGGAGCACGCCGCACGTGTCCACGTTCTATGATCACGAGGGACTGCTCTCGGCCCGCGCGGTCTCGTTCCTCCAGCTCTTCTCGCCGACGCTCATGGGGGGCGACAAGGTCTTCGCCAACCCGCCGATGAAGATGCCGGCCTTCCCGCCGCTCCCCTATGCAGGTGTGATCCCGTGCCTGCTCGCGCTGCTCGGGATCCGGCGCGGAGCGCGGGCGCGCGAGCCGCTCCGGATCGCGATCGTCGCCGCCTTCGTCCTGATCAGCTGGAAGATGCTGGGTCTCGCGCCCGTCCAATGGATCGCGTACCTGCCGCTGCTGCGCACGATCCACTTCGCCGTCTACTGGGGGATCGCGCTCGACTTCCTGATCGCGGTCGCGGCGGCGCTGGGCCTCCAGGCGATCGTGGAGGGCGAGGTGCGGTGGCGGCACGCGCTCGGCGCGGTCGCGGTGCTGATCGGCGTCGCGGCGACGATCCGCTGGTGGGCGGTGGCCGCCGGCGCGTTGGCGCACCCGCGGGCCCAGGACTGGGAGGAGGCGTGGGCGTTCTTCGTCACGCTCGCGGCCGTCGGCGCGCTCGGTGTGCTCGCGGCGGCACTCTGGCGCGCGAGGCCGGCCGTCCGCCAGACGATCGCGGCGCTCTTGACCCTGGCGCTCGTCGTCGAGGCGTGGGGCAACAGCACCTATCCGCGCCAACGCCGCTGGGACGTGTGGCGAAACCCGGTGCCGTACGTCCAGACGCTCGTGCGCGAGGCGGGCGTCGGCCGCGTCTTCGCGGCGGGCGTCTTGCCGGCGAACGCCAGCTCGGCGTTCGAGATCTTCGGCCTCGACTCGCTGATGGCGTTCAACCCGCCCCGTGTCTTCACGCTCTACAAGAAGTACATCGCCGACAACGTCCTGTTCCTCCGCGAAGCACGCCAGCTGCCGTCGGAAGGCATCCTCGACCGCGCCAACATCGAGCTGCTCGCGATCCGCACCCAGTTCGATACGCTCGTCGCCGCGGCCGCGGCGCGCGGCTGGGAGCGCCGCCACCAGGACGACTACGCGACCATATTCCGGCGGCCGAGCACGCCGCGCTATTTCTTCAGCAGCACGTTCCAGATCGTCCATCCGGACGCCGCCCTCGCCACGGTCGGCGCCATGGCCCCGGGACGCGAGCTGCTGCTCGAAAGCCCGCCGTCGTTCGCGAGCCAGCCGAACGACGCGGCGGACCCGTCCGTCACGATCCTCGCGCTCGAGCGCAACGCCGTCCGGCTCGCCGTCGACGCGCCGCGCGCCGGGATGGTGTACTGCGCCGAAAGCTTCTTCCCGGGATGGACCGCGCGGGTGAACGGCGCCGCGGCGCCGATCGTGCCGGCGAACTACGCGTTTCGCGCGGTCGAGGTGCCGGCGGGCCGGAACGTCGTCGAGCTCACGTATTGGCCGCCGGGCCTCAGCGCCGGGCTCGTGCTCACCGGCCTCGGGCTCGTCGCCGTCGTCGTGATGATGACCCGCCGGCGCGACGCCGACGTCTGACGAGGCCCTGACGGCGCATGGTCTTCGCCTCTCCGGTCTTCCTGTTCCTCTTCCTGCCGTTCACCCTCGCGGTGTACGCGCTCACCCCGCACCGGCTCCGGAACGCGTGGCTCCTGCTCGCGAGCATCCTCTTCTACGTCTGGGGCGAGCTCTCGTTCATGGTCGTGCTGCTCGCGGCGATCGGCGCCAACTGGGGCTTCGGCCTCTGGATCGCGCGCGTCTGCCGGACGCCGGCCGCGGGCCGGGTGCTCGCGCTCGCCGTCACGACGAATCTCGCGCTGCTCATCGTCGTCAAATACGGCGGCTTCCTCGTCTTCAACGCGAACCGGGTACTCACGGCGCTCGGGCTCGACCCCTTCCCGCTGCCGCCGATCGCGCTCCCCCTCGGCATCTCGTTCTTCACGTTCCACGCCGTGAGCTACGTCGTCGACGTCTCCCGCGGCGACGCCGAGGCGCAGCGGAACCCGCTCGACCTGGCGCTCTACTTCCTGATGTTCCCGCATCTGATCGCCGGGCCGATCGTGCGCTGGCACCACGTCGCGCCGCAGATCACGGCGCGGACGGTCGACCTCGACGCATTTGCGCTCGGCGTTCGGCGCTTCGTCGTCGGGCTCGGCAAGAAGACGCTGATCGCCAACACGCTCGCGGTGCCGGTCGACGCGATCTTCGCGCTCCCGGCCGACCAGCTGACGCCGGCGACGACCTGGCTCGCGGTCGCCTGCTACACGCTGCAGATCTACTTCGACTTCTCGGGCTACTCCGACATGGCGATCGGGCTCGCGCAGATGTTCGGGTTCCGCTTCCGCGAGAACTTCGACCATCCCTACGCCGCCCAGTCGATCCGCGAGTTCTGGCGGCGCTGGCACATCTCGCTCTCGACGTGGTTTCGCGACTACGTCTTCATCCCGATGGGCGGCAGCCGCGCGGCCGAGCCGCGCGTCTATCTGAACCTGCTCACCGTCTTCGTGCTCTGCGGCCTCTGGCACGGGGCGAGCTGGACGTTTCTCGTGTGGGGTCTCTATCACGGCGCCTTCCAGATCCTCGAGCGTCTCGGGCTGGCGGCGCTGCTCGCGCGGTCGTGGCGTCCGCTCCGGCACGCCTATGCGCTCGTGGTGGTGATGATCGGCTGGGTGCCGTTCCGTGCCGACAGCCTGGCGCACGCGGTCGCGGTCCTGCGCGTGATGTTCGACCCCGCGGCGGCGGCCGTCGCGGGCCAGAGCCTGGCGCGGCATCTCGACGCGGCGGTCGTGGTCGCGCTCGCCGCGGGATGCATCGGGGCGATGCCGATCGCGCCGGCGCTCGCCGCGTGGCGCGAGCGCTTGGTCGGTGTCCGGGTGGCGTCCGCGCGAGCCCCCGCGCTGGACGGCGTCCTCGCCGGCGCGGAAGTAGGGGCGCTCGGCGTCGTGTTTCTGCTCTCGGTCGCCGCGCTCTCGGCCGGCACATACAACCCGTTCATCTATTTCCGCTTCTGACGATGACGACGACGGATCAGCGGACGGCGACGACGATGCGGCGGAGGGCCAACCTGGCGTTGGTCGTGCTCTTCGTGGGCGGCATCGTCGCCCCCGGGGTGGGCACGATCTTCGCGGTCCAGACCGGAGGGATGCCGGGCGAGAACCGTCCCATGGCGCCGGTCCCGAAGCTCGCGGACGGCGTGCGTCTCGTCCGCCGTCAGATCGACGCGTGGTTCGACGATCACTTCGGATTCCGCAACTCGCTCGTGCAGCTGCACTCGCGGATCGCCTACGGCGTGTTCGGCGTGTCGAGCACGCGGGACGTCGTGCTCGGCCGCGACGGGTGGCTCTTCTACGTGGCCGATCGCATCCCGGAGGATCATCTGGGGCTCCTGCCGTTCGGAGAGGCCGAGCTCGCCGCGTGGCAGGCACGCATCGAAGAACGCCGCGATTGGCTCGCGGCGCGCGGCATCCGCTACGTCTTCGCGCTCGCCCCCGAGAAGTCGAGCCTCTACGGCGAGCAGCTGCCCGCGTGGATGCAGCCGCGCGGCGAGCGCACGCGCGCCGACCAGCTGTTCGCCTGGATGCGGGCCCACTCCACGGTCCCGATCCTCGACTTCCGGCCCGCGCTCGCGGCCGCCAAGGACGGCGACCGGCTCTACCACCGCACCGACACGCACTGGAACGACGTCGGCGCCTTCGTGGCGTATCGCGAGGTGGCGACGTGGCTCGCGCGCGAGTTGCCGGCGGTACGCCCGCTCGACGCCGCCGCGTTCGAGCGCCAGGTTCACGTCGGCGGACCCGGGGACCTCGGAGGCATGCTCGGCCTCACCGCCACGCTCGCGGAGGAGCGCCTCGTGCTCGTTCCGACGACGGCGCCGGCCCTCGAGCCCCGCGCCGCGACCGCGCGCATGCTGCGCCGTCCCCATGTGCCCACCAGCGCGCCGCGGGTCTTTGCGTGCGCGAGTGGCGAGGTCGCGCGGGCCGTCGTCGTCCACGACTCGTTCTTCGAGATGGTCATGCCGTTTCTCGCCCGCCATTTCCGGCGCTCGGCGTTCATTCGGACCTTTGCGACCGAGGTGATCGAGGAGGAGCGGCCCGACGTCGTCATCGAGGAGATGGTCGAGCGAATGCTGAGCCGGCCCGGCGACTTGCCGGCGAGCGAGATCGCCGCAGCGAGCTCCGCCAGGCCATAGCCTGCGGCTTTTCCAAAGACCTTGCTCGCGACCGTATCGAAAGTGCTACGGTAGCTCATGCGCTTCTCCCGACGTGCCCCGGAGGTCCCGCGATGAGCCGATGGTGGCAGTGGCTGAAAGGTCTCGTCCTCGGGGATTCGGAGTCTTCGGACGCGGCTCCGCAGACGAAGACCGCGGAGGAGCGCGCTCGCTTCTGGGTGGAGTTCCGGGCCGGCCAGCGGATCGCCGACGAGCGCGGCCGTCCCCGCCCGGAGCGGCCGCTGCCGGCGACGGAGTAGGCCGCTTCCGGGCGGCTACCGCAACGAGTCGAGCACCGCGATCAGCGCCGCCGCTTGATCCGCGAGGAGCCGCGGCTCGCCGCAGACGAAGTCGGTGATCGGCGAGCTGTCCCAGGTGAGCTCGTCGATGAGGCACGGGTCGAAGGTGACGCGGGAGCAATCGGGATGGCGTTGCTGCTCGATGGTGATCGCGGCGAAGGCGTTCCGGACCCGGGTCAGCTCGTCGGCGGTCAGCAGACGGTCAGGGAGGGCGACCTCGCGCGCGCACGCGACCGGCGGCACCGTCGTGATGTCCTCCTCGAGGCAATCCGGGTCCCCGGGGGTGCCTGCGACGATGACGTTGGCGCTCCGGGTGACGCCGTTCGCGCCGGCGCTCAGCACCACGCGCGAGACCGAGTCGAGCGGCGGACAGAAGCCGAACGCCGAGCGGCGGTCGAAGGTGAACAGGACGAACTGCGAGCGGTCGACGACGACGTCGCGACAGGCGAGCGTGACCGGCAGCTCGGCCGCGAGGCGCAGCGCCGCGACCCCGTCGGTCACCGTGATCTGACCGTTGCCGTCGACGTCGCAGCGCGACGCGACCGAGCAGCCGCCCGCGAGCTCGGCGGCCGTCCGCAACACCAGCACGCCGTCGGTCACCGTGCGCGTGCCGCTCAGGTCGGCGTCGCCGCATTGGTCGGGCGTGGTGGCGAGCGCGGGCACCGCGAGCAGCAGTGCCGCGAGCGCGCCACGGAGATCGCGTGTGATTCGCCGCATGCCTCCGGATAGCGGCGCAGAGGAATCGTACGCAAGCTCAACGCGCGGGTGCGGCCAACCGTCGATCGCGGAGCCAACGCACGAGGACGCGGCTCACCTCCTCCGGATGCTCCTCCATCGACCAATGCGAGCACTCTTCGATGTGGTGGCGGGTGAGATCGGGAGCCAGTGCCTCCATCCCGTCGGTCAGGTCGGGCGTCATGACCGGGTCCTTGCCGCAGGTCAGCACGAAGGTCGGAACGGCGATGATCGTACCCACGACCTCGCGCGCCCACGCCGCTAGCGCGTCGTAGACCCGATAGTAGTTGAGCGCGCCGCGAAAGCCGGTGGCCGTAAAGCGATCGACGTAGTAGCGGAGATCGTCGTCGCTCATGATGACGCTGCGGACGGGCTTGTGCGGGTAGCCGACCAAGAGCCCACCGCGCTCACGGACGTCGTGGAAGTCCCGCAGGATGTCGTAGCCGTCCTCGGCGCGGGCACTCCGTCGCATGAGAATGTGAAAACGCTCGACGTCGGCCTCGAATTCCGACTCCGCGACGCCGGGCGATTGGAAGTAGAAATGGTAGTCCCAGATTCCCGGCGCGGGCTCGAGCAGCGCGAGGAGGTTCTGGGGCATCTGCAGCGTGCGGAGTCCGGTCGCGTTCAGGCCCCCGACCGCGCGGACGCGCTCGGGGTGATGCAGCGCCAGGTTCCACGCGAGCACGCTGCCCCAGTCGTGGCCGATGACGACGGCATCGTCGAACCCGAGGGCGTCCATCAATGCCAGCACGTCCGCGCATTGGTTCTGTGGCGTGTAGTCGGCGACGTCGGGCGACACCGTCGTCTCGCCGAAGCCGCGAAGGTCCGGTGCGATCACGCGAAATCCGGCGCGCGCGAGTGCCGGGAGCTGATGGCGCCACGAATACCAGAGCTCGGGAAAGCCGTGGCAGAGGATCAGTGGTTGGCCTTTTCCGAGCTCGGCGGTGTGCATGCGAATGCCGTTGACGTCGTAGTAGTGGTGCGTCGGTTGCATGGTCGTCTCCCTCCTGTGCACGCTACGACCCGCGCCCTCGCCGAATGTGAAAAGCCTGGTTTGAACTAGGGAGGCGGCTGGTCTAGCTTCCGCGCGGTTCACGACTCTACGCGGCGCGCGTGCCGGGTGACGCGCCCCCATCGCGAGGTTCCCCATGGCCGATCTCGAACAGTTCCGTACCGACACCCGCCAGTGGCTCGAGAAGCACGCGCCGCCGGAGATGCGCCAGCCGCTCGGCAATCAGGACGAGCTGTGTTGGGGAGGCCTGAAGGCCGCCTACCCCGCCCCCGTCATGAAATGGCTCGCGGTGATGGCCGAGCGCGGCTGGACGGCGCCGATGTGGCCGAAGGAGTACGGCGGCAGCGGGCTCTCCAAGCAGGAGGCCAAGATCCTCGCGGAGGAGATGGCGAAGCAGCATCTCCGGCCGCCGCTCATCGGCTTCGGGCTCTCGATGATCGGACCGCTCCTGCTGCAAG
>CAZWAX010000188.1:0-10957 GCA_964631985.1 uncultured Polyangiaceae bacterium | reverse complement strand
AGCTACGCCGCACAAGCGAAGGAGGGAGCAACGACGCAGATGCCCCTTTTTCAGCGACCTGGAGGTTGGGTGGGGAGGTCGACCGTGAAGCGGGTGCCAGTCCCCGGCGTACTCGCGACAGTCACCTCGCCGCCGAGCGTCTCGCAGAAGCGCTTCACGATGTAGAGCCCGAGGCCCGAGCCGGTGCGTCCGAGCTTGCCGGTGCGAAAGGGTGCGAATAGGTGGGGTAGGTCGGCGGCGGCAATCCCGCTTCCGGTGTCGGACACCTCGAGGCGTACGCGCCGGTCGTGGGGCGCGGCAGTGACCGCGACTTCGCCGCGCTCGGTGTGGCGGAGCGCGTTGTCGATCAGGTTCTGCAGGACCTGGCGAACGCGGAAGCGATCGCTCTGGAAGGGCGGGGTCGCGGGATCGGCATGCCAGGTGAGTGTCACGTCGTGGCCGGCGCGATGGGCGAGCGATCCGGTGCAGAGCTCGTGGAGCACGTCGCCGGCCGTGAACGGCTCGGCGACGGCGCGATCGGCCTCGCGCTCGAGCCGGACGAGGTCGAGCGCGCCCGTCAGGACCGTGAAAAGCTCACGGGCGTGGCGCTCGATCGTCGTCAGGACCTCACGCTGCTCGCCGGTGCAGGGGCCGTACGTGTCGTCGATCAGGAGCTGGGTGTAACCGAGCATCACGTTCAGCGGCTGGCGGAGGTCGTGCGACAACGACGCCAGGATCTCGGCCGGGCCCGACGCGCTGGCCGTGTCGGCCTGGCGCGAGCGTGCGTGTCGCAATGCGACGGCCGCCAACGAGGCGGCGTACCGGGCCAATCCGATGTGCTCGAGCCCGAACGATCCACCGATCCATGGGCGGAGCTGCAGGGCGAGCGTACCATCGGCCCCCTCGATCGGCAGGGTCAGCATGCCCGACTCGTGGGTGGCGTCGCCGAGGATGGGTCGGCGCTCGGCGAGCGCGCGACGCACGACCTCGTCGTCGCTTGGCACGAACGGGATGCCGTAGGTGCCGCGGTTCTCGACCGAGTCGCCGGCCTGGTACGAGATCAGGCGGGCGCCCGATGCGCCGAGGACGAGCGCCGTGCTCTGACAGAGGCGATCCGCGAGTGTCGCTTCGTCGAACGATCCGAGCAGGAGCCGCTCCTGCACCTGCAGCAACTGCTCGAGGCGCGTGGGATCGACGGGTAGGATCGCTTCGGTACTCACGGCATCCAACGGCGCGGCCAGCGGACGAACGGGTCGTCCACGACCGCGTCCGGCACTCTAACGTCGGCGCTCTTCGACGGTCAAGCGACTACGCGTCTCGGGCGGCCGGCTGGTCGCTCCGTCGTGCCTGTGGCAGGATGCGCCGCCCACCATGGTTCTCCCTCGTCACAGCGCCGTCTCGGCGGCAGGAGCGTCACGATGATCGCGGCGCGCCCGCTCGCCCCGTCGACCCCCGGGGAGACGGCCGTTGGCCTCGCCGGGCTCACGCATCGCTATGGCGAACGGGTGGCGCTGCACGATATCGATCTCCGAGTTGCCCGGGGCGAGATCTTCGGCGTGCTCGGACCAAACGGCGGCGGCAAGACCACGTTGTTCAAGGTGCTGGCTACGCTGGTCGCGCCGCAAACGGGGACGGTGGCGATCTTCGACGAGGACGCTGGTCGCCATCCGGAGCGGGTGCGGCGTCGGCTCGGCGTGGTGTTTCAGCACCCGGCGCTCGACGGCAAGCTGACGGTGCTCGAGAACCTGCGCTGCCATGCGGCTCTCTATGGCCTCGGCGCTACGGAAAGTGGCGCGCGCGCGACGGCGCTGCTCGAGCGTCTGGGCGTCGCCGAGCGTGCCGGCGACTTGGTCGACACGCTGTCCGGGGGGCTCGCCCGTCGGGTCGAGCTCGCGAAGGGGCTTCTGCATGCGCCCGATCTCGTGCTCCTCGACGAGCCCTCGACCGGCCTCGACCCCGGTGCCCGTCGTGATTTCTTCTCGTACTTGGTGCAGCTTCGCGATCAGGAGGGGCTGACCGTCCTCATGACGACGCATTACATGGAGGAGGCCGAGCGCTGCGACCGTATCGGGTTCATCCACCAAGGGAAGCTGGTGGCTGTGGGGGCACCGGGCGACTTGAAAGCCGACATCGGGGGTGACGTCGTGGTCGTCGAGAGCCCGGACCCCGAGCGCTTGCAGGGCCGCATCCAGCAGCGGTTCGGATGCGAACCTCGGCTCGTCGACGGCGCGCTCCGGATCGAACTGCCGCGCGGGCATGAGTTCGTGCGCGAAGTCGTCGAAGCCTTTCCCGGCGAGATCCGCACCGTGACATTCGGAAAGCCGACGCTCGAAGACGTCTTCGTGCACCTGACCGGCGAGCGCTTCTTCAGTGACACGCCGTCGCCGGCCGGGCGCGCGTAGGAGGGCGGGCGATGCAAGGCGTGGGCGCGCTCTGGTGGCGGGAGATCATTCGCTTCGTGCGACAGCGGAGCCGTCTCGTCGGCGCGTTCGCGCAGCCGTTGCTCTTTTGGGTACTCCTCGGGGGCGGGTTCAGCGCTTCCCTCCGCCCGCCGGGAACCCCGGACGAGCTCGGCACGATGGCGTTCTTCTATCCCGGCATCATCGGTCTGGTGCTGCTCTTCACGGCCATTTTCTCGACGATCGCGGTGGTCGAGGATCGGAAGTCGGGATTCCTGCAGGGGGTGCTGGTGTCGCCGATCTCACGTGGCGGGATCGTGCTCGGGCAGGCGCTCGGCGGGACGACGCTCGCGGTGCTGCAGGGGGTCCTGTTTTTGGCGCTGGCGCCATTCGTCGGAATCTCGCTGACGCTCGGCTCGGTCGTCGCGGTGGTCCTCGTGATTTCCGCGATCGCGTTCGCGCTCACGTCGCTTGGGCTCGTGATCGCCTGGCGGATGGAGTCGACGCAGGGCTTTCACGCCGTCATGAATCTGATCCTGATGCCGATCTGGCTCCTCTCGGGCGCGTTCTTCCCGGCGTCGGGCGCGGCGGGGTGGCTCGGATGGTTGATGCAGTTGAACCCGCTGACCTACGGCATGGCCGCGCTCCGTCGCTGCCTGTACCTCAATGCCCCCGCGTCCGTAGGCCTTGTTCCCGCCATGGCACCGTCGCTCATGGTGACGGCGCTCTTCTGCGCGCTCGCGTTCGCGAGCGCGACCGCGGTTGCGCGCCGAAGCCGCTGAGCGAGTTTCGGCGGAGCGAAGCGAACGCCTTCCGCGGGACGCCTGCGAAGGGGACGATTTACCAGGGCGCGACGGTGAGCTTGTCGGCCGCCATGATCGCGAAGAGACAGGGCAGGTAGAGCAAGCTCGCGAACATCACCCGCCGCGCATCGGCCGTTTTCGAGGAGCGCGCGAGGCGGAGCGACGAGGTCAGCATGCCGAGGCCCAGCAGGATGGACGCCACGAAGTAGATCGGGCCGGCGAGGCCGAGCAGGGTCGGGAGCATGCCGACGCTCAGGAGCGCCAACGTGTAGGTGAGGATCTGGCGGGAGGTGCTCGTCCCGTCGGGATCCACGACCGGGAGCAGCCGGAAGCCGGCCCGCGCGTAGTCGTCGCGGTACATCTGGGCGATCGCGAGCGAGTGCGGGATCTGCCAAACGAACATGATCGCGAAGATCGCCCACGCGGACGCATCGAGCGTGCCGCTCGCGGCCGCCCAGCCGGTGAGCGGGGGCAGGGCGCCGGGCACCGCGCCGATCAAGGTACAGAGCGACGTCCGGGCCTTCGCCGGCGTGTAGGCGAAGAGGTAGCTGATGCTGGTGGCCGCCGTCACCGCTGCCGCCAGGAGGTTGCTGCCCGCGGCCAGAATGAGGAGGCCGACGATGGTGATGGTCGTACCGAACAGCAGGGCATCCGGAGGCGTGACGCGGCCGTCGGGGAGCGGACGCTGACGGGTACGCAGCATCTGCGCGTCGAGGTCGCGCTCGAGGTACTGATTGAGCGCCATCGTGCCGGCGGCGGCGAGACTCGTGCCGACGAGCGTGATGGCGAGACCGAGCCAATCGAAGGCGGCGGTGCCGGCGCCGAGGTAGAAGCCGAAGAGCGTCGTCAGGACGACCATCGTCACGACGCGCGGCTTGGTGAGCTCGACGAAGTCGGCCATACGGCGCTGCGCGAGCGGCAGGGCCTCGGGCGCGAGGGCGAACTCCTCGGCGGGTTTGAGCGCGGGCATCATGCCGGCACCCGATCGGTGGCGAGCACCGGGCCTTCGGCCCGCCGGGCGGACGCGGGCGCGGCGCGGCGTGCGCGGAGCGCCAGCACCACGGTCGTGCCGAGGATCGCGGCGCCGACCGCGACGTGCGCCGTGGTCGGGAGCACCGCCTTCTGCGTCCAGATCGTGAGCGCGCCGAGGGTCACTTGGGTCGCCACCAAGGCGACGGCCAGGAGGGCAGGGCGGACCAGCGCCCGCTCACCGCCGTGGGTCCGGAGCGTTCGCACCGCGGTCCAGACGATCATGGTGGTGACCGCGAGCGCGCCCATCCGATGCAGGAAGTGGATCACGATCGGCGCCGACTCGAAAGGCGGGACGACGCGACCGAACGCCAAGGGAAAGTCTGGAATCGCCAGGCCGGCACCGGTGTGGCGCATGACGGCGCCGAGGATCAGCTGAGCGTACACCGTCGCGGCGGCTGCGACGGTGAGTCGAGCGAAGGCGGGATCGGCTGCGGGCCGCGTCGCCGGGATCCAGTCAGGACCGGTGAAGACGGCGAGCGCGACGGTGATGCAGAGGAACGCTTGCGCCAGGCAGGCGTGGGCCGACGAGATCGCCGGCGGCAGCAAGTAGATCACGGTGAGCCCGCCGAGCAGTCCCTGCGCGATCACGGTGAGGACCGCCGCGACGGCGAGCCGGCGTACGATCGCGTGGGTCTCGACGAGCCACGCCGCGATCGCGAACGCGACGGTCAGCGCGCCGACCGTCGCGGCCACCATGCGGTGGCCGTGCTCGTAGAAGACGCCGCCGACCATGCGCGGGAAGAACTGCCCGAACGAGAGCGGCCAGTCCGGTACGGCGAGACCCGAGCCGGTGCTGGTCACCAGCCCGCCGATGAAGATGAGGGCGAGCGTGGCACTCGCGAGCACCACGGCGAACGCGTGGAGCGGTCGCGGGGTCACGGTGGTGGTCACGTGCGGCTCACCTCGCGGGGCTCACCAGGACCGAGGGCGCACTCGCGAGCGCAGTCGGTGTGCGGTGGCTCGCCAGTCCGAAGCCGAGCAGCAGGAGGGCAGGCACCACCGCCCATACGATCTCGCGTACCCGCGTGCTCCGCGCCAGCACCGGGCCGCCGAAGCGCGACAAGAGCGCCTGCGCGACCAGCATGGCCACGGCCGAGCTCCAATACAGCAGTCGAAAGACCCCGCCGTCTGTCGAAACGTTTTCCGGAAACCACCAGCCGAGCATCGCGATGCCTCAGGGTCGAAGTACGCCGCGCGTTGAGTCGTGAGCGAGGGAGAATGGCGGGGTTCGGCGAATGCGGCTGTGTACCGAATTACCTTCGCCGTCGCAAGCTTGCGAGCCGTAAGCCGGGCTTCTGCGAATGATCAGATGACCTTGTTGAGGCCGTACTCGATGATGCCGACGGCGCCGGCCTTCATGAGCTTCGGGATGAGCTCGCGGACGACGTCCTCGGCGATCACGCTCTCTACCGAGAACCACTCCTTGCCGTAGAGGTTGGAGACCGTGGGTGCCGTGATGCTCGGCAGCATCGCGACGATGGTATCGAGATGCTCCTTGGGGACATTGAGCTTGAGGCCGACCTGGGTCTCGGCCCGGAGCGCCACTGCGAGCGGCAGGCCGTTTTGCTCGATCTTCTCGCGCTTCCACGGGTCGGCGAGGGCTTTCGTGTTGGCGATCAGTTGCGGATTCGGGCTGAAGAGCTCCGCGACGATGCGGAGGCCGTTGGCGCGGAGCGTGCTGCCGGTCTCGGTGACCTCGACGATCGCGTCGACGAGCCCTTCGGCGGCCTTGGCCTCGGTGGCGCCCCACGAGAACTCGACGTCGACCTCGATGTTGCGCTCGGCGAAGAAGCGCTTGGTGTAGTTGACGAGCTCGGTGGCCACGGTCTTGCCGCGCAAGTCTTCGGGCTTCTTCACGGGCGAGGCGTCCGGCACCACGAGCACCCAGCGGGTCGGGCGAATGGTCGCCTTCGAGTAGACGAAGTCGCAGATTACCTCGACCTTCGCGTCGTTCTCGAGGATCCAATCGTGTCCGGTGATGCCGGCGTCGAGCGTCCCCGCTTCGACGTAACGGGCCATCTCCTGGGCGCGAATGAGGTTGCAGCGGAGCGCAGGATCGTCGACCGACGGGAAATAGCTGCGACCGCCGGCACTGATGCGCCAGCCCGACTTGCGGAAGAGCTCGATGGTGGCCTGTTCGAGGCTCCCTTTCGGGATGCCGAGCTTCAGAATGCTCATTTTTTGTAGACCGCCGCCGGGTCGAAGACGCGCGTCTCGACGACGTCCCATCCGTCGTCGCTGTGCCGGCGGAAGAAGCAGCTCGGATAGCCTTCGTGGCAGGCCGCACCGCCCTCCTGCTCGACTCGTAACAGCACCGTGTCGCCGTCGCAGTCGACGTGGATGGCGCGCACCTTCTGACGGTGTCCCGAGGTCTCGCCCTTCACCCAGAACGCCTTCCGCGAACGGCTCCAGTACGTGGCGTAGCCGGTCGCAACGGTGCGCTCGTAGGACTCCTGGTTCATGTAGGCGAGCATGAGCACCGCGCCTGAGCCGGCGTCCTGGACGATGACCGGGACGAGCCCGTCGCCCTTGGCGAAATCGATGGTGGAGGTCATGGGACGATCCGGAAACGAGCCTCGTAACACAGGGCTCCGGGAGCGGCAAATTCGTGCCCGGACGTCGCTTGCGAGGGGGACGTCTTCGGCCTAATGCTCGCCACGATGACGCTCGCGGAACTCGCGGCACGGCTCGGATGCGAGCTCAGGGGCGACGGCGCGATCGAGATTCGGGCGATCCGCGGCCTGGAGGAGGCGGGGCCGGGCGATCTCACGTTCCTCGCCAATCCGAAGTATGCGGCGCAGCTCGCGGCGACCCGGGCATCGGCAGTGATCGTCGGGACGAATGCAGCGGAGCTCCCGATCGCCACGCTCCGCGCCGACAATCCGTATCTCTGTTTCGCCCAGGCGCTGGCGCTCTTCCATCGTCCGCTCCAGATGCCGCCGGGCATCCACCCGACGGCGGTCGTGGCGCCGAGCGCGCGGATCGCCGAGCCGACGTCGATCGGCGCGTACGCCGTGATCGGCGACGACGTCGTGATCGGACCCGGCGCGACGATCCATCCGCACGTCACTGTCTATGCCGGGGTGCAGATCGGCCGCGATTTCGTCGCCCACGCCGGGGTCGTGGTGCGGGAGCATGTACGGCTGGGGGATCGCGTCGTCCTGCACCCGGGAGCGGTGATCGGGGCAGATGGCTTCGGCTTCGCGCCGAGCCCGACCGGGGCCGTCAAGATCCCGCAGGCCGGCATCGTGATCGTCGAGGACGACGTCGAGATCGGCGCCAACACGACGATCGACCGGGCGACCCTCGAGGCCACGATCATCCGACGCGGGGCCAAGCTCGACAACCTCGTCATGATTGCCCACAACTGCGAGGTCGGCGCCCACAGCTTTCTCGCTGCCCAGGTGGGCATCGCGGGCTCCACCCGGATCGGGCGCGGGGTGCAGATGGGGGGGCAGGCCGGGGCCGCGGGGCATTTGGTGATCGGCGACGGAGCCCAGGTCGCGGGGCAGAGCGGCGTCCCGAGCTCGGTCGGGCCCGGCAAGGTCGTTGCTGGCTATCCGGCGATCGAGGCGACGCTCTGGCGGCGGACCTCGGCCGCGCTGCTCCGTCTGCCCGAATTGCTGCGGCGGGTGCGACGGTTGGAGCGCCGGGTCGGCATCGGAGCCGGCGACCCCGAGTCCCCGACCTGAGCCATGCCCGAACGGGTGCCGCGGCTTGTGGGCCTCGCATCCGAGCCATATAAGTACCGGCCCGGGCTCGATTCCCGACCCTTGCCGGAACGCCCGACCCCGCACCATGAAGATCCAGCTGAACGACATCCTCGCGGTCGAAGATCACCTCGACTATGCCGAGCCGGTCGAGCCGTTGAACGCAACCCTTGCCGGCGGCATTCACGACTACGAGTTCTCCGAGCCGCTTCAGGTGCACGTCCGATATTCGCGCTCGCAGCTCGACCTGTTCTTCGATGGCGAGGTCCGGGGGCGGGCTCAGGCGACGTGCGGTCGGTGCCTGGAGACCTTTCCGCTGGAGGTCGCGCAGGAGTTCTCCTTGGTCCTGACTCCCGCGACGCCGCTCACGGGGGAGATCGAGCTCGCGCCGGGCGATCTGACGCAATCGTTCTACGAAGGCACCGAGATCGACCTCACCCCGCTGATGTACGAGCAAATCATGCTCGCCTTGCCCACGCGTCCACTCTGTGGTGAAGAGTGCCGGGGGCTCTGCCCGCAGTGCGGCATCAACCGCAACACCGGCCAATGCGCCTGCGTGGCCGAGGCTGGTGATCCACGCTGGTCTGTGCTCCGCAATCTCAAGATCGACCGCGACGCCTGAGCGCGCGGAGGAGGGGTCATGGCAGTTCCGAAACGACGTACGTCAAGCACCAAGCGCAACAAGCGTCGCGCGCACGATGCGTTGCGTCCGGCGAGCTTCATCACGTGTCCGAGTTGCAGCGAGCCCATGCTGCGGCATCGCGCCTGCTTGCACTGCGGTGAATACCGCGGGCGCAAGGTGCTCGATACGACGGAGGCGTGACCGCGCAGCCGCCGGCGATGCCGTCGCGGCCCGACGACGCGTCGAGCGAGGAGACGGCGCTCCTTTTTCCCGGTCAGGGGTCGCAGCGCGTCGGCATGGGGCAACGCCTCGTCGCCGAGCATGCGAGCGCTCGCGCGACCATGGCCGAGGCCGACGATGCCCTCGAATATCCGTTGACCCGGCTGTGCTTCGAGGGTCCGGACGCCGATCTGACCCGCACCGAGTTTTGTCAGCCTGCCATCTTGGCAGTGAGCGTCGCGCTGTGGCGCGCGCTCGGCGTGGAAAGTGGTCTTCACCCGCGGTGGGTCGCCGGCCACAGCTTGGGTGAATACACCGCGTTGGTCGTGGCCGGCGCGCTCGGCTTTCGCGATGCCGTGCGCCTGGTGCGCCTTCGCGGCCGTCTCATGCAGTCCGCCGTGCCGGAAGGTGTCGGATCCATGGCGGCGATCGTCGGTCTCGACGACGCGCAGGTGGCGGAGCTCTGCCGCGCGGCTGCCGGCGACGACGTCGTGAGCCCGGCCAACTTCAACGGCGCCGGCCAGGTCGTGATCGCCGGCCATCGTGTCGCCGTGGCGCGGGCGATGGACGCCGCCCGGGCGGCCGGCGGTCGCGTCATCCCGCTCGCGGTGAGCGCGCCGTTCCATTGTGCGCTCATGGCGCCCGTCGCGGCGGAGCTCGCGCGCGCGCTCGCCGCCATCGACGTCGTCACCCCGACCGTCCCCGTGGTGACCAACGTCGAGGCCGAGCTCAACGGCGATGCGGCCCGCATTCGCGATCTGTTGACGAGGCAGGTGACGGCGCCCGTGCGTTGGGCCGAGTCGATGCGACGCTTGCAGGTGCTCGGGTGTCGGCGCGCGATCGAGGTCGGTCCGGGGCAGGTCCTCGCCAAGCTCGTGCAGCGTATGCGACTCGGCATCGCGAGCGCGAGCCTCGAGGACGTCGTCGGTGCGGGTGCGGAGGCACGGGCATGACGCTCGCGGGCCAGGTCGCGATCGTGACGGGTGCGTCGCGCGGCATCGGCGCGGCCATCGCGCGCGACCTGGCCGCTGCGGGCGCGCACGTCGTCGTCGGCTACCAGTCTCAGCGGGCGCAGGCGGACGCGGTCGTCGCCGACATCGTGACGCGGGGCGGTTCGGCCGAGACGTCGCAGTTCGACGTTGCGAGCTTCAGCGAGGTCGATGCCGCGGTGCGTGCAGTGGTGGCGCGCCTTGGCAAGGTGGACGTTTTGGTAAATAATGCCGGCGTTTCGGCGGACGGACTGATCGTGCGGATCACGGACGATCAGTGGCAGCGGGTCCTCGACGTCAACCTCAAGGGAGTTTTCAACTGTACCAAAGCCGTTGCCCGACCCATGATGCGGGCGCGGAGCGGTCGGATCATCAATCTCAGCTCGGTCGTGGGCGTTACGGGCAACACGGGACAGGCGGCCTACGCCGCTGCCAAGGCCGGGATCATCGGGTTCACGAAATCGACGGCGCGTGAGCTGGCCTCGCGGGGCATCACCGCCAACGTGGTCGCACCGGGCTTCATCGAAACCGACATGACCGAAACCCTGGACGCCGGCGCGCGAGACATGTACCGAGCGATGATCCCCCTCGGCCGACTCGGCCGGGGAGAAGACGTCGCCGCCGCCGTGACCTTCCTTGCGGGTCCGGGCGCCAGTTACGTCACGGGACAAGTCATCCACATCAACGGCGGCATGTACGTGTGAGGAGGAAGCATGGCATCAGCGGTTGAGGCCAAGGTACGCGAGATCATCTGCGAGCAGCTTGGCGTCAGTGAGGACGAGGTTACGCCGGAGGCGTCGTTCATCGAGGATCTCGGCGCCGACTCGTTGGACATCGTCGAGCTGGTGATGGCCCTGGAGGAAGAGTACGAGATGGAGATCTCGGACGAAGAGGCCGAGAAGATCCGGACCGTGCAGGACGTGGTGAACTACATCGAAAGCCAGAAGTAGGTCGGGCCGGCGGCGGCGTTGGGGGTCGTCCGACCCGGACGCGCCGGCTGCGCGGCACCGCGAGGCAATCGCAGAGATCGGCCGGACGTCGTCGTGAGCAGGCCAGCTCTGCGATTTTTTTTGCCGTGAGGGACGCGAAGGAATGACGAGCCATCTAGCCACCACCGATCCCGACGTGATGGATTCCCTCCGCCGCGAGACCGAGCGCCAGAGATACAAACCGGAGCCCACCGCGTCGGAGAACAACCTCAGCC
>CAZWAX010000187.1:0-10975 GCA_964631985.1 uncultured Polyangiaceae bacterium | reverse complement strand
CCCGATCCCGATTTGCTCATCCGGACCAGCGGAGAGATGCGGATCAGCAATTTCCTGCTGTGGCAGATCGCCTACACGGAAATCTACGTGACCGACACGCTCTGGCCGGATTTCCGGGAGCGGGAGTTCCTGGACGCCGTCGCGCACTATCAGCGGCGCGAGCGGCGCTTCGGCCGCACCGGGGAACAGGCCGAGCGCGAACGCCTGCGTGCTGCGCACTAGACTGGCCACCGCGGCGGTCGCCTTGCCGCTGCTCGTTTGGCTGATCGTCTGGAACCCGTGGTCGCTCTTCGTGTGGCTCGTGGCGGGTGCGACGCTCGTCGGGGTCGGCGAGTTTTGCACCATGGCGTTCCCCCACGACCCGTGGGACCGGGGCTTCGGCATCGCATCCGGGGTCCTGCTGTTGAGCGCGATGTTGATCCCCACGCAGGAGCGGTTCGCCATGGCACTGGCGGCGGTGGTCGTCGCTGGCTTGGTGCTCGCGTTGGCCCGCAAGGACGATCTGCGGCACGGCGTCGACGCGCTCGGTTTGACGCTGCTCGGGACCCTCTACACCGCGTTTCTGTTGCCGCACTACGTGTGGATGCACGGATTGCCGGATCCGGTGGCGGCGGTCGGCGAGATCGGCGGCTGGCGCTGGGTGATCCTGACGATCGTCATCGCGATGGCCGGTGACGTGGGAGGCTACTTCGGCGGACGATGGTTCGGTCGGCACAAGCTCATGCCATCTGTCAGTCCGGGGAAGACCGTGGAGGGGAGCACGGCCGCCGTGTTCGCCAACCTCCTGGGTGGCGCCGGGTGCAAGCTCGTGTTCTTCCCGACGCTCAGCTGGGCGGAGGTCGTCGGGTTGGGGCTCGCAGTCGGTTGCCTCGCGCAGGTCGGGGACCTCTGCGAGTCGATGCTCAAGCGCGCGTTCGGGGCCAAGGACTCGGGATGGATCATTCCCGGGCATGGGGGCGTGCTCGATCGTATTGATAGTCTCGTCTTCCCGGCGCCGCTCGTTTACTATTACGCCCGGTTCTTCTTCGGTCACTGAACCCCGCAAAGGAATACACAGATGGGTGGCAACGTACTGATCGCAATCCTGATCCTCGGCCTGTTGATCTTCGTGCACGAGCTGGGGCACTTCGCGGTCGCCAAGTGGTCCGGTGTCACCGTGCTGCGTTTCTCGCTGGGCTTCGGCCCGCGCCTGCTTTCGTGGCGTCGGGGCGTCACTGAATACGCCGTGAGCGCCATTCCGCTCGGCGGCTACGTGAAGATGCTGGGCGACGACCCCGAGGACGAGGTGCCGCAGGCCGATGCGGCGAGCGCCTTCTCTCAGCAGTCCCTGGCGACGCGCGCCGCGATCGTGCTCGCCGGGCCGCTCATGAATCTGGTGACCGCATGCGTCGCCTTCTCGGTCGTCTTCGCCATGTTCGGCGCCGGAACGCCGACGGATGCGCCGAAGATCGGCGGTGTCATGGAAGGCATGGCGGCCCAGAAGGCGGGCTTGCGACGAGGCGATACGGTCGTGTCGGTCGACGGGAAGCCGATCGCGTCGTGGGACGCGTTGTCCCAGGCCGTCCGCGCGAGCGGAGGGACGGCGCTTTCACTCGAAGTACGCCGGGAGGACGGCAGCGTCGAGACCCTGACCACGATGCCGGAGGAACGCCCCGAGAAGACCATGTTCGGCGAGGAAACCGGTAAGGCGTATTTGATCGGCATCGAGCGCTTCGTCGAGATCGCGCCGGTCTCGCTGGTGAACGCGATCGGGCTCGGCGTCTACGAGACATATTTCTGGGTCAAGATGACCCTGCTGAGCGTCGTGAAGATCTTCCAGGGGTCGGTCTCGGCGCGCGATCTCGGTGGGCCGATCTTGATCGTGCAGGCCGCGGGGCAACAGGCGGAGCGTGGACTCGACTATCTCATCCGCTTTCTCGGCCTCATCAGCGTCAACCTGGGTGTGCTGAACCTGCTGCCGATCCCCGTGCTCGACGGCGGGCACCTCTTGTTCTTCGCGTTCGAGGCGGTGCGGGGACGTCCCCTCGCGCTTCGACAACGCGAGATGGCGCAGCAGGTGGGGTTGTTTCTGCTGCTCGCGCTCATGGTGTTCGTCTTCTACAACGACATCTCGCGCATCGTCGCGGGGTGAGGCCGGCCTGACGCGTATCCTCGCGATCGACACCGCGACCTGGCGCTGCAGCGTCGCGCTCGTGCAGGACGGTATCGTGCTCGCCGAACGCGCCGAACGTCCGTCGTCGAATCACGCCGGGACCCTTCCGCGGCTGGTCGACGAGATCCTGACCGGTCATGGAAAGCTCGCGCTCGACGACGTGCTGGCCGTGACGATCGGCCCCGGGTCGTTCACGGGGCTCCGCATCGCCCTGAGCTTCGCCAAAGGCCTCGCGTTCGCCGGGGGATATCGGTTGGTCGGCATTCCGACCCTCGACGCGTTGGCATTGGTGGCGCCACCCACCGAGCGCCGCGTGTGTGCCGTGCTCGATGCGCGCAAGCGCGAGGTCTACGCCGCGCTCTACGAGCGTGAGGGCGAGACGGTTGCCCGTTGCGGCGAGCCGTGCGCGATCGATGTCGAGCGCCTGGCGCTTGCCGTCGGGGGGCCGTGCGCCTTCATCGGTGACGCGGTCGAGTCGTATGGGGAGGTGTTCCGCCGTGTGCTGGGCCCGGAAGCGCGGCTCTTGCCCTCGACGACCCATCCGCCGAGCGCCGTCACGGTCGCGCGCCTGGCCGCGATCCGGCTCCGTGCATCCCGCACGGGCGACGACGTCGCGACGCTCGCGCCGAGCTACGTCCGCCCGCCCGAAGCCGAGCTCACGCAGAGTCTGCACTCGCCGTCCGCGACCGTGATTCCGCGCCAGTTCGTTGACAAGATTCCGATCGTGTACTAGAAGCCAAACGTCAATGTTTTTACGTACTTGCCTGCATTTTTCTTCGCAGCTCTTTCACCCACCCCAGGGTCGTGCGCTGAAAGGAGTCTCCCATGGAGGCTAAGGACGAGCAGCTCATCCTTTCCCTGGTCGATCGAGATCCAGACCTGAAGCGCTTCTATGACGAGCACGTCCAGCTCGAGAAGCGGCTCGCCAGTTTCAATCACAAGGGCTTCCTCAACCAAGACGAGGAGGTCGAGCGAAAGCGGCTCCAGAAAGTGAAGCTTGCGGGCAAAGACCGCATGATGGAGATACTCAACAAGTACCGCTGAGCTCGAGGTCGCGTGGCCCCTCATCGGGTGCGCGAGTTTCGTAGAACGCGCGACAACCCGTGCCGGTACCAGGCACCCTGCGTCTCGCCGTCGAGGCGCAGGATGAGGCAAGCATGCGACACACGATTTCGGTTCTGGTCGAAAACGAATTCGGCGTTCTGGCGCGCGTCGCTGGGATGTTCAGCGGGCGGGGGTTCAACATCGAGAGCCTCGCCGTCGCCGAGACCATGGACCCGTCCATATCGTGCATCACGCTGGTCACCGCGGGCGACGATACAGTCCTCGAGCAGATCACCAAGCAGCTCAACAAGCTCGTTCCCGTCATTCGGGTCTCGGACTTCAAGGACAGTGCCCATGTCGAGCGTGAGCTGGTCTTGATCAAGGTCAAGGCCGACGAACGCACACGGGCCGAGCTCATGCACATCGTCGACATCTTCCGCGGCAAGATCATCGACGTCGGTCCGTCGTCCCACGTGGTCGAGGTGACCGGTTCGCAGGACAAGATCGCCGCCATCATCGAGCTCTTGAAACCCCTCGGCATCACCGAAATCGTGCGCACGGGTCGTATCGCCATGCTGCGCGGCGTACGGACACTCGCCGGGAGCGCCGACGACGAGAAGGAGAAGGTCGCGTGAACGTCTTCACCGAAAAAGATGCCGATCTCGGCAATCTGAAGGGCAAGAAAGTGGCCGTCATCGGCTACGGCAGCCAGGGCCACGCCCATGCGCTGAACCTGCGCGACAGCGGCATCGATGTCGCCGTCGGTCTCAAACGCGACAGCGCGTCGTGGAAAAAGGCCGAAAGTGCGGGACTCAAGGTGATGCCGACCGCCGAGGCTGCCGCCTGGGGCGACATCGTGATGATTCTCGTTCCCGACGAGCTCGCGGGTGAGATGTACGCGAGCGAGATCGCGCCTGGGATGAAGCCGGGCAAGTACCTGGCCTTCGGGCACGGATTCAACATCCACTTCAAGAAGATCGTCCCACCTCAGGACGTGAACGTCTTCATGATCGCGCCGAAGGGCCCTGGGCATCTCGTGCGCAGCGAGTACGAGCGCGGGCGCGGCGTTCCCTGCCTGCTGGCGATCCACCAGGATCCGACCGGCGACACCCAGAAGGTGGGCCTCGCCTACGGCAAGGCGATCGGCGGCGCGCGCGCGGCGATCATCGAGACCAACTTCCGCGAGGAGACCGAGACCGACCTCTTCGGCGAGCAGGCGGTGCTCTGCGGGGGGCTCACGGAGCTCATCCGCGCCGGCTACGAGACGCTGGTCGAAGCCGGCTACGCGCCCGAGATGGCGTACTTCGAGTGCCTGCACGAGGTGAAGCTCATCGTCGACCTGATCTACGAGGGCGGGATCGCCAACATGCGCTACTCGATCAGCAACACGGCCGAGTACGGCGACATGACGCGCGGCAAGCGCGTGATCGGCCCGGAAGCCCGGGCCGCGATGAAGCAGATCCTCGGCGAGATCCAGAGCGGCAAGTTTGCCGACGAGTGGATCACCGAGCATCAGTGCGGCACACCGCACTTCCGCGAGCTCCGCAAGGAAGCCGAGCATCACCCGATCGAGCAGGTCGGAACGACGCTCCGGGCCTTGATGCCATGGCTCGGGTCGAACCGGCTCGTCGACAAGACGAAGAACTGACGGCGGCCGTTCGGCGCTTGGCTGCATGAGGCTCGCCCGCGAGGGGTACACCTACGTCGCGCTCGCGGTCGCGTTCGCCGTGCTCGCGCTCGCATCCGCCCCGTCCTGGGTGGCCTGGCCGCTCGTGGTGTTCGCGCTGCTCGTCGTCAATTTTTTTCGCGACCCGGAGCGGGTAGTTCCCGGCGGCGACCAGCTGATCACCGCGCCGGCCGACGGCAAGGTCGTCGCGATCACGGACGTCATCACCGACAACGCGGTGGTGGGCCGTCCGTGCCGGCGCGTCAGCATTTTCATGTCGCCGCTGAACGTGCACGTGAACCGCATTCCCGTCGATGGCACGGTCCGCCACGTCGAGCACTACCCCGGGCGGTTTCACGCCGCGTTTCTCGACAAGGCCTCCGAGATGAACGAACGAAACGCCGTGGTCGTCGAGGATCCTCGGGGCGAGCGCATCCTCTTCGTGCAGATCGCAGGACAACTCGCGCGCCGCATCATCTGTAACGTTGCGGTCGGCGATCGCGTGCGGCGGGGGGAACGCTACGGCATGATCATGTTCGGATCGCGCCTTGACCTCTACGTCCCGGAGGTGGTCAAGTTGCACGTGGTGATCGGGGATCGCACGACGGCGGGGGAGACCATCATCGGATCCTACCCATGAGCTCGGACGTGCGTCTCGTGCACGGTCGCCGCGAGCGGCAGGATGACGAACCCTTGCACCGCGGCGTGTACCTGCTCCCAAACTTGATCACGACGTGCGGGCTCTTCTCCGGCTTCTATTCGATCATCGCCACCATGGACGGCCGCTACCAGGCGGCGGCGATCTGCATCCTGGTCGCGCACGTCTTCGACGGGCTCGACGGCCGGATCGCCCGCCTCACCAAGTCAACGAGCCGCTTCGGCATCGAGTACGACTCGTTGTCGGACCTGGTCGCATTCGGCGTCGCGCCCGGCATTCTGGTCTACAAGTGGGCGCTCGAGCCATGGGGCACCTGGGGCTGGCTCGCCGCATCGCTGTACGTCGCGTGCGGGGCCCTTCGTCTCGCGCGTTTCAACGTCCAGGCCGACCTCGGCGACAAGAAGACCTTCACGGGCCTGCCGATCCCTGCAGCGGCCGACACCGTTGCCTCGACGGTACTGCTGTATTACTTCTTCGGCGGCGAAGGGGCCACCCACAAGCACATCATCCTGCTCGTGGTGATCTACGGATTGGCGGCCCTGATGGTCAGCAACGTCAGCTACAACAGCTTCAAGGGCATCCACCTGAATCCGCGCCAGCCGCTCTGGATCCTGGTGGCGCTCATCGTCGGACTCAAATTCGTGATTGCCGAGCCACAGATCTTCATGTTCACGGCCTTCATGCTCTATGCGCTCTCGGGGCCCGTCAGCTGGGTCCTGAGCCGGCCCAAAGCCCGGCGATCCCGTGGGGAGCAGCCGCCGGTCGCGAAAGCGGGAAACTTGGGATAGAGCGAAGCGTACCGCCGACCGCGTGATGATGCTCCCGCTGGCGCAGGCAGGCCACGCGGGAGTTTTCGTTTTCGGAACGGAAAGCAGCCGACGAGAGACCGATGCAAGCGAGCGACACCAACCGAGTACAGATCTTCGACACCACCTTGCGGGACGGCGAGCAGTCGCCCGGGGCCTCGATGAACGTCGAGGAAAAGGTCGCGATTGCCCGCCAGCTCGAGCAGCTGAACGTCGACGTCATCGAAGCCGGCTTCGCGGCCTCGTCCGAGGGGGACTACGACTCGGTGCGGCGCGTCGCCGAGGCCGTCACCAAGCCGATCGTGCTGAGCCTGTCCCGGACGAAAGAGGCCGACATCGAGCGTGCGATCCGTGCCGTCGAGAAGGCCAAGCGACCGGGGATCCACATCTTCATCGCGACCTCCGACATCCACCTGAAGCACAAGCTCATGATGGACCGTCAGGAGGTCGTCGATGCCGCCGGGTGGGCGATTGGTTTCGCCAAGAAGCGACTCGACTACGTGGAGTTCTCGGCCGAAGACGCCTCGCGGAGCGATCGCGACTATCTCGTCACGGTCTTCGGCGAGGTGATCCGCGCGGGCGCCGTGACGCTGAACGTGCCCGACACCACGGGCTATGCGCTGCCCGAGCAGACCGGTGCGCTCTTCCGGCACCTGATCGCCGAAACGCCCGGGGGCAGGGCCGTGCGTTGGAGCGCGCACTGCCACAACGATCTCGGGATGGCGGTCGCCAACTCGCTCGCCGCCGTCGAAGCGGGAGCTCGGCAGGTCGAGTGCACCGTCAACGGCCTCGGCGAGCGCGCGGGCAACGCCTCGATGGACGAGATCGTGATGGCGCTGCGTACCCGCAAGGACTTCTTCGGCCTCGAGACCGGCATCGTGACCGAGCAGATTTATTCGGCGAGCCGTCTCGTCTCTCAAATCACCGGGATTCCCATTCCGATCAACAAGCCGATCGTCGGCGACAACGCCTTCGCGCACGAGGCCGGCATCCACCAGGACGGGGTGCTCAAGAACAAGATCACCTCCGAGATCATGCGTCCGGAGACCGTCGGCGTCGGGTCGAATCGACTCGTGCTCGGCAAGCACTCCGGACGACATGCCTTCCTCGATCGCTTGCAGGAGCTGGGGATCGCCGCGCAGGAGATCGACATGAACAAGGCCTTCGAGCGCTTCAAGGCCTTGGCCGACAAGAAGAAGAACGTCTACGACGAGGATCTCATGGCGATCGTCGCGGAAGAGGCGGTTCGCGTACCCGATCGCTACGAGCTGGCCGCGCTCAGCGTCACCTCGTCGATGGACGGCGTGCCGAGCGCCAGCCTTCGGCTGCGGATCGACGGCGAGGAGCGCGCGGGCGAGGCCACGGGCGACGGGGTCGTCGACGCGTGCTACCGCGCGATTGCGAAGGTCACGGGCACCACGAGCTACAAGCTCGAGCGCTACGCCGTGAAGGCGATCACCGGCGGCACCGACGCCCAGGGGGAGGTGTCCTGCCTGGTTCGCGACGGCGATCTGACGTCGACGGGGCAGGGCGCCCACACCGACATCATCATGGCGAGCGCGCTCGCACTGCTGAATGCGCTCAACAAGCTCGAGTACCGCAAGCGTTACACCGACCGCGCTCGCGTGAGCGGTCCGTAGGCGAAGAGGAGAGCGAGTCGAAATGACGGCAATGACGATGACCGAGAAGATCCTGGCGCGCGCGTCCGGCAAGAGTGCCGTACGCCCGGGCGACAACGTATGGGCGAACGTCGATACCCTGATGACGCACGACGTGTGCGGCCCCGGTACGATCGGAATCTTCAAGCGCGAGTTCGGCGCCACCGCGAAGGTGTGGGATCGCGACAGGGTCGTCATCATCCCCGACCACTACATCTTCACCGCCGACGACAAGTGCCACCGTAACGTCGACATCCTGCGCCAGTTCGTGCAGGAGCAGAATTTGCCGCACTACTACGACGTCGGAGGTTCGCGCTACAAAGGCGTCTGCCACATCGCCCTCGCGCAGGAAGGGCATTGCCGGCCGGGAGAGGTGCTCTTCGGCACCGACTCGCACACCTGCACGGCGGGGGCGTTCAACCAGTTCGCGACCGGGATCGGCAACACGGACGCGGCGTTCATCCTCGGAACCGGGAAGCTCCTGGTGAAGGTGCCGCCGACCATGCGGTTCGTTTTCGACGGCGAGTTCCCGTCGTACCTGATGGCGAAGGACGTCATTCTTCATCTCATCGGCGAGATCGGGGTCGACGGCGGCACGTACAAGGCCATGGAGTTCGGGGGCGAGGCGATTCAACGCCTGTCGATGGAAGAGCGCATGACCCTCTGCAACATGGTGATCGAGGGCGGCGGCAAGAACGGCATCATCGAGGCCGATGACGTGACCTTCGACTACGTCCGCGCCCGGACCAGCAAGGACTTCGAGCCGGTCGCTCCGGACGCCGGCGCGGAGCACGTGTTCTTCAAGCGTTGGGATGCGCGGGCAATCGAGCCGACCGTCGCCAAGCCGCACTCGCCCGACAAGCGCGCCACCGCGCGGGAGTTGAAGGACGTGAAGCTCACGCGCGCGTACATCGGGTCGTGTACGGGCGGGAAGCTCACCGATTTCGTGAGTGCCGCGCAGGTCATGCGGGGGCAGAAGGTCGCCGTGAAGACCTTTCTGGTGCCCGCGACCACCGAGATCTCCCAGGGCATTCGGACGGAAACGCTCGACGGCAAGACCCTGCTCTCGATCTTCGAGGACGCCGGCTGCACGATCTCGATGGATGCCTCGTGCGCCGCCTGCCTCGGGGGCCCGGCCGATACGTTCGGCCGCATCAACGGGCCGGAGGTCTGCATCTCGACGACCAACCGCAATTTCCCCGGTCGCATGGGCGCGAAGGAGGGGCAAGTCTATCTCGCGTCGCCGTACACCGTCGCGGCCTCGGCGATTCGCGGCACGATCACCGACCCGCGGGAGTTCCTGTCGTGAGCGCCACGAAAATCCGTGGCAAGGTCTACGTGCTCGGCGACAACATCGACACCGACCAGATCATCCCGGCGCAGTACCTGAACCTCGTCCCGACGATCCCGGACGAGTACGAGAAGCTGGGGAGCTACGCGCTCTGCGGCGTCGTCGACGCTCCGGCGTACGTCCCGCAGGGACAGGCCAAGACGCCGTATGCGATCATCGTCGCGGGACGGAATTTCGGATGCGGCTCGTCGCGCGAGCACGCGCCGATCGCGATCGGAGCGGCCGGCGGGAAGGCCGTCGTCGCGGAATCGTACGCCCGCATCTTCTTCCGCAATTGCGTCGCGACCGGGGAGCTCTACCCGCTGGAAACCCCGGTGCGGCTGACGCAGGAGTTCGTGGTCGGCGACGAGGCCGAGATCGACCTGGATGCCAGCACGATCACCAACCTCCGGACGAAGGCCACGATGTCGCTCGCGCCGCTCGGCGACGCGCGCCCGGTGATCGATGCCGGTGGGCTCTTCGAGTACGCCCGCCGCACCGGCATGATCGCGAGCACCGCCTCGCCCGACACCCGCGAAGCGGTGCCGGTCAACCGGGTCGTCGAGGACTAGGTCCGGACGATGGCGGGACGCGAGCTCACGGTCGCGGTCGTCGGTGCGACCGGCGCCGTAGGATCCGAGGTGCTGCGCACCCTCCAGGAGCGGGTGTTCCCGGTCGGGGATATGCGGCTCTTCGCGTCGGCACGCTCCGCGGGCGAGATCGTCGAGTGGAGCGGCGGATCGGTGCGCGTCGAAGAGCTCGACGGTGACGGCTTCGACGGGGTCGACGTCGCCTTCTTCTGCGCCGGTGGGGCCGTCAGCGCCGAATACGCGTCTCGCGCCGTGGACGCGGGCGCCGTCGTGATCGACAAGAGCAGTCACTTCCGCATGCATCCGGACGTGCCGCTCGTCGTGCCGGAGGTGAACGCCGGCGATCTCGCCGAGCGCCATCTCGGCATCATCGCGAGCCCGAACTGCACCACCATCCCGATCGTCGTCGCCCTGAAGCCGATCGCCGACGCTGTCGGTCTCGGGCGCATCGTGGCGGCGAGCTACCAGGCCGTCTCCGGCGGGGGCAAGCGCGGCATCGACACGCTCTCGCGGGAGACCCTCAACCTCTTGAACCTGCGTGACTCGGCGGATGGCGAAAAGGTATCCGTCTTCCCGCGTCGGATCGCCTTCAACTGCATCCCGCAGGTCGATGCCTTCCTCGAGGACGGCTCGACGAAAGAAGAGGCCAAGGTCATCGCCGAGACCCGGCGCGTGCTGCACCTCGAGAGCCTGCCGATCGCCGTCACGTGCGTCCGTGTGCCGACCTTCTTCGGCCACAGCGTCGCGTTGACGGTCGAGCTCGAGCAGCCGCTCGATGCCGACGACGCGCGGGTGCTGCTGCGTGAGGCCCCCGGCGTGATCCTCTGCGAGCTCGGCGACGAGATGCCCTATCCGACGGCGGCGGACGTCGGAGGTACCGATGCCGTGTACGTCGGCCGCGTTCGGAACGACCCGTCGCATCCCCACGGCTTGCAGCTCTGGGTGGCGGCCGACAACGTCCGCAAAGGCGCGGCGTTGAACGCGGTGCAGATCGCCGAGATCGTGATCCGAGAGCTCTAGGGAACCTCTGCACAAATCGATCGTATCGGGTAAAAGAAATTTCGATCGACG
>CAZWAX010000186.1:0-10984 GCA_964631985.1 uncultured Polyangiaceae bacterium | reverse complement strand
AGATCGACCAGGGCATGGAGGGCATGCAGAAGCTCTGGCGGCTCTTCATCGACGAGTACCTGCAACGCTGCGAGCGCGCCGGCTTCGACCGCCGCGCCCGCTGCACCATCCCCCTCGACGTGCCATGGGGCGCCTGATGTCGGCCACCGCCGCCGCTTCGGCCGCACCCGAAACGGTGCCCTTCCCTTCGGTGGCGTGGGTCCAACGCCTGGCCGATCTCATGAACGCCAACCGCACGCGCCAGGAGCAGCTCGGCTACGTCGATTGCGTCGCCGAGCTGCGCGTGACGGACGGGGGACCGGGTGGGTCGCCGGTCGGCGTGCAGGTGACGTTCGACGAGTTCAGCGCGACCGACGTCCGGGCCGCCGACCCCGCCGCGCCCCTCCGCGCCGACTTCGTCCTGGAAGCACCCCTCGCCGTGTGGCGCGCCATGATCGAGAGCATCGCGGCCGGCAGCGGCCGGCCCGGCCTCGAGCAGACGCTCAACCGTCTGAGCCACCTCGGGACGCCGATGCGCGTCGCCTCCGACGATCCGCTCCGGCGCGATCTCTTCTTCCGGTACAACCAGAGCCTGCAGGAGTTCGTGAACGCGTCGGCGAGCTTCCCGACGAGCTTCGCGGAGCCGCGGACATGAGCCGCGAGGGCCACTTCTACATCGACGCCACCTGCATCGGCTGCGGCGCGTGCGAGCACGCCTGCCCCGGCAAGGTGGACGCGATCCACGCCGTCGAGGAGGATTTTCTCGGCCGCTTCGCGATCACGACCGAGGACTGCATCGACTGCAGCTTCTGCGTACCGCTCTGTCCGGTGAGCTGCATCCACGACGCGCGCACCGAAGGCGTCGTCGAAGGCAGCGGCGGCTACACCCGCATCCGCGATCTCCAGGACTGGGCTCGCGCCCGGGCCTGAGTCGGGCTTCGACGCCGTCCTACGTCGCCGCAGGACGCGGAGGGGCGGGGCAGCAGCCCGGCGCGCATCCGGGGGGGCGCGGGGGCAACGGTCCGACGCTCTGCATCGGCGTCCCGTGCAGGCGCTCGAGCACCAGCGCGCGGATCGTCTCGACGAAGCGCGGATGGGTGCCGACGGTCGCCGCCCGCACCATCGGCATCCCGAGCGACCGACAGAGCTCCGCCGCCTCGACATCGAGATCGTGCAGCACCTCGACGTGGTCGGAGAGAAACCCGATCGGCGCGATGACGAGGCCGGGTGTGGCGCGCGCGTGCAGCGTGCGCACGTGGTCGAGGATGTCGGGCTCGAGCCACGGAACCTGGGGCGGGCCGCTCCGGCTCTGCCACACCAGGTCCCAGTGGGGATGCCCCAGGTGCGCGGCGATCCACGTCGCGTTGGCCCGCAGCTGCGTTTCGTAGTCGCAGGCGTCCGCCATGGCGCGCGGGATGCTGTGCGCGGTGAAGACGAGGCGCGCGGCGGCGCGCGCGTCCGGGGCGAGGACGGCCAGTAGTCGATTCCACGCGGCCTGCACTTCTTCGACGCACGCCGCGACGAAGCCGGGGTGATTGAAGAACCGTCGGAGCGGCTCGATCTCGGGCGCACCGTCGACCTGGCTCCGCGCCTGCGCGAGGTCGCCGAGATACTGGCGGCAGCCGGAGTGCGAGCTGTACGCGGACGTGATGAACGCCAGCGCCCGCTGCACGCCGGCAGCCTTCATCTCCGCGACCGCGTCGCGGAGGAACGGCGTCCAGTTGCGGTTGCCGAAATAGATGGGGAGGTGGACGCCGTGCCGGGCGAGATCCTCGCGGACCGCGGCGATCAGCGCGCGGTTCTGATCGTTCAACGGGCTGCGGCCCCCGAGCCGATGATAGTGCTCGGCGACGCTCGCGAGGCGCTCGCGCGGGATGCCGCGTCCCCGCGTGACGTTCTCGAGGAAGGGCATCACCTCCTCGGGACGCTCGGGTCCCCCAAACGAGACGACGAGCAAGGCATCGTACGCGGGCACGACGACTTCCTATGCGACGGCGTGGCGTGTGCCAATGGACGGCCGTTCGACGCCCGCTTGGCGACGTGGTCTCTTCCGGCATGCCGAACGTCGCGCTCGATCCGCGCCTCTCCCGGTTCGCGTACCGCTGCTTTCCGAACGGGTGTCCGCGCGAGCGCACCTGCTGCGTCGGCCTGACGGTCGAGGTGGCACGCCGCGAGATGCGCATCATCGACTCGCTCATGGACGAGCTCGCGAGGCTGGCCCCGGCCCTGCGGCGCCGCCGGGGCTTCGCCAACGTCTTCGTGGACGACGGCGACGGCCTGCAGATCGAGCCGCGGGACGAGAGCGGAACGTGTCCGTTCCTGTTCAGCCGAGGTGGGCGCGCGCTCTGCGCCATCCACGCGACGGCGCTCCGCACCGGCCGCGACGTCGCCACCGTGAAGCCGCAGTCCTGTCGGCACTGGCCGCTCGTCCTGCAGCGCGCCGCTGGCGGTCTCCGGATCTCCCTGCACCCAAACGCCGAGCGCTTGGGGTGCGTTGCCCCACGTGCCGAGCTGCCGGGACAACCGACCGTGCGCGAGGCGTTCGCGACGGAGATCGCGGAGCTGCGTCGCCTGGTCGGGCCCGATCGTCCGCGGTAGCGGCGCGCTCGTCGACGCCTGTGCCAGCCGTGGTCTGCTGGCACGACAGTGCGCGTCGCCGACACACGTCGGCTCGGGACGACAGCGCGGCTTCCAGCGCACCGCCCCTGGCGGATGCGCGGTCGACCAGATGGGGCCCTGTCGCCATGGCCATCCCGCCGGCGTTTCGGCGATCGGTCCGTTCCTTGCTGAGGAGCACCGCCACAAGGAGATTCACCATGCATGCTTTTCGACGGACGGCTTTCGCTTTGATGACCCTCGGCTGGTTGGCGGCCCCCGGGCTCGCACTTGCCTTCGGCGACGGCACCCCGGACGAAGCGCCGCCCGCCGAGGAGCGCGTGTGCGATCCGGACGTGGGGCTGCGCGGGGCCGCGTACGGTCTCTGCGTCGCGTACTGCGAGGCGAACGATTGCGAGCTGGACCCGGATCAACGGGCCTGCGAGGTGCTGCTCGCCAACTTCGCCCGTGCCACGGGACGCACCGACGTGCCCTGCATGACCGTCATCGTCCGGTAGCCTCCCCGTCGCGCCTCACCAGCGGGCCCGCACCGTCCTGGTGAGGCTCAGGCCGGCGTGCGCTTCCCCGGCCACTCGGTGAGCGTCGTCACCAGCGCCACCAGCTCCGCCGGCTCGATCGGCTTCGGGACGTGCATCTGGAAGCCGGCCTCGAGCACGCGCAGCCGATCCTCGACGCGCGCGTAGGCGGTGAGCGCGAGCGCCGGGACGTTGCCGCCCTGCGCAGGCGGCAGCTGCCGCACCTGCCGGATCAACCCGTAGCCGTCCTCCTCGGGCATGCCGATGTCGGAGATCAGGACGTCGGGAAGCCACGCGCGCAACGTCGCGATCCCCTCCGCCGCAGACGACGCCGTGCGGACGTCGCCGCCGCACATGGCGAGCACCGTCCGTACCGTCTCCAGAGAGTCGGGCTCGTCGTCGACGACCAGGATGCGGACACCGGCGAGCTGATCGTGCGAGGGGCTGAACGGCACCGGCGACGACGAGGCGGTCGGATGCGTGCGGTCTGAGCTCGGCGCCACGCGCAACAACGAGAGCGGCAAGTCGATGGTGAAGGTCGCGCCCTGCCCCTCACCCGGGCTGTCGACGCGTACGGTGCCGCCATGCAGCTCGACGAGCTGGCGGACGATCGCGAGGCCGAGGCCGAGCCCGCCGTGCGCCCGCTTCGTGGTGCTGTCGGCCTGGCGGAAGCGCTCGAAGACCTGATCGAGAAACTCGGGATGGATGCCCTGGCCGGTGTCGCTCACCGTCACCTCGACGTGCGAGTTGATGCGACGCAGCTGCACCTGCACGCGCCCGCCCTTCGGAGTGAACTTGATGGCGTTGGTGAGGAGGTTCCAGAACACCTGCTGGAGCCGTCCCGGGTCGGCGGCGACCTGGCCGACGCGGGGATCGAGAAGCGTTTGGATGCGAATCCCCTTCGCCTCGGCGGTGGGACGGGTCGAGTCGATCGCGGCTTCGAGGATCGGCCCGGGCTCGACCTGCTGCAGATCGAGGCGCACCTTGCCGGCGACGATACGCGAGACGTCGAGCAGGTCGTCGATGATCTGGGCCTGGGCGCGCGCGCTCCGGTCGATGCTCTCGATGGCGCGCGTGGTCTTGTCCGCGTCCAGCGCGCCGCTCGCGAGCAGTCGGGTCCAGGTGAGGATCGGCGTGAGCGGCGTCCGCAGCTCGTGCGACACGACGGCGAGGAACTCGTCCTTGGCGCGGTTGCCGGCGTCGGCAGCGTCGCGGGCATCCTTGAGCTCGTCGTCGCGTGCCTGGATGGCCGCCAGCATGTCGTTGAACGACGCCACCAGGAGCCCGATCTCGTCCCGGCCGCCGGGAGGAGCGCGCAGCGAGTAGTCCTTGTGCGCGGAGACGGTGCGCGTCGTGTCGACCAGGTCGAGGATGGGCTGCGAGATCTGACCCTGCAGGGCCCACGAGATCGCGATCGCCGCCGCGATCGCCGCCACCAGCACGAGCGCCGCGATGCTGGCATAGCCCACCAGACGCTGGCGGAGACCCCCCAGGCTCGCGACGATCGCGACCGTGCCGATGGGGGCGTCGTCGGCGACGATCGGCCGCGTCACCAGCAGCCGTCCGCCGGCGAACGACGCGGCCGTGGCGCGTGCGCCGACGCGATCGGGCAGCGCCGGGACGTCCGGCGTGACGGGGTTGTCCCAGCTCGCGAAGCGCGCCCCGTGCTCGTCGTAGATGGCGGCGCCCTCGATCGCGGGCTCGGCGCGAAGCGCCGCGAGCGTGGTGGCGGCGGCCGCGGGGTCGGCGAAGAGCAAGGCCGAGGCGACGTTGTACCCGATCACGTTCGCCTGCGTCGCCGTCTGCTCGAGGAGACCGCGCCGGAAGACGGCGATCTCGTAGGCGAAGAACGCGAGGCAGACGAGGAGCACCGCGATCCCGCTGGTGAGCAGGTTCACCAGCGTCAGCTTGCGCCGGATCGGCAGGTCACGCAGGCGGGCGAGCACCTACTGCCCCTCCTTCACGACCCGCACGGCGAGCTTCAGGAGCTGCGAGCTCAGCTTCAGCTGGGCGCGATCGGCGGCACCGGCGTTGATGGTGAAACGCAGCTTGTTGCCTTCCATGGTGAAGGCGATGACGCCGCCCGCGGAGAGAAAGGCATCGCTCTCGCCGACGGCGAGCACACCCGTCCGCGTCCAGATCTCGGCCGGATAGGTCGACGCCGCCGCGGCGCTCACGAAGAGCAGGTGGCAGGGCTCGACCGCGTCGGCGCTCGCGAAGCGACGGATCGCGAGGGGTCGCTCGTGGACGGTCTTGCCGGCGAGCAGACGTTCGAGCGTGGGACCGAAGGGGTCGGGGCCTACGATGCCGAGACAGATGGCGCCGCCGCCGGCGTCGGCCGGCCACTCCACGAACTTCGCGAAGTTGTAAAGGAAGGCCGCCTTCAGCTCGTACTCCCCCGCCTGGCCCTCGGCCCCGGCGCGGGACCCGAGAGCCGCGAGCGGGAGCAGTACGAGCAACACACCGGCGAGCCAGACCCGCGGCGTACGCGCCCGGGTGCGTCTCACCACCATGTGCGTACTTGTCCGAAGACGCTGCGCTGCACCTCGGTGCCCCCCGCGAGCTCACGGTGATTCGCGTCCGCGAGGTCGCGACCCACCACCGAGATCTCGAGATGGCGGTTCACCTGGTACGCCAGACGCGCGTCGAACGTCAGGTAACTGCTCACACCGGGAGAGTCGATGTCGTCGACGAAGCGCATGACGCCGTCGAGCTCGAAGCCCGCCGGGAGCCGCAGCTCGGAACGAAGCGCGATCTGGTGGCGCGGGCTCTGATCCTCGGCCCGCTCCGTGGAAGTGTCGACGCTGCCGGGATCGCCGGCGAGCCGGAGACGCAGGACGGTGTAGGCCGCGTGCACGCTCCAGCGTTCGGTCAGGGCGGCATCACCGGCGATCTCGAGTCCGTACCCGTGACCGTGCAGGCGATTCTGCTGGACCAAGGTCAGGAAGCGGTGATCGGGAACGCGGGAATCCGTGGTCGGCGCGCCGGGCTCGATCGAGAGCAGGTCGTCGTAGACGTTGTAGAAGCCCGCGACGTCGAGGAAGACGCGGTCGAGCGCCTGCACCCGGTAGCCAAGCTCGTACGCCGTGACGTGCTCGGGATTGAAGTCGGGGTTGCCGAGGATGCGGAGAAAGTCGCCGGTCGGACCGAGCACGTCGAAGCGCAGATCCTGATCGGTGCGGGTCGGCGTGCGCACCGCGTGCGAGATCGCGGCCCAGAGCGCGTGACGCGGATGCGGCGTCCACATCAGCCGCCCGCTCGGTTGCCACTCGAAGCCGCTGTAGTCGTTGTGCTCGATCTTCACGCCGATCGTCGCGCGCAGGACGTCCGGCAGGATCGCGATGTCGTCCTGGACGAAGCCCGTGAACAGATCGTCGCGCTGGTCGTGCGGCCGGAACTCGACGCTGTCCACCACCTGCGGCGCTCTCCCGTCGCTGCCGCGGTATTGGAGACCCCACGCAATTTCCTGGCGCCAGGGAAGCTGCCAGCGATGCTGCAGCTCGACGTCGTACGTGTTGCGACGCTCGCGGAAGTTCGCTTCGCTGCGATAGGTGTTGTCGAAATAGAACTGCAGGCTGCCTTCCGACGTGGCGCTGAACCGATGCTGCCAGCGCGCCACGACGCTGCCGCCGGAGAGATCGGCCTCGCGATACACCGTCCTTTGACGTGGCGGATCGTAGCTGGTGAGCGGCGTCTGCTGGCCGGCGTCGCCGTCGTAGACGTCGCCGAGCACGGTCAAGCGGTCGCGCGGCGTCACGTCCCAGTCGATTCGGAGACCCTGACGCGACATGTGCCACCCATCCCACGAGGGCGGCCCGTCCGGATCGTAGCCGGCGTCCCGATCGAAGTACTTGGCGTAGGCGCGCCAGTAGACGTGCTCGCCGATCCGTCCGCCGTAGCGGATGGCACCGAAGCCGCGCTCCTCGTTGCCGCCCCCACCCGTGACGAAGAGGCCTTGGGTGTGCTCCGCCGACTTGGTGATGATGTTGATGACTCCGTTCACCGCGTTCGCGCCCCAGACCGAGCCGCCGGGTCCACGCACGACCTCGATCCGGTCGACGTCTTCCAGCAGCGTGTCCTGCACCTCCCAGTAGGTGCCGGCGAAGAGCGGCGAGTAGACGCTTCGCCCGTCGATCAGCACCAGCACCGCCCGCGAGAGCCGGTTCGCGAAGCCCCGGATGCCGACCGCCCACTTGTTGGCGTCGATCTTCGCGACGTGCACACCCGGCACGAGCCGGAGGGCATCGGGAATGGTCAAAACCCCGGCGCGGCGCATGTCGTCGGAAGTGAGCACGTAGACCGCGGCGGCCGTCTGACCGCGGCGCTCGGGCTTCCGGAGGACCGAGGTCACCTCGACGTCCATCAGCTCCTGCAAGCTGAGCTCGGCGAGGTCCGTTCCACGATCACCGGGGCCCTCGGCGGCGTACGCTCCCGGAAGTCCGACCCCCGCCACGCCAGCGGCAAGACCGAGCGCGCACACCCATGAGCCGATGCCGCGCAATCTTGGTAATGCGAGCAACATCTGGACTCCCGGGTCGATGTAGCGGATCGACTGAAGGCGACTATCAATGCTGAATCGACACCGTCAACTGTGCGTCCACGCTCACAGCAGCCGGACGTGACGGCGGCTCAATCCGGGCGGCAGATCGACCCGGGGCACTCCGAGTTGAACGTGCAGGGCTGCTCCTGATTCGGCCCGTCCGCGCATCCGATGAAGTCGGGGCAACCACCACCCGGACAGTCGTCGTCGCCGAAGCAGGGTCCGCCGGCGTTCGTCCCGCTGAGACACGTCAGGTCCCCGCAGAAGCCACCGGGGCACGCCCCGTTCCCCCCGCACTCGGCGCCGGCGTTGGTGCCACCGCGACAGACCGGCGGGATCTCGAAACCGAACCGGATGAGGTCGAGCTCGGCGCTGCTCACGCTGGAGACGGCCGCGGCGCTCCGGGTGAAGAACTCGACGTCGACGAACGAGTCGGCCATCGGCTCGCTGCTCCGCTCGGTCGGCAGCTGGACCTCGACGGTGCCCGTCCCCGCGGGCAGCGCCAAGGTGTAGAAGCCCTCGATCCGCGCCCCATCGTCACCACGCGCCGCGATGATCAGATCACCGGGTGCGTCGAGGTCGTAGGGCACGCTGTAGGCGACCGAGCGCCCAGTCCGTACCTGATCCGTGCCGAGCAGCGTGCCGAGCGTCGGCTGGATTCCTGGCGGCGGCGGCGCGCCGAGCTCGAGCTGCGGCGTCTCCGCGCCGCGCACCTTGGTGATGCCACCGAAGATGCCGGAGATCTCGGTCCCGCAATCGAGCTTGACGGGCAACGTGGCGGCGGCGCGCAGGATCACGACTCCGTCCGTGACCGTCACCTGCCCCTGACCGTCGGCATCGCAGACCCGGTTGGGACACGTGGTGCTCAACGCGGCCGCGCTGCGCAGAGCCTGGACGCCGTCGGTCACCGTGACGGCGCCGTTGCCATCGGCATCACCGCACGTTGCCGCCGAAGCCGAGCGAACGACGAAGCCGGCAGCGGCGACCACTACGAAAGCCGCGGTCATCGGCCGAACAAGACGCATCGCGTGCCTCCTCATGGCGGGTCGGGGTCCCACTGCGCGGGACCCTCCGTGTCGTGAGTCGCGCGGAAACCCACTGAAAGTCAACGCAGCGCCGACGCAATTTCGTTGACACTGGCGCGCCGGCTGAGGCATGGCGCTCGCAGGGGCCGACGCACCTCGTCCCTCGCTGGCCCGAGCCAGTCGGGATCTTTCCTTCAGCCCGGCAGCCCCGGCTACAACCGCGATGCGTGCGGCGGAGCCGCCACGATGGTCCCCGGCGCCGCTGAGCGACGGGATCCCCGCCACGGGCGACGAGGCCATCTGCCTCATCAACTTCCAGAGCAACGCCCCCGGTCTCTCGTGCGGCACGTTCATGCTGCGCGGCGAGATCACGGGCACGCCGGCCTCGCAGAAGTCGGCATCAATCTGGATGGGCCGGCCCAGTTGCCGGCGGGTGTCTGTCCGCTCGCGGCCGGATCGGACGCCCGCATCACCAGCGTCGAGTGCTTCCTTCCCAGTCCCGGCTACGGCGGGGCGTCGTGCTTGGGAACGTTCACCGGATTCATCACCGATCCGAGGCAGGGGCTTTGCTTCCCGGCGCCGGCCTACATGCCGAATCCCCCGGGCACGCCGGTGATCGCGGTTCAAGGCGTGTTGTTCTGACGACGCGCTGATGCACGGGACGGCAGGGCCGAGCGGCCGGCTCGTGCGTCGGCGTCGTGGCCATCCCGCGGGGCGTCGGCGCCGCGGTTGTTCAGTCCGCACTGAACTGGTGGTCACGTGCGCGCCCATCTGTTCCGCCAATGCATCCATCCCACGTCCGTCGCGGGTCGGGGATGGCTTCCGGGAGCGCCACCTCGCGTGTGCCCAAGACGGAGAAGCAGGGTCGGGCTTCAAGCGCTGGGAACCACCGACCGCGCGACCCTAGGAGCCATCCCCGACCCGCTCGCCTGCTGCCACCGCTGCCGATTGCGCCGCGCGGAATCGAACTGAGACACGACCGACAGGCCGAGCGCGTTGCGCCCACTCCGGCGGAGGCATAGGGTCCGAGACTCTCCGTGCAGGGTCGTCGGGCGTGGCGACATCCGTTGGTGCGGAGCTCGGCTCGGCGCGCTCGTCGGTGGGAAACAGCGGAGCGCCACGCCACGAGCGAAGATGGATTGCTGACCGCGTCCGACGTGCCCGTATGGCTCGTCGAGCGCGCCGGGGGGAGCTCCCCGTACGTGCTCGCCTGCGACCACGCCGGCCGTGTCATCCCGCAGAAGCTCGCCGGCTTGCAGCTCGGCGAGCACGCGCTGTCCACGCACGTGGCGTGGGACCTCGGCGTCGCCGCGCTGGGGCGGCGCCTGTCGGCACGCCTCGACGCATGCGTCGTTCTGAACAACTACTCGCGGCTGGTGATCGACGCGAATCGTCCGCCCGGCGCGGCCGATTCGATCCCGACGCTCAGCGAGCGCACCCGGATCGCGGCCAACGACGCGCTCTCGGCGGGCGCGGTCCGCGCGCGCGTCGAGGAAGTGTTCCGGCCGTACCACCAGCGCATCGACGACGCGTTGGAGGCGCGGCGCGACCGCCCGAGCGCGCTCGTCGCCCTGCACAGTTTCACGCCGGTCTACCTGGACGAGCCGCGACCGTGGCACGTCGGGGTGCTGTACGGGCGCGACCCGCGCCTCGGCCGGCTCGTGCTGGAAGCGCTGCGCCGCGACCCCGCGCTCGTCGTCGGCGACAATCAGCCGTATGCGGTGAGCGACGCGACGGATTACACCATCGTCGCGCACGGCGAGCAGCGTCGGATTCCGCACGTGGAGCTCGAGGTGCGGCAGGATCTGCTCGCCACCGACACCGGCGTGGCGGCCTGGGCCGACCGTCTCGGATGCGTGCTGGAGGACGCCCTCCCGCACCTGTTTCCACCATGAGCAGACAACGAAGGAGGGATGCATCACCATGCAGATTCGCGTCGGCTACGAGCTGATCTATCGGTGTCCACGACCGACCCCGATGATCGTCACCCTGAGCATCCACTACAGCCGCGTCTCGGACATCGTCACGCGGGACATCCTGATGCTCCGTCCGTCCGTGCCCGTCCGGGCCTATCGCGACTCGTTCGGCAACTGGTGCACGCGACTCGTCGCCCCGGCGGGCGAGCTCCGGCTGAGCAGCGATGCCGTCGTCTCCGACCCGGGGCAACCCGATCTCGTGGCGCCGTGGCTCGAGCAGCGCCCCGTCGAAGTCTTGCCCGAGGAGACCCTGCTCTTCCTGCTCGGGAGTCGGTACTGCGAGACCGACCTGCTGGTGAAGACCGCTTGGGAGCTCTTCGGGGCGACCCCGCC
>CAZWAX010000185.1:6162-11042 GCA_964631985.1 uncultured Polyangiaceae bacterium | reverse complement strand
CGCGATCGCCGACGGCAAACGCGACGTGATGGTGGCCCTCAACCCGCCGCGCATCGACTACGTGCCGCTCGCCGACGCGGTCGCCCGCACCCGCCTCGTGCCACCCGAGGGCGACGGCGTGCTCACCGCGCGCACGCTCGGGATCGCGTTCGGCGATTGACGCAGCGATGGACTTGAATCCCGGGAAGGCGCGCGTGCTCCTGAAGCTCGCGCTCACGACGACGGCGGACCCGGCCGCCGTGCAGCGCGCATTCGACACGTACTGATCGCAGCGAAGGAGATCCTCATGGCCAAGTCATCGTCCGCCCCGCCCACCGTCGACGTCGTCCGACTGCTGACCGAGGTCGCCGACGCCGATACCGTCTACCGCGACGTCTACCTGCCGCGCGCCCGCGCGCTGCTCGCCGCCGAGCTCTCGGCCGAGCAGTACCGCGGCTTTCGCGGCATGCAGCAGCAGATCGACGACATCGTCGCCAAGAGCCGCGCCGCCACGATCCTGCAGGACTGGAAGCTCGTGCAGGAGCTCGCCGCGCGCGCCGACGAGCTCCGCCGCACCAGCCAGTCCCAGGCCGCGTCGATGAAGGTCGGCGAGCTCGTCTACGACGCGCCGCCGGTGGCCGTCGACCCGTTCTCGCCGGGCATGGCTGCGGCCCTGAAGAGCGGCGTCGATCTGGCGGACCTCCGCGACAAGACCGTCGCCAAGCTCTCCCAGCTCGCGACCGCCGACGCGGAGCAGGCGGCCTTCTATGCGTCGCGCAGCGCCGCCCTCGCCGCGCTCGTCATCGCCGCCCGCCGGCCCGAGGCTGCCGGCACGAAGACCGGGGCGCCGCGCGAGGTCGCCGACCTCGAGCGGCTCGCGTACGACGCCTCGCAACGGGGCGACGTCGCCGAGCTGAAACGGCTCGCCGACGAGATCCTCGCCCGCAAAGCCGGCGAGCAGACCAAGAAGCCGGCGGAGATGGCCGGCGCCGACGTCCCGGTGCCGGCGACCGCCATGGACGACTGCCCGGTCGACCTCGGCGTCCCCTTCCCGGCCGAGGCCGTCGCACGCGCCCGCGCGCTCGGCTTCGCCGTCGCGACCGCGGAGCCGCAGCCGAACGTCGCTCCGCTGCTCCAGTACGTCGCCGCCCGCGTCGCGCAGCCGGCGCTCCTCGAGAGCGAGAGCGAGCACGAGGGCGCGATGAAGATCGAGGCGCTCGTCGACCAGCACCACGTTCCGGCCGACGTGTCGGAGCACGTGAAGCTGCTGATCGGGCAGTTCGTCCGCCACACCTTCGTCAACTCCGGCGGCGCGCGCTATCGGCCGGGCTTCGCGGCCGAGTCCGTGCTGATCGAGGACTTCGCCGAGGACCAGGATGCGACTGCGCCCACGCAGGTGCTCACGACCCTCGGCCTCGCCGGCCGGCGCGGGCTCGCGCGCGAGGCGATCGAGGCCGCGCTCTTCGCGAACGGCGCGCGCGTCGTCGCGGAGCTCGGGCTCGACCCCAGGGAATGCCGCTTGGTCTGCGTGCCGCCCGACGTCTACACGCGCTTCGGCCGCGAGCACGGCTTCGGGCAGCAGCAGCAGTGGACCCACCTCGACGGCTACCAGGTGCTGAAGGGCGGACGCCTGCGTGCCCTCGTCGGTGGACATGCCCGCTACGGCGGCCTCAACGACCTCACCAGCATCGCGGCGTCCGACCGCCGCGACTCGGTCATCACACGCTTCGCGATCGTGCGCCGTGCGCGCCTGGTCGCGCGCTGGCGCTGACACGTCGAAAGGACCTCGTCATGGAAATGACCACCAAGCAGCTGATGAAGCGCGCCCACGCGCTCGCGAAGCCGTACTGCGTGACCCGCGGCAAGGACTTCCGTCTCGCCGACATCGACCCGGGCGACACCGCCGGCCTCAGCTCCGAGGCCAAACCGCGCGCCAAGGAAGCCCTCCAGCTGGGCATCGACGCGCTCGCGGAGTTCCAGGACCGTCTGTACGCGCAGGACCGGTGGTCCCTGCTGCTGATCTTCCAGGCGATGGACGCCGCCGGGAAGGACGGCGCCATCAAGCACGTGATGTCGGGCGTGAACCCGCAGGGCTGCCAGGTGTACTCGTTCAAAGCGCCGACCAGCGAAGAGCTCGACCACGACTACCTGTGGCGCTGCTCGCGCAACGTGCCGGAGCGGGGCCGCATCGGCATCTTCAACCGCAGCTACTACGAGGAGACGCTGGTGGTGCGCGTCCACCCGGAGCTCCTGGCGCACCAGAAGATCCCGCGGCCGCTCGTCACCAAGAAGATCTGGAAGGAGCGCGCCGAGGACATCGTCTCCTTCGAGCGCTATCTGGCCCGCAACGGCACCGTGATCCGCAAGTTCTTCCTGCACGTCTCGCGCGACGAGCAGAAGCGGCGTTTCCTCGAGCGCATCGAGAACCCCGAGAAGAACTGGAAGTTCTCGCCGACCGACGCCAAGGAGCGCGCCCACTGGAAGGCCTACATGGAGGCCTACGAGGACACGATCCGGCGCACCGCCACCCCGGAGGCGCCGTGGTACGTCGTCCCGGCCGACAACAAGTGGTTCACGCGCGTCGTGGTGGCGGCCGCGGTGATCGACGCCCTCGCCTCGCTCGGGCTCGAGTATCCGGCCGTGAGCGACGAGAAGCGGAAGGAGCTCGCGGCCGCGAAGCGGGTGCTGGTGCGCGGCGGCTGAGAGACCGGAACGTGCCGACACGACGACGACGCCTGCGATGGCCGTACGCGTCGCTGGCGTGCGTGCTGCTCGTGACGTATTCGCCGGCGGCAGCCGAGGAGCCGGCGGAGCTTCCCTCCTTTCGAGGCGGTCTTTGGTCGCGTGCCACGCTCACCGGCGACTGGGGCCGCGTCCGCGATCGGTTGGCCGCCGAGGGGCTCACCGTCGGCCTCGACGCCACCTACACCTTTCAGGGCGTGGCGAGCGGCGGGTTCGACGGCCCGGGGTTCGAGCGGGTGTCGGACGAGGACGACACCGGGAACGACTTCTCCGGCACGCTCACGCTCGCGCTCGACACCGGCGCGGTGGGATGGTGGCAGGGCGGCACGTTCGACGTTCGGCTCGAGGGCCGAACCGGGCGCTCGGTGCTGCAGCGCGCCGGCAGCGTCTCGGCCGTCGACAACGACGCGCTCTTTCCCAACGTGGTCGATCGCTTCGACGAGGAGGCCCTGGCGCTCTCGGCGCTCACCTACACGCAGAGCCTCGGCGCACGCTTCTCCGTCTTCGCTGGCCTCATGAACACGGCCGAGGGCGACGCCAACGAGCTCGCCGGCTCCGCTCTTTCCAACGCGCACTTCCTGAACAGCGCGCTGCTCTACTCGCTGGTCGAGGACGCGACCGTGCCGAACGTCTCGCTCGGCGGCGGGATCGCGGCCGAGCCGCACGAACGCATCTCCGGCTCGTTCTCGGTCTTCGGGACCTCGGAAACCGCGGGGGAGAATCCCTTCGAGCCCCACGGCACCACGTTCTCGACCGAATGGACGGTGCTCCACGCGCTCGCGGAACGGGAGGGGGCGCAGACGTTCGGGGCGCTCTACGGCATCGACGCGCGGCGCGCAGACATCGCCGCCAACCCGCGGAGGGTCCTGGCCAACGTGCTGCGCGGCCGGCCGGTCCCGACCACCCGCGCCGACAGCTGGGCGCTCTATTACAACGCCCACCAATATCTCCACGGCGACGGCGAGGGCGGCGTCGGCGTCTTCCTGCGGGCCGGATTGTCGGACGGCGATCCGAACCCCGTGCGCTGGACCGCGGCTGGCGGGCTGGCCGGCATCGGCCTGCTCCCCGGTCGTCCGCACGATCGCTGGGGGCTCGGCGTGTTCTCCCTCGGCATGAGCGACGAAGACCTGCTGCGCGGCCTCGGCGTCGGCACAGAGATCGGCGGCGAGCTCTTCTACAACGTCGCCCTGGTACCGTGGCTGCACGTCACCCTCGACGCCCAGGTGATCGAGTCCGCCTTGCCCGGCGCCGACACGGCCGGAGTGTTCGCCGTCCGGACCCACGTCACGCTGTGAGGTGTGCTGCCGATGCGTGACTTCGTCGATCGCTACCTGGATCCCGCCGACCGATTGGGCGAGATCCTCTTCGGCCTCATCATGGCACTCGGATTCACCGGTGCGGTGCGGCTCGGCCACGAGGAGGCGGACAACCGCGCGCTCTTCATCGGCATCTTCGGCTGCAACCTCGCCTGGGCCATCGTCGACGGCGTCATGTACGTCCTCACGGCGCTGTTCGAGCGCGGCCGCAAGGCCCGCCTCTTTCGCGAGGTCGGGCGGGCGCCCGACGACGAGGCGGCGCTGCGGCGGATCGCCGCCGAGCTCGACGGACCGCTGCTCGATCTCACCACCGCGGAGGAACGCGGCCGGCTCCATCGCTGGATCCTGACGATCCTCCGACGCGAACGACCCGCCCCGCCCCGGCTCCTCCAGAGCGACGTGCTCGGCGGGGTGGCCGCGGCGCTGGTGATCGTGCTCGCCACCTTTCCCATCGTCGTACCCTATCTGCTCGTCGCGGACCCGAGTCTCGCCGTCCGGCTGTCCCACCTGATCGCGTTGACGCTGCTCTTCCTGCTGGGGGCGTGGTGGGGCCGGGTCGTCGGCGGCCACGCGATCCGCATCGCCGCCGGCCTGACGCTCGTCGGCGTGACGCTCGTCCTCATCACGATCGCGCTCGGAGGCTAGGACCCATGCCCGTACTACTCGACGAGATTCGTCACACGCCCTTGCTCTGGCTGCTGGCGTTCGGTCCCGTCGTCTTCATCGGCGAGGTGCTCGCGCCCGAAGCCCACACGCTGCTCTTCGCGCTCTCCCGCCTCGCCGACGTCCCACCGGCTGGGCGGATCCTGCACCCCACGGCGCCCGGGCGAGCCCATACGGTCC
>CAZWAX010000185.1:0-6152 GCA_964631985.1 uncultured Polyangiaceae bacterium | reverse complement strand
TCTCCGTCCTCGCCATCGTGCCGCTGGCGGCGCTGCTCAGCCACGCCACGGAGTCCGTGGCGGCCAAGACGGGCGACACGGTCGGCGGACTGCTCAACGCGACGCTCGGCAATCTGACCGAGCTCGTGATCGCGGTGACCGCCCTCCGCGCCGGGCAGTACATGCTCGTGAAGGCGTCCATCGCCGGCGCGATCGTCGCCAATACGCTCTTCATGTTGGGCGCGTCCTTCCTGCTGGGCGGGCTCAAGCACCATGCGCAGGAGTTCAACCCGGCCAACGCGCGCTTGCAGGCGAGCCAGCTCCTCCTGGCGACGATCGGGCTTCTGGTGCCGTCGGCGGTGCGCGGGGTCGAGTCGCCGGAAACCGCGGCCTTCACGCAGACGCTCAGCGTGTGTCTGGCGGCGCTGCTGATCGCTACCTACGCCCTCGGACTGCTCTTCTCGCTCAAGACGCATCGTGAGTTCTTCGGCGCCGTGAGCCACGCGGAAGAGGAGGACGCACCCTGGCCGATCGGCATCGCGCTCACGACCCTCGCCGTCGTGACGGTGGTGGTGGCGCTGATCAGCGAGGTCTTCGTCGCGTCGGTGCAGGGCGCCGCCCTGGAGCTCGGGATGAGCCAGGCGTTCGTCGGCTTCATCGTCGTGGCCCTGGTGGGCGGCGCCGCGGAGATGGCGTCGGCCTTCTCGGCCGCGCGCAAGGACCGCCTGGACCTCAGCATCGGCATCGCGCTCGGGAGCGCTGCGCAGATCGCGCTCTTCGTGGCGCCGGTGCTCGTGCTCCTGAGCTACGTCGTCGGGCCGTCGCCGATGAGCCTGCAGTTCTGGCCCGGTGCCGTAGTGATGATGCTGTTCGCGACCGTCACGGCGTCGATGATCTGTAACGGCAGCCGGACCGCGTGGTTCAGCGGGGTACTGGTGCTGGCGGTCTACTTGATCTTCGCCATCACCCTCTATCTTTTGCCGCCCAAAGCCTGAGAAACGTTCGCATGACGCTGCGACCCCACAAGACGAGGATCGTCGCCACCATCGGGAAGGCGACCGACCCCGCGGGAAAGGGCCCATGACCTCCGAACAACCACCCGGAAGCGCGCTTCTCCCTCTCATCGATCAGCCGAACACCAGGCAACCAGCCCGCGTGTTCAGACTGATCCCGTGGCGACAGCCTTCGATCTTGGCACCGTTCGCATACGTGGTATCCGCGGCGCGAGACTTCTTGATCCACGGCACGGACGAAGCTCCCGCGACTCGTCCCGCTCAGAGCGCTGGAGCAAAGGAGCCCAGGAAAATGCCCGTCGCAAAAAAAGCCCCCGCGAAGCCCTCGTCACCCTCGGTCGAAGCCACCCCCACGAGCGCGCGCCTGGAAGCAGCCGTCCGCAAAGCTGCCAGCGCCAAAACCAAGGCCCGCGATGCCAAAGCGGCGCTCAAGGCCGCCAAGAAGGGCTTCCGGCTCGCCCGCAAGGCGGCCAAGACCGCGCGCAAGGAAGTGGCGGCGTTGCGGGCAGCAGTCGCCAGCGCCGAGGAAAGAGCGGCCGCCGCCGCGAAGAGACCCCGTGCAACGCGGCGCTCTCCCAAGACGGATGTTTCGACTGCTGCCGCAGCCAAGCCGGCGCGCAGAACACGCCGAGCCGCTTCATCGACCCACTCGTCGGATCTCGTCTTCAGCGAGCCCCTGGCGACCCCGTCGGAGACTATCGGCGGGTCGCCGCGAGACCCTCGTGACTAGTCGCTAACCCGGGCCCTCCGAAGAAATGAGTTGCCTTTACTGGCGACCGCATGAACGATATCGTCATGATATCAGCGGAGGGAGCCAATGGCACAAGTGCTCATTCGGAACATCGACGACGCGGCCATCGCGCGCCTCAGGGCGCGCGCGGCGCGGAAGAAGACCTCGCTCGAGCGCGAGCTCCGCGACATCATCACGGAAGCGGCACACGAGGGTCGCGCGGAGGTGCGGCGCCGGGCAAGCGCCATGCGCCGCGCCCTCGCTGGGCGTAAACACAGCGACAGCACCGTCCTGGTTCGTCAGGATCGCGAACGGTGACGTGGGTCGTCGATGCGAGCGTGGCGGTCAAGTGGGTCGTGCCGGAGGTTCTGAGCGACCAGGCCGATCGCCTGCTCGGGAGCGATGAGATCCTGATGGCTCCCGATCTGCTCATGATCGAGGCCGCCAATACCTTGTGGAAGAAGACGCTCCGACGGGAGCTTTCGGCGACCGAGGCTGGTCGGGCACTCGGTGTGCTCGCGGAAAGTGGCATCGTCATCTGTCCAGCGCAGCCGTTGCTCGGGCGCGCGCTCGCGCTGGCGCAGCAGTTGGCGCATCCGGTGTACGATTGCGTCTATCTCGCGCTCGCGGAGCGTGAACGGGCCACGTTGATCACGGCCGATGAACGGCTGATCGGCCGGGTCAAGCGGCGCCGGCTCCGGGCGCGGGTCGCCGATCTCAGAAGTTTCTGAGCTAGTGACGTCGCGGTCGTCGTAGAGTCCGCGCAGAAGCGCAGACGGTCGCGCGCGGAGGCCGCGGTCGAAGCGAATCGGAGCGGGTACCTACCACGCTCGGGATGGCTCACGTAGGGCGGCCCAACGCAGAGCACCAGAGTCGCCCACCATGATCACGATCGCACGCAGTTGATCGATCCGAGCTCAATTTTCGCCTTTGCGATCCTTCGTCTCGTCCAGATAGCGCCAAGGTGCTCCCTTGGTGTGGACGCGAAACACGATGATCTTCGCGCCCTTCTCCCCAGCGGTCGCTTGGTGGCGCTGTCTGAACGCGACATGCCCGACGGTGCCGGGCTTGCCGATGATCGGTGGCGCGTTGCCCAATTCAATGACGGAATCACCTTCCAGGTAGTAGTGAAACTCCTCTCCGGGGTGCCAATGCCAGTCGAGCTTCTGGTTCGGAGGGATCTCGACAAGGTCGATGAGAACCTCGCGTTCGGGCGTGAACTCCGTCGACAGCGCGGCGGTCAGCAGGTTGGTGACCTTCGAGCCGGCCGAATGGCTCAGGACCGGTATGGCCGCTCCGACGAGCGCGCCAGCTGCAAACACGGAACACACCGTCACAATGCGGCGACAATCCACTACGAACCTCCGTTCTTCTCTCACCAGGTCGCGGCGTAGGCGCTTCTGGGAGGCGCGGGCCGGGCGCGTCACGACGCGGCGGGCGCCGTCGTTCCGCCGGTCGCGTTCTGCAGCGCCTGATAGCGAGCGATCGCGGCGCGGGCGTTGAACAGCAGGCGGTCGCGGCCGAGGCGGTCGGCGAGCCCGGCTTTGCGCACGACCTCGAGCACGCCGGGGTTCATCCCCACGAGCCAGACCGTGTCCCCGCGCTCGGACGCGCGTCGCTCGCGCTCCATGAGCATCTGGAGCGCCGAGTACTCGATGTCGGGGACCCGGCTGAGGTCGATCGCCAGCACGCGCGGCGCGTATTGCTTCACGAGGGCGGCGATCTGATCCGCCACGTCCTGCACGTTGACGAAGAAGAGGCGGCCCTCCGGGCGCACGATCAGCAGGCCTTCGAAAGTCTCGTCATCCGGGTGCTCGGGCGAGAGCGGCCGCAGCACGTCGGCACCGCGCTTGCGGCCGATGACCGAGACGCGCGGGCGGGCGGTCTGACTGGAGAGACCGATCAGCGACACGATGATCGCGACCACGATGCCGCGGAGCGTGCCGAACACCAGGACGCCGAGGCAGGCGATCAGCGCCCAGCGGAACTCCATCGAACGCACCGTGCGGATGGCGCGAAACTCCCCGGGCTGAATCAGTCCGACCGAGTAGACGATGACGACCGCCGCCAGCGTGGCGTACGGCAGCAGACCCAGCACGGGGGCCAGCAGCAGCATGGTCGCGACCGCGGTGCTCGCCGTCACCAGCGACGCCGCCTGCGACCGACCGCCGGCCGCGCGCACGACCGCCGTCTGCGAGGTGCCGCCACCCGCCGGCATCGCGCCGAAGAACGCGCCGCCGAGGTTGGCCGCTCCCGTCGCGATCAGCTCACGGTCGGCGCTGATCGGCGGCTCCGCGGGGTCGGCGAAGGCGCGCCCGGCCGCGATCGACTCGGTGAAGCTCATGAGCGCGATGCCGAGCGCGCCCGGCAGCAGCTGCTCGACCAGCGTCAGGTCCGGCAGCGCGAGCGACGGGAGCCCCTGGGGAATCAGCCCGACCGTCGCAACCCCCACAGCCGCGAGCCCGAAGTACCACGACGCGGCGATACCGCCGCCGACCGCGACCAGCGGCGCCGGCGAGTGCGGCCACAGGCGCTCCATGCCGATCAGCACGAGCAGCGTCGCGACGGCCACGGCCAGCGTGAGCAGCGAGGTCTCCGGCACGTGGTGGGCGACGCTCAGGACGTCGCGGAAGAATCCCGCCTTCGCGATGTGGATTCCCAGCAGCTTCGGCACCTGATCGAGCACGATCACCAGGCCGACACCCGCTTTGAAACCCGTCAGGACGGGAGTGGAAATGAAGTTGGCGACGAACCCGAGACGCAGCACCGTCGCCAGCAGCAGCAAAACGCCCACCAACGAGGTCAGCGTGGCGAGGACCGTGATCAGCCTCGCCGGGTCGCCGTCCGGCACCGCCAGCCCGAGCTGCGCGCCGGTTAGGATGCCGAGGGTCGTCGTGGAGCTGACGCTCAAGACCGCCGAGGACCCGAGGAGCGCGTAGACGATCATCGGGACGAAGGCGGTGTAGAGACCGACGGCGACCGGAAGACCCGCCACCGTCGCGTAGGCCATGCCCTTGGGCAGCACGACCGCCGCGGCGGTGAGACCGGCGACCAGGTCGGAGCGAAGTCCGGCGGCGCTCGACCTCATGGCCTCCCTCTATACCCGGGTCGGACCACGCCGCCATCGGACCGGAATCCTTGCCGGGGCATGCGCATGGGACTAGGACTTGAAAGAGGAGGGGTGTCCGAGAGGCGAAGGCGAATGGGAGCAAGCATAGACAGCCGATCTCCGGGAGACGGAGATCAGGAAGGTGAGAGACCGATGAAGGTACGATACCTGGTGGCTGCTCTTTCCGTCGTGTCCGTCGTCCTCATGGGAGCCGTCGTCAGCAGCGCCGCCGACGAGTGGTTCGTGCTCAGCGAGAGAGTCCTCAAGACCGCCGACCCGAGCGTGGAGATCAAGAGCGAAGGGGGTCGGTGGGCGAAGGACGTGAAGCAGGTGAAGCTCTCCGTCGAGGGTGGCGACGTCGAGATCACGAAGCTCGTCCTCGGCTGGGACAACCGGCCGGACGATACCGTCACGGACATCGGCGTCATCAAGGCGGGAGGCCAGACGGCCCCGAAGGACGCGCCGGGACGGAAGGGTCGCCTCACGGGAGTCACCGTCCAGTACAAAATCCTCAACAACGCGCCGACGGCGACGCTCAAGGTCTGGGGATTCGACTGATCGGAACGCGTGAGCACTGAACGTCGGGGGGCCGAGGCCACGCGCGACCGCGCCATCGGGTCGGGCGAGGCTCCGGCAATCCGACGCCACGGGACCGGAGACCACGTGCGTCCTCCTGATCGCTCCTCCACGCGGCGACGCGGGGCCGCGACCTTGCTGGCGCTGGTGATGGCGTCCGCGTGCTCGAACTACGACCTGAACGTTCCCCGGCCGGAGTCGCACGCGTTGCAGGTCCGCCGCACGACGAGGCTCGGCACGCTCTTCGAGACGGCGGCGGCCAAACACCCCGGCCAGTCCGGCATCATCTACATTCGCTCGGCGCGCCTCGCCCTCGAAGGCCGCCTCGCGATGGTGGACCTGGCCGAGCAGTCGCTCGACCTTCAGTACTACATCTGGGATGCCGACATCAGCGGCGGCCTGCTCGGCGAGCGGGTGGTGCGGGCCGCGGAGCGCGGCGTGCGCGTCCGCCTCCTCCTCGACGACATCAGCATCGTCGATCGCGACAGCGTCCTCGCCCGGCTCACGGGTCATCCCAACATCCAGATCCGGGCGTTCAACCCGTTTCGCGACCGCAACCGCGTGGGCGATATCTTCGGCGACCTCTCACGCATCAACCGGCGCTCGCACAACAAGATCTTCGTCGCCGACAATGCCATGGCGATCATCGGCGGCCGCAACATCGCCGACCACTACTTCGGCGTGCACGGGGAATCGAACTATCGCGACCTCGACGCCATCGCGGCCGGACCGGTGGTCCGCGACG
>CAZWAX010000184.1:0-11047 GCA_964631985.1 uncultured Polyangiaceae bacterium | reverse complement strand
TGGTGCTGGCCGACGCCGGTCGTGACGATCGCCTCGCCCTTGGTGATCTCGTTCAGCTGCTGCAGGACGTACTCGGCCTGGATCATCGGCGACTCGGTGTCGTAGGCGAGGGCGTGTTGCTTCTTGAGGGTGGCGACGTGCTCGCGCCAGCGCCGAAAGTCCTTCTTGAACCCGGCGCCCGCTTTCTGCAGTTGCGGCAGGCCGCGTTTGGCGTCGGCCACGTGCGCCCAGTCGACGTGCTTCACCTTCTCGATCTCGGAGGCGTCGATGTCGAGGTGCGCGATCCTCGCGCGCGGCGCGAACTCCTTCACCTTGCCGGCGACGCGATCGTCGAAGCGCGCGCCGATCGCGAAGAGGAAGTCGCAGTCCTCGACGGCGTAGTTGGCGTAGGCCATGCCGTGCATGCCGAGCATCTGCAGCGAGAGGTCGCTGGTGGTGTCGACGGCGCCGATGCCCATGAGGGTCGTCACGACCGGGATGCCGAAGCGTTCCGCGAAGGCGCGGGTCTCGGGGGCCGCCTCGCCGTTGATGACGCCGCCACCGACGTAGAGGAGGGGACACTCGGCTTTGCCGAGCATCTTGAAGAACGCGTCCGCCTCCGCGGTCGAGACCTGCGTCTCGGCGAGCGCATCGATGCGCTCTTGATAGCCACGGACGGGCAGGAGCCCCGAGCCCTTGAAGACGCTCATCGCGTTCTGCACGTCCTTCGGGACGTCGATGACGACGGGACCCGGGCGGCCGCTCCGCGCGATGTCGAACGCGCGCCGCATCGTCTCTTCCATCTTGGTTTCGTCGGTGACCAGGAAGACGTGCTTGGCGCTGGCCGCCATGATGTTGAAGACCGGCGCCTCCTGGAACGCGTCGGTGCCCATCGCTGCGCGCGGCACCTGGCCGGTGATGAGGATCACGGGGATCGAGTCGGCCTGGCAGTCGCGAATCGGGGTCACGGAGTTGGTGGCACCGGGACCCGACGTCACGAGGAACACCCCGACCTTGCCGGTCGAGCGCGCGTAGCCCGCCGCCATGAAGCCTGCGCCCTGCTCGGTGGCCGGGACGATCAGCCGGATCTCTTCCTCGGGCGTGTGGTTCGCGTTGTAACGGAAAATGGCGTCGTAGGTGGGGAGGATGGCCCCACCGCTGTACCCGAAGATCGTGTCGACTCCCTCGTCGGCGAGGACCTGCACGATCGTGTCGGCGCTGCTCATCGTGGTACCGGCGAGGGGGTGTTTCGGGGCGGCTTCGGCAAGGGCCCGGCGGCCACCCTGTGGGGCGCGAGCGGGCTTGGCAACGGTTTTCATGGGGGCCACCCATAGCCTGATTCGCGTCGCGGCGCGAGGTTATCCGTGCCGCCGGCCGCCCCGCCCCCGGCGGCTTCCGCGCCTCGATATGGCGAGTCTATCTATGCCGGTTCGAAGCAGAAAATCGGCACCGGAAGCTTTGAGCCCGCGCCGCCGATCCGCGTAGCATCGCGATACGTGGGAGCGACCACTGTGATCGACGCCAGGGCTCCCGGGGGACGGGCACCGCTCGTGCGGGCCGTCTTTTGGCTGCTCCGCGACGTCACCCTGCCGTCGCTCCGTCGCCATCGGCTGCGCGCGCTGCTCACCCTGGTCGGCGTCGTGCTCGGGGTGCAGCTGGTGATGACCATCCAGCTGGTCAGCCGGGCGACGTTCCGATCCTTCGCCCACGCCTTCGCGACCATCGCCGGCCACGCCGACCTCCAGCTCACCAACGGGGACCTCGGGGTGCCCGAGTCGTTGCTCGAGCCGCTCGCCGCCGTGCCGGGCGTCGCGAGCGTGTCCGCGCTCGTGCGTGGGACGCTCGCCACGCCCGCCGGCATCCTCACCGTGTTCGGCGTCGACCTCCTCGCCGACCAGGCGCTCCGCGAGCGGCAGTTTCCCCGCCGCCACGTGCATCTGGCCGACGAGATCCGCTTCGTCGACGCGACCGACTCGATCGCGCTCTCGACGTCGTTCGCGACGCGCGCGGGGACGGCGCTCGACGGGTCGATCGCCGTCACCGGCCCGACGGGGGTCGACCGTCTCGTCATGCGCGGCACGCTCGACCCCGTCGGCCCGGCGACGCTCTTCGGCGGCGCGGTCGGGCTCGTCGATCTGCCGGTGGCGCAGCGGCTCTTCGCGCGGGCGGATCGCGTCGACGAGATCGATCTGCTGTTCGCCGCGGACGCCGACCGCGACGCGACGCTGGCCCGCGTGCGGGAGACGGTCGCCGGCGCCGGCACGCTCAGCGACCCCCACCAGCGCCTGAGCGGCCTGTCGGGCCTCCTCGGCGGGCTCCGCACGATCTTCGCGATCACCAGCGTTCTCGGCGTCACCGTCGGGGCGTTCCTCGTGCACCACGCCATGCGGACCGCCGTCCTGCAGCGGCGCCGTGCGCTCGCGGTGGCGCGCGCGCTCGGGTACCGGCGCGCCGTCGTCGCGACGGCCGTCCTGGTGGAAGCTGGCGTGTTCGGCGCGCTCGGCGGCGTGCTCGGCGCCGGGCTCGCGACCTGGGCGGCGCGCCTCGCGATCGACGTCGTCACGGCCGCCGTGAGCGCCATCTGGACCCGGGCCGACCAGGCCACGATCGTGCTCGGTCTCGCCGACGTCGGCCTGGCGGTGTTCCTCGGCGTCGGCAGCGCCCTGGTCGCGGCGTTCGGACCCGCCCTGGCCTCGGCGCGCCTCGACGTCGTCGAGCAGCTCCGCAGCACGGGCGTGCGTCGCCGCGTGGCGCTCGATCCGCGCACCGTGCTTCTCGGGGTCGCGGCGTGTGCCATCGCGTGCGCGTGCTTCGCGTCGGCGACGGTCTGGGACTCGCTCGGGGCCGACCTCGCGGCGATCGGCGCCGGCTCGACGGCCATGACGGTCGGCTACGCGATGCTGGCGCCGCTGCTCTTGCGGGTGGTCGTCGGGCCGCTCCGCCGTCTCCGGAGCCGCCGCGGCCTCCCGATGGCGCTCGCGGCCGAGCACCTCGCACGTGACCCCGTCCGCTGCCGCGGCACGCTCGGTGCGCTGATGGCAGCCTTCGCGTTCGTGCTCTGTGTGACCGCCTTCGTGCGGAGCTTGAGCGGGACGATCCTCACGTGGATGGACCAGACGCTCGCGGCCGACCTCTTCGTCGGCGCGACACCGGAGCTGCCCCTGCCGGCAGCGCCGACGCTGCCGCTTGCGCTCGAGGCTGCGCTCGCGAAGATTCCCGGGATCGCCGACATCTCGCCCGTCCGGATCACCCTCGCCGAGCTCGACGGCCGGATGGTCGGCTTCAAGGCCCTGCGCGCCCGCCAGCTGCGCGTACGCCCGTTCCCCGAGCTCGCGCACATGGACGGATACATCGACGCTTTCGAACGCGGCGAGGCCGTGTTGGTGAGCGACAACCTCGCCTTCCGTCTCGGCCTCAGGCTCGGCGACCGCATCGCGCTCGACTCGCCGACCGGGCGCCACACGTTCACCGTCGGCGCGATCATCCTCGAATACTCGCTCGACGTCGGCACGCTGTCGGTCGACACCGAGGTCTATCGCGAACGCTGGCATGACACGCAGGTCTCGACCTTCCTCGTGCACCTCGCGCCGGGGGCCACGAGCGACGCCGTCAGCGCCAGGATCGCTGCCGATCTCGGCACGGCACGGCCGGTGAGCATCCTCACCGCCGCGGAGTTCAAGCGCACGACCGCGGCCGCCATCGATGCGGCTTTCGTCCTGACGTACGCCATCCAACTGGTCGCGGCCTGCGTCGCCGCCATCGGCGTCGTCAACTTCCTGCTCGCCGAAGTCGTCGACCGCCGGCGCGAGATCGGGCTCTTGCGGACGGTGGCGCTCGACCGGCGGCAGTTGGTGGCGATGCTCGCGAGCGAAGCTGCCTTGATCGGGCTCTGCGGGGGCCTGCTCGCGATCCTCTGGGGCTGGCCGATCGCGCGCATCATCGTCACGCATTCGGCGCGCATGATTTCGGGATGGCGGCTGCGCTTCGACTTCCCGTGGGACATGGCGCTGCTGACGCCGTTGGTCGTGGCGGTCACGGCCGGGCTCGCCGCGCTCGTGCCGGCGCGCGCGTCGGCTCGCGCCCCCCTCACGCACCTCGTGGGGGTCGAATGAGCAGCGCCGTTGCCGTGACGGTCGTCGACGTGTGGAAGCGGCATCCGCAGGGGAGCCGCGAGGTCGTGGCGCTCCGCGGGTTGTCGCTCGCAATCGCGCGCGGCGAGCTCCTGGCGCTCATGGGGCCGAGCGGCTCCGGCAAGAGCACGCTCCTGAACCTCATCGCCGGCCTCGACACGCCGAGCGCGGGGGAGATCCTGCTCGACGGGCTCGCGCTCGCGCGCCTCGGTGACGACGCGCTCACCGACCTCCGGCGCACCCGCATCGGCGTCGTGTTCCAGCTCTTCAACCTGCTGCCGAGCATCACGGCGCTCGCGAACGTCGCGCTGCCGCTCCGTGCCTCCGGCGTCGGCGCACGGGACGCTCACACCCGTGCGACCCGCGCGCTCGCGACCGTAGGGTTGGGTGCGCGTGCCGGGCATCTGCCCGAGGAGCTCTCGGGCGGCGAGATGCAGCGGGTCGCGATCGCGCGCGCGCTCGTGATCGAGCCCGCCATCATCCTGGCCGACGAGCCGACGGGCAGCCTCGACTCGGAGTCGAGCCTCGAGGTGCTCGTCACCTTGCGTCGCTGCGTCGCCGAGGGCGGCGTGACCGTGCTCCTGGTGACGCACGATGCGGCCGCCGCGGCGTATGCCGATCGCATCGTCTACCTGCGGGACGGCGCGATCGACCACGAGCGCGGCGGGTCGACGCGTTCCCTCGGCGTCCGCGGCGTCGGTTCGGACTAGTGCACCGCCGTCGCTCCACGCCGAGGGCGGTGCCGATGCCTTGCGAGATCGGATCGCCTCTGGTAGCTGCCGACTCGCCAAAAGGGCTGACAAGGGAAGCCGGTGTAAATCCGGCGCGGCTCCCGCCACTGTAAGTCGGAACGAACGCGCACGCAGGCCACTGCTCTCTACGGAGGGTGGGAAGGCGGCGTTAGTAGGTCGCCGACGAGCCAGGAGACCTAGCCCCCGAGGCATCTCTGCTCAAACGTCCCTCGGGAAAGTAGGGGCGCGGGGGCCATGGACTACGAACGAGAACACGAACGAGCGGCGAGCGGGCATCACGCCTGGTCGATCGCGGTACGTCGAGCGTCCGGCGGGCGGCCGATTGCGGCTGCTTCCCTCGAACGCGCGCCGGCACCCGTACGTGGGTCGCGTCGCCGTCCGCATCCTGCGCCACTGCCTCGAGGGCCCAACGCGACGTCACGGGAAGTGGCGTCGAGGAGGACCTCATGGAGACCCGCCGTTTCGTCCGCTGCATCCTGTCCGCGCTGCTAGTCGTCGCGAGCGCCCGATCCGTGCCGGCCGCGGTCGTCGCGGATCCGGCCTACGTCGTCGGTACGATTCCCCTGCCGATCGTGAACGCCGCCGACGTCGCCGTCGTCGGGGCCTCGCTCGCGATCGGCCAAGGTTCGTTCGGTGTCGGCAACCAGTCGATCATCCGGCTCGACCCGAACGGAGCCGTGCTGCCCATCGTCTCGAACCTGAACGCGATCGGCGCGATCGTCTACGACGCCGTCGGCGACCGTCTGCTCTTCACCGACAACGCGGGCGAGCTTCCGGGGGCAACCCACGGCGACACGGTCTACGCGTTGTCGAATCCGCGCGCGGTGGTGTTCCCGATCGACGCCGCAACGCTGACGATGCGCCCGAGCGGATCGATCCCGGCGGCGCAGGCCGTGCTGCCGCTCCCGGGCGGCGACGTGCTGGTCGGCGACGCGGCGGGGCCAGGCAGCGGACGCGTCGTCCGGATCTCGGGCGGTGTGCAGACGAACCTCGTCACCGGCCTCGACTACACCTCCGGTGTCTCGCTGACCCTCGCGGGCGGCGAGCTCCTGATCGGGAACGTCGATTCCTTCTTCGCCGGCAACATCCTGCGCTACTCGCTCGCCGGTGTCGCCCTGGGTCCGCTCGCGAGCGGGCTGAGCGGTGCGTACGACCAGGCGGTCGACTCCGCCGGCAATCTGCTCGTGACCGGCGGCTTCACGAACGACTTCCTGAGCTCGACGGTGGTCAGCATCGCGCCGAGCGGCGCCGTCGACGAGATCGCCTCCGGTTTCGGGTTCTCGAGCGGCCTCACGATCGACGGTCCGAGCCGGCAGGTGATGGTCCTCGACTTCGGGACCACCCGCATCGACACGCTGACGCCGGTCGATGCGCTCACGCCGGGCGGCGCGGGCTCCAAGGAGTGTCAGGTCGAGTCGTTCGGCGGCGCGCCGACGCGCTCCTCGTCCGGGAAGCCGAAGACGCGGTGGACGTGTACCGACGGCGACCCGACCTGCGATCGCGACGGCCTCGCGAACGGCGCCTGCGTCTTCTGGGTCGGCGCCTGCTTCTCGATCGCCGACCCGCGCGCGCCGAAGTGCACGCCGGTGGCCATCGACGCGGTCGCGGTCACCAGCAAACGCCTCCCGGCGGCGGCAACCGCGATCGGGGCTGCTGCGACGGCGGCGCTCCCGAGCACGGGACCGACCTGCAGCGGGACGACGGTCGTGCCGGTCACGGCCGACGGTAAGAGCCGGACGATCGTGTTCGACGTCTCGGCGGCAGGCAAGCGCCGCGACAAGGACACGCTGACGCTCCAGTGCCGGCCGTAGCCGACGCGTGACGGTGTGAAAGGGAGGGCGAGAGCCATGACGACGTCGATCGATGCCTTCGCGTGCCTCTGCGGCGGAATGGCCGCCGTGGTTTTCGCCCTCTCGAGCCTCGTGCCGTCGCCGGCCGGTGCCGACCCGTGCCTGGACGACGTCGTGAGCTACAGCGCCGGGCAGAACGGCGGCTACAACGCGGGCGAGGGCGGGACCGAGAACCTCCTGCCGCAGGTCGTGCTCGGCGCGCCCTACGGTCTCGGGGCCGGCGCCGGCTCGCTCGACGTCGTGTCGCTCGGGAACGGCGGCAGCATCACGCTCGCGTTCACCGACAACCGCATCGTCGACGGACCGGGGGCGGACTTCAGCGTTTTCGAGAATCCCTTCAACGCCCCCGGGCTCGGGATCTTCACCGAGGTCGGCGTCGTCGCGGCGAGCGAGGACGGGGTCGACTTCGTCGAGTTCCCCCACGGCCCGGGGGGCAGTGATCTGAGCGGCCTCGCCGGCCGGGTGCCGGTCGTCAGCAACGCCGAGACGAACCAGCTCGACCCGCGCGACCCCGCCGTCTCGGGCGGCGACCAGTTCGATCTGGCGACGATCGGGCTCGCGCGCGTCCGCTATCTGCGGATCACCGACCCGGGCCCGAGCATCGACGACGTCGGCAACCACTTCCCGACGCCGGGAGTGGGCAAGTCGGGCTTCGATCTCGACGCGGTCGTCGCGATCCACTCCGAGAACACGTGTGCGGCCTGCTGCGACGCGGACGGCAACGGCAGCGTGAAGCCGAACGACATCTTGCTCCTCTTGCGGGCGGTGTCGCAGCTGCCGAACGCCGTGAACCTGTGCGGCGCCGCCCCGTGCGACGGCCGCTCGTGCGGCGACGCCGACGACGATCGCGTGCTGACCGCCGCCGACGTGCTGCTCTGCCTGCGTCTCGCCTCCGATCTCCCGACGGCGATCCCGCCCTGCGCGACCGGTGATTGCGACTTTCAATAGAGCCCGGGTCGGATCGAGGCTCCTCGTGATGGCGTGCGTGCTGACGACGACCGGAGCGTGGGCCGACGATGCCGTGCTGAGCACCATCGAGGTGCGCGCCGCCCCCGAGCCCGTGCCCGCCGTGCGCGACGAGAGCGCCTTCGCGACCGTCGTGCCGATCGCCGATCAGCCGGCCGAGCTCGACACGCTCACCGACGTGCTCGACGAGACCGTCGGCGTGCAGGTGCGGCGCTACGGCGGGCTCGGCGACTTCGCGACCGTGTCGATCCGCGGCAGCTCGGCCGGGCAGGTGGGCGTCTTCTTCGACGGCGTCGCGCTCACCCGGGCGCGGAGCGAGACCGTGAACCTCGCCGACTTGCCCTTGGACCAGCTTCAACGGGTGGAAGTCTACCGGGGCGTGTCGCCGCTCGCGCTCTCGTCGTCGGCGCTCGCGGGCGCGATCAATCTGGTGTCGCGAGCGCCCGATGCCGCGCCGCGGTTCTCGCTGCTCGCGGGTGGAGGCTCGTTCGGCACCCGCAAGGTCAGCACCGCGGGCTCGGCGGCGCGCGGCGCGCTCGCGGGGCTGCTCTCGGCGACCTATCTCGGCAGCGCGGGCGACTTCGCCTTCGAGGACGACAACGGCACGCTGCAGAACCGCGACGACGACCGCGAGACGACGCGCAAGAACAACGCCTTCGACGCGGTCGAGGTGCTCGGCAAGATCCGGTACGCGCTCGCGCACGACGGCGCCGTGACCGGGCTGACGGAATTCTTCGCCAACCATCAGGGCGTGCCCGGGATCGGCGCCTTCCAGTCCGACGACGCCTCGCTCCGTGACCTCCGTAGTCTCAGCTACGTGCGCTGGGAACAGGCGCGTCTCGGCGGCTCGCCGATCGACCTCAGCACCACCGGCTCCTTCGTCTTCGAGCGCGAGCGCTACCGCGACGTCGACGGCGAGATCGGGCTCGGCAGCGTCGCGACCGACAACCGCACCTATACGGGCGCGCTCGACAACCACCTCGCCACGCAGCTCGGACGCCACGCGCTCGAGATGCGCCTCGACGTCGGCGGGCAGGTGTTCACGCCCGAGGACACCCTGGCGGCGGATCCGAACGGTCCCGACCAGAGCCGCGTCCGCGTCGACCTGGCCGCGGGCGACACGATCGGCTTCTTCGCCGACCGCCTGCTCGTGCAACCGACGATCCGCTGGGAGCACCTCCACGACGATTTCAGCGGCTCGGTCGAGACCGGCGGCCAGATCCAGCGCGCGAGCGGCAGCCGCGACCGCGACCTGGTCACGCCGCGGCTCGGGCTCCGCGTCGACGTCGTCGAGGGGGTCGCCTTCAAGGGCAACGTCGGACGCGCCGAACGCGCCCCGAACTTCACCGAGCTCTTCGGCAACCGCGGCGCCATCCTCGGCAACCCCGAGCTCGACCCCGAATCGGGCATCAACGGCGACTTCGGCGTGGTGGCGACGCGCGAGCGCTTCGGAGCGGCGACGCGCCTCCGCCTCGAGGCCGTCGGCTTCGTCTCCGCCATCGACGACCTGATCGTGCTGGTGCAGAACTCGCAGCGCACCTCGATCTATCGGAACGTCGACCGCGCCCAGACCGTCGGCGCCGAGATCGCCGCCGGCGCCGATCTCTACGAGCACGTCCGCCTGGCGCTGAACTACACCTATCAGGACGCGCGCGACGACAGCGGCATCCCGGCGCGCGACGGCAACCAGCTGCCGGGCCGGCCGCGCCACGACCTCTACCACCGCACCGAGGTTCGTCGGGACGAAGGCCGGCTCTTCTACGAGCTGAGCTTCGTCGCCGAGAACTTCCTCGACCAGGCGAACTTCCTGGTGGTGAACGCACGCGCCATCCACACGCTCGGCCTCGAGGCCGACGTGGCCGCGCTCGGCCGGCGTCTCCGGAGCGACGCGCTGGCGCGCGTCCCGCTCGTCGCCACGTTCGAGGTCCGGAACTTCACCGACAACCAGGTCGAGGACGTCGCCGGCTATCCGCTGCCGGGCCGCGCGTTCTTCGGCAGCGTGCGGTGGGCGTGGCAAGGCGGCGCCCGGGAGGCACCCCATGGTTGAACACGTGTCCCCCTTTTGGATGGTGCTGCTCGCGGCGACGCTCGCCGCGTGCAGCTCCGGCGGCGTCGAGGACCGCACGCCCGGCGACACGCCGCCGCCGCTCGAGGGGACCAGCGCGTTCGTCGTCACGAGCGATTTCCAGACCGGGTCGTTCGCGGTCTTCCCGGTGCTGCAGCCGGAGGCGGTGGCGCGGAACGTCGAGCGCATCCACAGCGACGCGGTGGTGCGCGCCCACGACGGCCTCGTCTACGTCGTGAATCGCCTCGGCGGCGACAACATCCAGGCGATCGACCCGGCCGCCGGCTACGCGACGCGCTGGCAATGCTCGGTCGACAACGGCTCGAACCCGCACGACATCGCGTTCGCTGCGCCCGACAAGGCCTACGTGACGCGCTACGAGCGGAGCACGCTCCTGATCGTCGACCCGACGACCGGCCCCGACTGCGCCGGGTTCGTGCGCGGCGAGATCGACCTCGCCGCCTTCGCCGACCGCGACGGTCTCCCCGAGATGGACCAGGCGGTCGTGATCGGGGGGCGGCTCTTCGTGACGCTGCAGCTGCTCGACCGCCGGAACTTCTTCCGCCCGAGCGAGCGCAGCGTCATCGCCGTCATCGACGTCGCGACCGACGCGGTGGTCGGAGCGATCGAGCTGACCGGCACGAATCCCTTCGCCGAGTCGGCGGGTCTCGCGCCCGATCCCGTGACGGGCAGGATCGTGCTCACCGAGGTCGGCGAGTTCGGGCGCGTCGACGACGGCGGCCTCGAACGCATCGACCCGGCGACGCTCACGGCCGAGGGCTTTTTCGTCACCGAGCAGGATCTCGGCGGCAACGTCAGCGACGTCGTCATCGTCGACGACCACCACGCGTACGCGATCGTGCTCGATGCGACGGCGCGGAGCCGGGTCGTGCGCTTCGACCCGACGACGCGCCAGGTGGTCGCGACCCTGGCGGCCGCCGACGAGTTCCTGGTCGACATCGAGCTCGGCCCCGACCGCGCGACGCTCTATCTCACCGACCGCACGCTCCGGCGTCCCGGGGTGCGGCGCTTCACCATCGCCGACGACGTCGAGCTGGCGCCGGCGCCGATCGACACCGGCCTCCCGCCCTTCGACGTCGTCTTCGTGGCAGGACCATGAGGAGAACCATGCGGAGACGGGCGATGGCAGGGCTGGCGTTCGTGACGATCCTGGCGGGCGCCGCAGCAGCGGCGGCCGCGTCCGATCCGGCCCTCGCGTGCCGGCAGGCCGTGCTGCGCGGGGCCGCGAAGCTCGCCGACGGGCGCCTCGCCGCGCTCGCCAAGTGCGATAAGGCGAAGCAGGCC
>CAZWAX010000183.1:0-11097 GCA_964631985.1 uncultured Polyangiaceae bacterium | reverse complement strand
CCCCATGCTCGCCGCCGATGCGGCGCGCGAGCGGGCGGCGGCGCACCTCGCGGGACGATGCTGACCCGCGGCCGGGGGGTCGTCTGTGCGCTGTTGCTGGTGGCGGTCGCGGTGCGCCCGGTCGCGGCGCGCGAGGGCATCCCTGGGCTCGCGCACCTCGGCGACGACGCCAAGGCCGGCGAGGTCACGATCGACGCCGAGCACATCGAGTACGATCAACGCGCCGACGTGATCACGGCGCGCGGCGCGGTCAAGATCACGCGCGGCGACATGGTGCTGACCGCCGACACCGTGAAGGTGCACCGCACGAGTCAGGTGGCCGATGCCACCGGCAACGTGGTCGTCGTCGACCCGCAAGGGACGCTCTCGGCCGACGTGCTCACGCTCGACCTCGTGCAGGAAACCGGCGCCATGGACCAAGGCTCGGTGTTCCTGAACGCCAATCGCTATCGTCTGACGGGCGAGCGCTTCGAGAAGCAAGTCGGCCAGGCCTACACCGTCACGAACGGAAGCTTCACCACCTGCGTCTGCAAGCGCGACGAGTCGCCGAGCTGGAGCATCCGCGGTCAACGCGTCAACCTCGACCTCGCGGGCTACGGTCGTGTGCAGGGCGGAACCTTCGCCGTCAAGAACGTGCCGATTCTCTACGTGCCCTACGGAATCTTCCCGGTGCAGCGCGAGCGTCAGACCGGATTCCTCTTCCCGCGCTTCGGCTTCTCCGACCGCCGGGGGTTCCAGATCGAGCAGCCGTTCTACGTCAACATCAACAAGAGCCACGACGCGACGGTGTCGGTGGACCTCGAAACCGAGGCCCGGATCGGCGCGCTCGCCGAGTACCGGTACGCGCTCAGTCCCAACACGCTCGGCGAGGTCAGCGGCTCGTACTTCAACGAGCAGATCCGCGGCGCGAGCTCGCGCGACATCGTCAACTCGCGGATTGCCGATCCCAACATTCCGGTGAACCGTTGGAGCGCCGGCATGACGCACGACCAGTGGCTGCCCTATGGGTTCCGGGGTTTCGCCGACGTCCTGCGCGTGAGCGACGACCTCTTCTTGCGTGAGATCAACGTCTTCACGTTCAATCCCGGGGTCGACGTCGCGCTGCGGACGCGCCGCTTCGAGCGCTCGCGCGTCGGCGTCGAGCGCACCTTCCGCGACGGCCTGCTGCTCGCGACCGGCACCTGGTACCAGGATTTCATCAATCCCGACCGCTATGTCTTCCAGGCCCCACCGCGGATCGAGGCCCAGACGCAATCGCGCTTCTTCGACGATCGGCTTTTGCTGCATTTCGCCGGCGAGGGCGTCAACTATCAGCGCGACCGCGGCTACGACGGGCAGCGCATCGACCTGCGTCCCGAGCTCGAGGTGCCGTTCCGCGTCGGCCCGTACGCGTACGGCTCGTTCCGCGGCGGGTTGCGAGAGACCGCCTATCGTCTCGAGGACACGAGCGTGCCGACGCAGGTCAACACGAACCCCGCCGACCCGGGCAGTCAACCGCCGAGCATCCTGCCCGCGCTCGACGACAGCGCGACCCGCGAGCTCTACTATCTTCGCGGCGACGTCGGGACGTCGTTCGCGCGCGTCTACCCGTTCCAGCACCTCGGCATGACGCGCCTGAAGCACACGATCGAGCCGGAGCTCGGCTACCTCTTCGTGCCGCGCACCGATACCCGGCAAGCCGCGCTCCCGCTCTACGACGACGTCGATCGCATCAATCAGCGGAGCGTCTTCACGTACGGCATCACGAGCCGGCTCCTCGGTCGCTTCGCCGGCGACATGCCGTCCGACGCCGACGTCCGAAAAGGGAAGCACTCGTCCGGCCACGGCACGGGCGACGCGAAATCGGGCGGCCTGTCGTCGCTCGACGACGAACGGCGCGAGGACTCGTTCGCGTCCGAGCTCGAAGCGATCCCGACGGCCCCCGCGTCGGGCGGGATCCGCGAGCTCGCGCGCTTCTCGCTCTTCCAGAGCTACGACGTCGCCAACAAGCTCGGGGATTTCATCGACGACGTCGACCCGGACACCAACGAAGTGCTGCGGGGTCCGGGCAGCCGCGCCTCCGACCTGTCGGTGGCGCTCCGGCTCACGCCGTCGCCGTTTTTCAGCTTCGAGGGCCGGACCGACTACAGTGTCACCGGTGACGGCCCCAAGAGTGCGACCGTGGGGTTGTTTTTGACGGACCCGCGGACCTTCGACGAGGATTTCGGCTTGCAGGCCTTGCGCGGACGAACGCGAGTCGGCATCGGCTATCGATTCGTCGCCAACCAGGCCGTCGAGGAGATCAATGGCAGCATGCTCGTGCGAATCTTGAAGCAACTCTATGGCGCCTACGAAGCACGGTACGACAATCGCAGCGGACGTTTCCTCGAGCATCGCTACGGTCTCCGGCTGATCTCCAATCAGGAGTGCTGGGTCGTCGATCTCGGCATCTCCGACAAGGTCAACCCGGACGAGACCGAGGTGCGTCTCCTGGTGTCGTTGGTCGGGCTCGCGCAGTTCGGGAAAGAGCCCTTCCGGCAGTCGCTCGGCGCGATCGCGGCCCCCGTCCACGGGTTCATGGGCGAATGAAGGGAACCATCTTCGATCGGCGAATGATCAACGCGGGAAGCCGCGGCGCCCGAAGAGCCGGTATGCCGTCACGGGCATCTGCATGTACGATGCCCGGGTGTTCGACGTGATCCGCCCCCCGACGCCTTCCCGACGCGGTGAGGCGTTGCACCTGGCCGGTAACTTGGTGGTGAAGACGGGGGCCAACAAGATCGACGCGCCACGCGTGAAGAAGACGAGGAAAAACGCGATGATCCAAGAGGACCGCCGACCATGAAGCTGCTCGTGACCGGCGGCGCCGGTTTCATCGGCGCCAACTACGTGCAGCACGTCCTGGCGACGCACCCGAACGACGCGATCGTCACGCTCGATCTGCTCACCTATGCCGGGAACCTCGCCAACCTCGAGCCCGTGCTCGACGATTCACGGCATCGTTTCGTGCGGGGTGACATCGCGGACCGGGAGGCGGTCACGGCCGCGATCGGCGACGGCGTCGACGCGATCGTGAATTTCGCCGCCGAGTCGCACGTCGACCGTTCGATTGCCGACGCCGGCGCGTTTCTGGCGACCAACGTCGTCGGTACGCAGGTCCTATTGGACGCGGCCCGAGCGCACGGCATCGGCCGTTTCCTGCAGGTCTCGACCGACGAGGTCTACGGAAGCCTCGGCCCGACGGGCGCCTTCAGCGAGGAGACCCCGCTCGCGCCGAACAGCCCATATGCCGCGAGCAAGGCCGCGGCGGATCTCCTGGTACGGGCCGCGCATCACACGCACGGCTTCCCCGCGCTGACCACGCGGTGCTCCAACAACTACGGCCCCTACCAATTTCCGGAGAAGCTGATTCCCCTCTTCGTCACGAACGCGCTCGCCGACCAGCCGCTCCCCCTCTACGGCGACGGCCGGCAGGTCCGCGATTGGATCCACGTCGAGGACCACTGTCGTGGCGTAGACCTGGTCCTGCGCGAAGGGAAGCTCGGCGAGGTCTACAACCTCGGCGGCGGGAACGAGCGGGAGAACGTCGAGATCGCGGCGCTCATCCTCGAGGCCCTGGGCAAGCCGGCGAGCTTGGTGCGGCACGTGACCGACCGCCTCGGCCACGACCGGCGCTACGCCATCGACGCACGCAAGATCGAGCGCGAGCTCGGCTGGAAGCCGCAGCGCGAGTTCGCGCGCGGCCTCCGCGACACCATCGAGTGGTATCGGTCGCATCGCAGCTGGTGGGAAGCCGTGAAGAGCGGCGCCTATCTCGACTACTACGAGCGCATGTACGGGCAACGCCTGCGCGGCGCCGGCGGACAGGAGGATCAGACGTGAAACGCGCGCTCATCACCGGCATCACCGGTCAAGACGGCTCGTACCTGGCCGAGTTTCTGCTGAGCAAGGGCTACGAAGTGTTCGGCATGGTGCGCCGCTCCAGCACCGAGAACTTCGAGCGTATCGAGCCGTTCCGTGATCGCCTCACGCTCGTCCAGGCCGATCTGCTCGATCCGATGTCCCTGATCACGGTCCTCGCCGACATCCGTCCGCAGGAGCTCTACAACCTGGCCGCCCAGTCGTTCGTTCCGACCTCGTGGGCGCAGCCGGTCTTGACGGCGGAGTTCGACGCCATCGGTGTCACCCGCGTGCTCGAGGCGATTCGGCTCGTCGACAAGACGATCCGCTTCTATCAGGCATCGTCTAGCGAGATGTTCGGCAAGGTGCGCGAGGTGCCGCAGACCGAGCTCACGCCCTTCCATCCGCGGAGCCCCTACGGTGTCGCCAAAGTGTACGCGCACTACATCACGGTGAACTACCGGGAGAGCTACGGGATCTTCGCGTGCTCCGGCATTCTCTTCAACCACGAGTCGCCGCGGCGCGGGAAGGAGTTCGTCACCCGCAAGGTCACCGAGAGCGTGGCGCGCATCTCGCTCGGCCTGCAGACCGAGCTCCGGCTCGGGAACCTCGAGGCGCGCCGCGACTGGGGCTTCGCCGGGGACTACGTCGAGGCGATGTGGATGATGCTGCAACAGGACGAGCCCGACGATTTCGTGGTCGCGACGGGCGAGTCGCATACCGTCGCCGAGCTCGCCGAGATCGCGTTCCGCCACGTCGGTCTCGATTGGCGGACCTACGTGCGCGAGGATCCGTCGCTGAAGCGTCCCGCCGAGGTCGATCTGCTGGTCGGCGATGCCCGGAAGGCGCACGCCAAGCTCGGATGGCAGCCGCGGGTGTCGTTCACGGAGCTGATCGGGATGATGGTCGACGCGGACGTGGCACGCCTGCGGCGTCGCTGACACCGATCGTGCGCTACTTCGTCACCGGCATCGGCGGCTTCGCGGGCGCGCACCTCGCCGACCGACTGCTGTCCGACGGGCACGAGGTCACGGGGCTGGTGCGCGAGCGCCGGGCATATGGCGGTCTGGAAAGGCTCGGGGCCCGCCATCCGTCCTTCGACCCCGCAGGTATCGCCTGCGCCGACGTCGCGGACGCCGATGGCGTGCGGCACGCCATCGGCGAGGCGCGACCCGACGGCGTTTTCCATCTCGCCGGCATCGCCTTCGTGCCGCGCGCCGCCGCCGATCCCGCCCGTGCGCTCACCGTGAACGTGCTCGGTACGCGGAACGTCATGGCAGCCGTGCAAAGCGAGGTCCCGGCCTGCCGGGTGGTGGTCGTCGGGTCGGCCGACGTCTACGGCGCCGCCGCCGATACGGGCGGCCCGATCGACGAGGAGTGTCCGCTCCGGCCCGTCAGCACCTACGGTCTCTCGAAGGCCGCCGCGGACATGGCGGCGTTTCAGCAGTGGTGGGAGACCGGGCTCGCAGTGATGCGTGCACGCGCCTTCAACCACACCGGTCCGGGACAAAGCGACGATTTCGTCTGCTCGGATTTCGCCCGCCAGATGGTGCGAATCGAGCGGGGCAAAGCACCGCCGCTCCTCCGGGTGGGCAACCTCCGGAGCGAGCGCGATTTCTCGGACGTGCGCGACATCGTCCGGGGCTACGTGACGCTGATGGAGCGGGGAACGCCCGGCGAGGTCTACAATCTCTGCAGCGGCGAGGCCGTGAGCATCGGAGCCATCGTCGACGACTTGCGAGCGGAGGTGCGCGTTCCGTTCGAGGTGGTCGAGGAGGGCACGCGTGTCCGGCGGCGGGAGATTCCCCGCGTCGTGGGGAGGGCCGCTCGAGCGCAGTCGCTCGGCTGGCGCCCGGCCATCCCGCTCCGCCAATCCTTGCGCGACCTGTTGGACTACTGGCGGGTCAGCGACGCCGCGACCGGTTGAGCGCGGCGGTGTCCGCCTGCTGCGTCAGATAGCCCGAGAGCAGGAGCGGATGCAGGGCGGCGCTGAAGTACGAGTCGCCGCGGGCCACCGTGGTGACGGCTCGAACCAGGTCGAGCTCTTCCGCGTCCTTCAGGACGTACCCTTTGGCCCCGGCCTTCAGGCTGCGCCGGACGTAGAACTCGTCCCCATGCATCGACACGATCAGCACCGCGATGTTGGCCATGCGATGGAGGATGCGGGCCGTGGTTTCGATGCCGTTGATGCCGGGGAGGCCGATGTCGATCACCACGACGTCCGGCCGGAGGCGGAAGGCCGCTTCGATCGCGCTTTCGCCGTCGCCGACCTCGCCGACGACTGCGAGGCGGGGGTCCGCCTCGAGGATTTTGCGCAGACCTTGACGGACGAGCAGATGATCGTCGACGAGTAGCACCTCGATCTTCTGCGCGCTCCGCATCTCGGGCCCTCCGCAGGAGTAATTTTTCGGGGTCCGAGGGTCAATCACGTGATCCGGCGTCTTTGTCGACAGCCGACGGGGGAGCACCCGCGCAAAAGCACGTGGCCTGGATGTCATCCACTGCCGAAAACCCGCCTTGAGGGCGCTAGATCGCTATGTTAGGCACCATACATGGAAGTGCAGGCTGTCGAGCGCAAACCACTCGAAGACCTGCTCCTCGGGCGTGGCAGGATCAGTCCTGACGATCTCCGCAAGGTCCGGATGCTGCAGCAGGAGCGGGGTGAGCGGATCGAGCGCTTGTTGCTCGACCTCGGGTTCATCTCCGAGGACGATCTGATCAGCTTGCTTTCGGAGCACCTCGGCGTCCCCATCATTGGCCGGAAGGAGTTTCCGCAAACGCCCGTGGCGCTGCAGGGAGTGAACCCGCAGTTCCTGAAGCACGCGAAGATCCTGCCGCTGGAGATCCAAGACGGGACGCTCGCCGTCGCGATGGCCGACCCCGCGGATCTCTACAGCCTGCAGGGTCTCGAGGTCGCCACCGGGCTTTCGGTGAAGCCTCGTCTCGGCCGCGAGAAAGAGATTCTGGCCGCCCTCGAGGGCTACGACTCCGCCACCAATCCCTCGACGGACGAGGGCGACGGCACCCTCGCATACATCGGGGACGACGAAGAGGACGTCAATCATCTCCGCGACCTCGCAAGCGAAGCGCCCGTCATCCGGCTCGTAAATCTATTGATCAATCGCGCCGTCGAGCAGCGTGCCTCCGACATCCACATCGAGCCCTTCGAGAACGAGCTCAAGATCCGCTACCGCATCGACGGCGTGCTGCACGACATCGACTCGCCGCCCCGGCGCCAGCAGGCCGCGATCGTCTCGCGCGTCAAGATCATGGCGAAGCTCAACATCGCCGAGCGCCGCTTGCCGCAAGACGGTCGCATCAAGCTCCGCACGATGGGCAAGGAGATCGATCTCCGCGTCTCGACGCTGCCGACGCTCTACGGCGAAAGCGTCGTCATGCGTATCCTCGACCGTTCCAGCATCGTCCTCGATCTCGAGCAGCTCGGCTTTCCACCCGACACGCTCGCCGAGCTCGAACGGCTGATCCTTCGTCCCTACGGGATGATCCTGGTCACCGGTCCGACCGGGAGCGGCAAGACGACCACGCTGTACGGTGCGCTCGAGAAGATCAACTCGCCCGACAAGAAGATCATCACCATCGAGGATCCGGTCGAGTACCAGGTGAGCGGCGTCAACCAGATCCACGTGAAGCCGCAGATCGGTCTCACGTTCGCCAACGGATTGCGGTCCATTGTGCGGCAGGACCCCGACGTCATCATGGTCGGCGAGATCCGCGACCCGGAGACCGCGGAGATCGCGGTGCAAGCCGCGCTCACCGGTCACTTGGTCTTCTCGACCTTGCACACCAACGACGCCGCCGGCGCCGTGAGTCGCCTGCTCGAGATGGGCGTCGAGGACTATCTCTTGGCCTCGTCCCTCCTCGGCGTGCTGGCCCAGCGTCTCGTTCGCCAGGTGTGTCCGCGCTGTCGCGCCGAGGTGCCGCACGGCGAGGCCCTGCTCGGGGCCGGCGACATGACGAAAGCCGCTGCCGAGCGCTTCAGCAGCGTCGCCGTGAACGGCGCCCCGATCTACCGTGCGGCCGGGTGCGAAGAGTGCTCGGGGACGGGCTATCGCGGCCGGAGTGGCATCTACGAGTTGCTGCTCATGAACGAGTCGATCCGCGAGCTCATCCTGAAACACGCGTCGGCGGACGTCATCAAGGCCGCCGCCGTGGCCAACGGCATGCGCACGCTCCGCGACGACGGGTGGCTCAAGGTGCGTCAAGGCACCACCACGGTCGCCGAGGTGCTGCGCGTGACGCAGGACGAATGAGCGGACCGGCCTTGGCGCGTGACACGACCGTGCGCCCGTCGAGCGACGGTTCCCTCGACGTGTCGGTGGTCGTCCCGGTCTACAACGAGCGTCCGACGCTCGGGGCGTTGTTCGATCAGTGCCGTACCGCGCTCGATCCGCTCGGCGTGACGTGGGAGCTCATCTTCGTCGACGACGGCTCCAACGACGGCTCGTTCGACGAGATCGCCGCCCTGCAAGCCCGCGATCCCCGCGCCCGCGGTCTTCGCCTGCGTACCAATCTCGGCAAGGCGGCGGCCCTCGCCGTCGGGTTCCGTGCCGCCCGCGGCGACCGCCTGGTCACCATGGACGGCGACCTGCAGGACGACCCGGCCGAGATTCCACGCATGCTCGCGGGCCTCGAGGCCGGCGCCGATCTGGTCTGCGGCTGGAAGGTCGATCGTCAGGACTCGCTGGCGCGGGTCGTCGCCTCGCGCCTGTTCAACGGGCTCTCCCGGTTCGTCTCCGGGGTCGAGCTCCACGACGTCAATTGCGGTCTCAAGGCGTTTCGTCGCGAGGTCACCGCCGAAATCCCGCTCTATGGCGAGTTGCATCGCTTCATTCCCCTGCTCGCGGCGGGACAGGGGTTCCGCGTCACCGAGCAAGCCGTGGCGCACCACCCGCGGGCCTTCGGCCGTTCGCGCTACGGGTGGTCGCGCGCGCTCCGCGGCGCGATGGACATGATCACGGTGATCTGTCTCACGCGCTACAACCGCCGGCCGGCGCATTTCTTCTCGTTGCCCGGCGCAGCGTTGATCTCGGTCGGCAGCCTGCTCTGCACGTACATCGCCGGTCTGCGGATCGTGTACGGCGACATCCAGAGCCGCCATCCGTTGCTGATCTTCGCCGTCTTGTTGGTGGTGGTCGGTGTGCAGCTCTTCACGACCGGTCTCGTCGGCGAGATGCTGGTCGACGCCGGGCGCCGCGTCGACGACGACTATCATCGCGCGCGCAAGATCGGCTGAGGCCACGGCTTCGCGTCCGATGGGCCGCCTGGGCTTGTTCGATCGGTGGCGCCGGGGGGGCTCCGCGAAGCCGCGCGTCGCCGTCCTCGGTCTCGATGGGGTCGGCGCGCCGCTCGCCGAGGCCTTGAGCGACGCCGGCGTCATGCCGCGTCTCGCGGCGCTCCGCCGTGCCGGGACGCTCGGCCGTATGACGTCGAGCCTCCCCACGGTCTCGAGCGTGTCGTGGTCGAGCGTCGTGACCGGCACCAATCCCGGCCGGCACGGGATCTTCGGCTTCACGGACGTCACCCGCGACGGCTACGCGACGACGTTTCCGAACTACGGTCACCTGCGTGCGCCGACGCTCTGGGACGCCCTCGGCGCGCGCGGCAGGAGCTCGATCGTCCTGAACGTTCCCGGGACCTACCCGGCGAAGGACATCGTCGGGGTGATGGTGTCGGGGTTCGTCGCGGTGAGCCTCGAACGGGCCGTGCGGCCGGCGAGCGCGCTCGCCGTCTTGCGGCAGTCCGACTACCGGATCGACGTCGACTACGTGAACGCCGACCAGCGTCCCGAAGCGTTCTTCGCCGATCTGTTCGCGACCCTCGCGGCCCGGCGCCGCGCCTTCCGGCACTTCGTCGAAGTCCCGGATTGGGATTGTTTCCTCGCCGTCATCACCGAGACCGACCGCTTGCACCACTATTTCTGGCACGCCTGGGAGGATGCCGCGCATCCGTGGCATCAGCGCTTCCTCGATTTCTATGCCGAAGTCGACGCGGCGATCGGCGAGCTCGCCGATGCGCTCGGCGATGCCACCGCGCTCTTCATCGTCGCCGACCACGGGCACACCGCGATCGCCGCCGAATGCTATCCGAACGCGTGGCTGCGCGAGCAGGGGCTGCTGCGGTTCACGACCGACCGTCCGAAATCGATGGCCGACGTCGATCGCACCTCGCCCGTCTTCGTCCTCGATCCCGGTCGCATCTACCTGAATCTCGAAGGCCGCTTCGCCGAAGGCGTGGTCGCGCCGGGGGTCGAGGCCGAGGCGCTGCTGGCGCGCGTCGCCGAGGGCCTGCTCGCGCTCGAGTATCCCGGCGCAGCGGTCGGGGGTACGCGCCGGCCGGTCAAGGCCGTCTTCCGACGCGACGACATCTACACGGGACCGTGCGTCGACGAGGCGCCCGATGCGGTGCTGCACTTCCACGACGGGTTCGACCTCAAGGGCGCGCTCGGGCGGACGGAGGTCTTCGGTCGAAGCCCGCTCACCGGCATGCACACCTACGACGACGCGCTCTTCTACGTGAACCGTCCCGGGTTCCCGATCGATGGCCTCACCCTGACCGATCTGGCGCCGACCGTGCTCGCGCTGCTCGGGTGTCCGCCGGTCGCCCCGATGGACGGCCGCGCGCTCGCCGGGGTGTAGGCGCAGCGTGCGCCTCGCCCTGATCGGCCCGAGCGCGCCCCTTCGCGGCGGGATCGCGCAGTACCACGATCACCTCGCGGCGGCCCTCACGGAGGCGGGCCATGTCGTTCGGCGCATCTCCTTTCGCCGCATGTATCCGCGGGTCCTCTTTCCCGGTCGCACCCAATACGAGCCGGCGACCACGTCGCACGCCGACGGCGAGGTCGAGGTCCTGCTCGACTCGATCGGACCGGTCAGCTGGCTCGCCGTGGCGCGCCGGGCGGCGCTTGCCGAGGCGGCGATCTTCGAGTGGTGGCATCCGTTCTTCGCGCCCGCGTTTGCCGTCATCGCGGCGCGTCTGCGCCGGGGCGGGGTCCCCTCGATCTTCGTGTGTCACAACCTCGATCCCCACGAGCCGATTCCCGGCGGCGCCTGGCTGGCGGCGCGCGCGCTGGGACGCGCCGCAGGGTTCGTCGCCCAGAGCACCCGGGATGCCGCGCGCCTCCGGTCCGCCTTTCCGGAACGGCCCGTTGCGGTCGTGCTGCCGCCCGCGGAGCCGCCGGCGCCGTGCGCGCACGGCGGC
>CAZWAX010000182.1:8230-11101 GCA_964631985.1 uncultured Polyangiaceae bacterium | reverse complement strand
CCGCATCCCGCTACCCACGCCACCCCCGCACTGCTCGGCCAGCCCCCCGACGCTGGAGGTGACTCGGTTCGCAGAGGGTCAGCCCGCCGCGGCGCGAGCGCGCGGCCGGTGCGGGGGCCGTCGGCGGGTCCGGCAACCTGCGTGAGCCCGCCTGCGCCCCCCAACCGCGCCCAGCCCGACCCACGCGCGGCAAGCGCGAAGGACCCGCCGACGTCCCCCGCACCGTCCGCGCCCCCCGGCCCCCACCGCGAGCTGACCACTACCCGCCGGCCTGCCCCGCCTTGCGCCCGTCGCCGGGGTCGCGCTAGAGCCGCCACGCCATGACGCTCACGACCCGCCTCGCCGTCGGTCTCGTCGCCCTGCTGCTCTCGGCCTGCGCCGCCACGCAGACCTCCCCCCGCCAGCAGCGGCCGCTGCGCGTCGGCATCACGCCCGATGCCGCGCCCTACGCCTTCTGGGCGCGCGAGCGGCCCGAGGGCATCGAGATCGACTTCGCCCGGAAGCTCGCCTACGAGCTCGGGCGTCCGCTCGAGATGGTCCCGGTCGACTGGGACGCGCAGATCCCGACGCTCCTCGCCGGACGCACCGACATCATCATGTCGGGGATGTCGATCACGCCGGCGCGGGCGCAGCGGGTCACCTTCGCCGATCCCTACCTCATCACCACGCTCCAGGCCGCGGTCCGGCGCGAAGATGCGACCCGCTGGCCGACCCCGGAGGCCATGATCCAGACCTCGCCGCGGATCGGCGTCAAAGCCGGCACCACGGGCGAGGCGCTCGTGCGCCAGCGCCGGCCGGACGAGAACATCGTCGTCTATCGGCGCTCGCGCGACGCCATCACGGAGCTCCTCGGCTACCGGATCGACGTGTACGTGGGCGACGCCCCCGTGATCGAGGCGGCCGTCATCCGGCACTCGCCCGATCTCGCGTCCTATCCGCGCGTCGGCTCGCAATCGATCGCCTGGGCGTTCCGCCCGGAGGACACCGGCCTCCGCGCCGCCGCCAACGATGCGCTCCGCCGCTGGCGCGCCGACGGCACGGTCCGGCGCGTGCTCGAGTCGTGGCCGAGCGTCGGCGACTGAGCCGCGCGTCGTCGGCGTGACGCCGCCCCCTTGCCCGACCGGCCTCCGGCGCGCGACCGTGGCGGACGCCCCTGCCCTCGCCCGCTTCGAGCAGCGCACCTTCACCGGCTACTACGCCGCGCACCGCTTCTCCGCGGCCCAGTTCCGCCACTACCTCGCCCGCCCGACGACGATCGCCTACGTCCTGGAACGCGCCGGCAGGATCGTGGCGTACGCGCTCGGGGTGCAGAACACGGCGTCGCGCCGCCACCTCGTCCGCCTGCACAGCATCGCCGTCGGGGCGGCGGCGCGCGATCGCCGGCTCGGCGGACGGCTGCTCGCGGCGTTTCTGACGGACGCCCGCCGGCGCCGCTGTCGCCGGGCGTACCTCGAGGTCGCCGCCGACAATCGCCCGGCACTCGCCCTCTTCGCGCGCCACGGCTTCGTGCCGATCCGGCGGCTCCGTGCCTTCTACGCGCGATCGGTCGACGGCGTGCGCATGCGCTGCGAGCTCGGGCGGACCGCGTCGTGACCGCACGCTGTCCGCATCGTCGAATCTCGGGTATGGCCACGTCGACCCAGCGCGTGCGCGACGCACATCCGAAAAAAAGGGAGACCCCGCATGACACGACGGACGGATACCGACCCAACCGACACTTCTGATCCGCAGGCGTCTCGTCTCCGGAACACCCGGCGTGCCTCTGGCACGCTCGTCCTGCTCACCATGCCCGTCTTGCTCATCGCGGCCGGCACGCTGGGGCTCGCCGTCCCGACGGCCCACGCGAAGCCGACGCCGGTCCAGAAGTGTGCGGTGGCCAAGAACAAGGCGGCGGGCAAGTACGCCGCCTGCCTGCAGACGGCGACCGCGGCGTTCATCACGAGCACGGACGCCGGCAAGCACACGATCGCGCGCGGCAAGTGCCGGGCGACCTTCTTGAAGGCGTGGGCGGCCGCGGACACAAAGGCCGCGAAGGCCGGCGCCACCTGCGACGACGCGCCGCTCACGGTCGACGACTTCGACAACGCCGTCGACACCCAGAACGCCGTGCTCGGGCTCGGGCTCGCCGGCAGCGGCCTCCGGCGCTGCGGCGACAACACGCGCCAGGGCTCCGAAGCCTGCGACGGAAACGACTTCGGCGCCGAAACCTGCACCACCCAGGGCTTCGCCGGTGGCACGTTGCAGTGCGTCTCCGGGTGCTTCGTCGACACCAGCGGATGCTTCGCGACGCGCTACGTGGACAACGGCGACGGCACGGTGACGGACCATCAGACGGGGCTGCAGTGGGAGCAGAAGACCACCGCGGCGGGGAGTGGAGCGAACCTCGCCGACCCGCACGACGTCGACAACTCCTACACCTGGGGCAATCTCGCCGGGTGTCCCTCTACCGGGTGCCCGAACGGGACGGTGTTCACGGACTTCCTGAGGCAGCTGAATGGTTGCACCAGCAGCGACGGGATGGTGATGTCCGTCGCGGGCTTCGCGGGCCACTGCGACTGGCGGCTCCCGACGATCCAGGAGCTCCAGACCATCGTCGACGTCACAGCGGCGGGGTGCGGGACCGGCAGTAGCGGCTGCATCGATCCCATCTTCGGACCGGCGGTCGCCGGCGGCTATTGGTCGGCCACTACCACCACGGACAGCCCGGGCCTCACGTGGAACAGTGGGTTCGGCAATGGGAGCTTGCTCAACGGCTTCAAGGACGACCCCAACGGCGCGCGGGCAGTGCGTACCGGCCCGTGATCCCTTCTTCCATCTGATGGGCCCGGGGCCGGGCCCCCCCCAGCACGAGTGCGGCCCCGACACGTACCC
>CAZWAX010000182.1:0-8220 GCA_964631985.1 uncultured Polyangiaceae bacterium | reverse complement strand
CCATGGCGCTGCCTTCGGGCGGCGCAGCCATGGTGAGCCAGGCCCCGGGGGCGGGCGCCCCCCGGAACGAGTGCGGACCCGAAACGTACGGGATCGCGCCGCCCGGGGGGACACCGGCCTTCGGCTCAGCGCCGCTTCGCCGCCGCCGGCTTCTTGGCCGGCGCCGGCGGCGGCGCGTCCCAGCGCGCGACGGTGATCTCGTGCGCCGGGGTCGCCTCGAACTGCCAATGGCGCCCGGCGAGCGCGAAGCCCTGCTCGATCGCCGCGAGCCGTAGGCCCGCCTGCGCGAGGTTCTCGCCGCCGAGATAGAGCACCCCCAAAAAAGGCATCGTTGCCCCGAGTCCGAACGCCATCGCGAGTTGCTTGGTCATGGTTGGTGACCTCCTTGGCGCCGCACCTTACACAGCCGCGCGGGCGCGCCAGCGCCGCACCCGCATTCGCGTCAGCCGCTGACCCGCACGGCGGGAACGAGCACAGGATGTTGGGGCCGGCCGACTCCCGACGCGCTACGCTCTCCACGAGCTCAGCGACGTCCTGACCGGTGGCGAACGGAGCGCGCCGATCGAGAAGCCGAAGACGCGGTCGCGCCTCAGGCCAGCACGTCGAGCAGCGCCTTCTCGGTGTCGCGCCCGACCTCGATCAGCTTCACGCCGATCGCGAAGCTGCTCCGGCCGTAGATGACGCCGACGGCCGCGTCGACGAGGTCGGCGTCGGCGGTCGGCGAGGCCGCGCCACCGTCCGTGACGGGCGGTGCGGTCGCTTCGGCCGCGCGCGTGAACGTCCGCGCGCTCTCGGCCAGGCGTTGCTCGGCACGATGCAGGAGACCGAGACCGGCAGCCGCGAGCGACGTGAGCGAGCTCATGGTCGTTTCATCGGCCCGTCGCGGGCACGACTTGAGCCGAAGAGCGTCCACCATCGAGGACGCTGCGCTAGGTCGCAGTCCATCGCATCGGACGCGGTGACGCCGCATTTGCAGGCACTGCGCCCGACGGCACCACGCAGAGCGCCGCCATACGCAGGAAACACGGCCAACGCGCTGCGGCACGCCGGTTGCACGCCGTTGGCCGCATGGACTTGGGGATTCACGACCACGCGCTTCGCTACACCGTCAATTGCATCCACTGCGCCCGCACCGTCTTCCGGAGCGCCCGGCGCATCGGCGAGCTCCAGCTCATGATGATCGAGACGCACCTGCTGGTCTGTCGACCGCTCGCGACGTTGGCGGGGGCGGCAGATCTGTTGCGGCATTGCCGCGTGAGCGAGACGACGGGTTGAGCTTCGAGTAGGCGTGACGCCTTGCGCGGCTCCATCGAGTGTGCGAGACGCCGACCGCGTCTGCTCTCGCGATGGAGGTAGGGATGGGATCGACGGCTGCACGACTGAGGATGTTGGTCCTAGTGCTCGCGCTGATGGGCGTGGCGTGCGGTGACGGCGGGGGCGGCGACGACGACGAGTGCAGCAGGTGTGCGGTGAGCGAGGACTGCAAGAGCGACCAGGAGTGCGTCCTGGCCGTCGACGGCAATCTGCGGTGCTTCGAGCCCGACAGCGAGCAGTGCACGCTCGACCGGGTCCCCATCGGTCGCGCCCCGACGCCGTTGCCGGCGGTCACGCCGTAACCCATCGCCGCGCACTCCCACGGCACGTTGGCCGACGCCGGCTGCGCAATCCGCTGCGCATGCGCCGACGCGTGTGGCGCGTGAGTTTTCTTGACACTGTGCGCGCCGCGTGGGACGGCAACACTCACCGACTTTCCTGGATGAACCGAGGGTCATCATGCGCAAGCCCCGCGCCGCTACCCGTCTGCTCCCGCTTGCCGTGTTCCTGGTCATGGTGGCCATCACCGCCGCGGCCGCACCGCCGAGCCTGATCCCGCTCGGTTCGATCGACACGTCGCAGGACACCGGCGAGAAGCCGCAGTCGAAGATCTGGTTTCACGACAACAACTGGTGGACGGTGCTGCCGAGCACCGACGTCGCGCCATCGGGGACGTGGCTCTGGCGTCTCGAGGACGACGGCGAGTGGACGAACGTGCTGCGGCTCTCGTCGCGCACCGACACCAGAGCCGACACCAAGGTGGTCGGCGACGTGACGCATGTCCTCCTCCACAGCAGCGCACCGGCGCTGGTATCGGTCGAGTACGACGGCACCACGTACGGCCTCTGGTCGCAGCGGCCGACGACGACGGCGATCTCGCTTTCGGGCAGCGAGACCGGGACCATCGACGTCGACTCTACCGAACGGATGTGGCTCGCGACCGATTCGGGCTCGAACGTCCTGGTGCGCTACAGCGACCCGCCCTACACCACCTTCAGCAGTCCCATCACGATCGGCACGGGCACCACCTCGGACGACATCTCGGCCGTGACGGTGCTCAACGACCAGAAGATCGGCGTGTTCTGGTCGAACCAGAACACCAGGCGGTTCGTGTTTCGCGTCCACGACGACGCCGACCCGCCGGAGGCTGCCTTCTGGAGCGGCTCCGAAAGCCCCGCCAGCCAATCGGCCGGCAGCATCGCCGGCGGCCGGCTCGCCGACGACCACATGCACCTGAAGCTCGCGAGTGACGGCACCCTCTACGTCGCGGCCAAGACCTCGGGGAACGACGTCAACGAGGGGACGCCGGTGATCGTCCTGCTGGTCCGTCGGCCGGACGGCTTCTGGGACGACTTGTACGTCGTCGATACGGAGGGCACGCGCCCGATCGTGCTCGTCGACGAGGTCGCGGGCCTGATCCACGTCGTCTACACGTCGGAGAGCGACGACATCGTGATGAAGGAGTCTCCGCTGGCGCCGATCGTCTTCGGATCGGCACGGACGATCCTGAACGGCAGCTTCAACAATGCGACCAGCACCAAGAGCACCTGGGCGGACGCCACCGTGGTGATCGCCAGCGGTGGGGCGGTCATGCTGGTGGCGGGGCCGGTCGGCCCGACGCCGACCCGCACCGCGACGCCGGTGCGGACGGCCACGCTCACGCCGACCCGTACCGCCACTACCACCCCGACCCGCACCATCACGCCGACCCGCACCGCCACCACCACCCCGACGCGCACCATCACGCCGACCCGCACCGCCACCCCGACCACGACGCGCACCGCGACGCCGACGCGGACGGCGACACCCACTCCGAGCCCGACCGCTACTCCGACGCGCACCGCCACCCCGACGGGCGACGTGACCCCGGCCACCGTCACGCCGACGGGCAGTCCGACACCCACGCCGACGCCGACCTCCGTACCGACAGCCGGCGTCGTCGACCTGGCGCCGATCGCCGACACCTACATCGAGGAAGGCATCGAGGCGACCTGGGACCACGGCGCGTCGGGCCATCTCGACATCGACAGCAAACCGTTCGGCATCACCTACTTGAAATTCGATACCGCGTCGGTCACCGCGCCGATCGTGCGTGCCACTCTGATCGTCTGGTGTACCAACGCCTCCCCCGACGGCGGCATCGTCTTTCCCGTCGCCGACTCGAGCTGGATCGAGGGCGACCGGACCGGCCTCGACGCCTCGAGCGTCGGCGGCCCCGGCCTCACCTGGACCCAGGTCGACACCAATCAGGACGGCAAAGTCGACACGCTCGACACCTCGCCCTTCGTCCCCACGTTCGCCACGCCGATCGTCGCACTCGGAGCCGTCAGCTCGGCACAAGCCCGAAGCGTCGACGTGAGTGCGGCGTTCCAGGGTGCCCCCGGCGTCTACACGCTCGCGATCAAGAGCAGTAACAGCGACGGTGCCACCTACTCCTCACGAAGCGCCTCGACGGTCGCGCACCGGCCCGTGCTGCGCCTGGAGCTCGCGGGTCCATAGCGTGGAAAGGCCGCTGGACCGGTGCTGCAACGACGAGATGGGGAGATTCGACGCTATCCGGTTGGCAGCGCTTCCCCTATCGTGCCGCGTAGGAGACTCTCATGGATCGACGCCACGTCGTCGCCGCTGTGTCCGCCGCGGTTGCCGTTTTCGGTTTCGCGGGACTCTCGCAGGCCACCCTCAACAAATGCGCGGCCGCGAAGCGGATCTGTGTCGCGAAGCACTTCGCTGCGCTCGCGACCTGTCGCGCCAAAGCCGCAAAGCCCCCCGGGCTCACGCCGGAAAAGCTCGCGGCGTGCGTCCAAAAGGCACACGATAAATTCGACGGCGGGGCAAAACCGGTCAAGGGATGCTTCGCCAAGCTCGAGGCCAAGCTCGGCGCGTCGTGTCTCACCACCGGCGATACGGCGACCCTCGCCGCGAAAGTCAACGCCTTCATCGCCGAGACCGACTGCGATCTCGACGCGGCGACCTGCCTACCGCAGGCCTGCATCGACGTCAGAACCAAAGCGATCGGGGAGAGCGGCGTGGCTCCCGCCAACGGCTCCTACACGCTCTACGTCGGCCGCAACCCGAACAAGCCGTGGACGGCGTACTGTCACAGGATGAACCTCTCGCAGCCGACCGAGTACTTGAGCGTCGACGAGACGGACAACTTCTCGCAGATCAGCAACGGTACGGTCGTCGCGCAGACCAGCTACCGTCGCCTGCGCATCGATCCGGTGACCTTCGTCGTGGATCTGCTCGACGATACCTTCGCGACGACGGAGGACGGGGGACTGACGCTCCCGAGCGGACGTTCGTCCGTACCGGCGGGGTGGGCGCAATTCGGCAGCGCGCAGTCCGATGACGGGCCGGCGGCGCACGCGCAGATCGACCTCACCGGCACGGGGTTCGCGCTCGCCGAATCGGTCTTGGCCGACGAGCTCGCGTTCTTCTGCGCGGTGACGGCCGAGGGCAGCCCGCTGCCGCCGACCGGCGGAAACAGTGTCGAGGTCGCGAATGACCTCGCGTCGTTCACGCTCGCCGCGCTCGATCCCACGGGAGGGAGCTCGACCAAGGTCGTCGCGGATTGCACGCATCTCTCCGTCGCCGACGACAGCCTGACGACAGGCACGCTGCCACTCCAGTACGTCGCCCCCTAGAGCTGCGCACGACGACCGACGAGCCGCAAAGCGAGCGCCGCGGCGACGAGAGGTCATCCCGCTCGTGATCGACGTCTTTCGCCGGGACTCCTTGTATGCTGCCGCTCGCCCCGCAACGTCTTCGGATCGACGACCCCCGAGTCACACGGCGCATCCGCATGATGGGCGTCAAGTTGAGCATTCCTTCCTTTCGTCGCGAAAACCGACGCAGATCCGCGAAATTCAACTGGACTTCGTATCGGTGCGCGTGAGAAGCAAGCGCGCGTTCGCACCCTAGGAGTCGCTTCGTCGCGTTCGACCCCGCGGTACAGACGCCGCTGCGGTGCAGCGAGTTCGCGCCCGTTCGCGTCCCACTCAAGGGCGGGCAGAAGACCGGCACGCGGAAGCTCCAGCTGAGTGCGCTGTCGTCAGGCACACCGGTCGCCGGGAAAGCGTCCGCTGGCGACGCGGACACTCTCAAGTTGGTGTGCGAGCGGTAAGCCACGGCGAATTTCCCATCCCGTCCGACAGCCTCAGATTCTCGCCGCACCCCGCCCGCTGCTGGCTATATTGGCAGGATGAAACAGGCCTGAGCCGTGACCTCGCCTACGTTCGGAAGGGCGGTGCGCCGTTCACGAAGCAGAGCGAGCCGACCTTCATCGACAAAGCCGACTGACCCGACTGGAGAATCCCCAGGGGCGCCATTCCGGGGATCGGAAATGCTTCGCAATGGCGAGAATAGAGGGCAGCGCCGCACCACCCGGAGACAGCAATCTCGCGACCCATCCCATGGCGCCTGTTGGCATGGACGATGCTCGAATGCGGACGAGGCTTTCGGGCGCCTGCCGTGGCGATCAGCGCAATGGCCGAACAGGAGACGAGATGACGAGATTGGATTTTCTTTCGGCTGTCGCGTGCATCCTGCCATTCGCCTCTTTCGCTCAGGCAGCCACCTTCAACGTGACCACGCCCGCGCAACTGCAGTCCGCGCTCACCGCTGCACAGAGCAACGGAGAACACGACACCATCAACGTTGCCGCGGGGACCTACGACGTGGACCTGCTGGGCAATACGTTCACCTATTCGCCGACGGAGAATAAGACGCTCAACATCATCGGGGCGGGAGCCGACAGCACCATGTTGGTGAGCGCCGGAAAGACGAGAAGGATTCTCCTTGTGGATGCAGCGGTGGCGGACGCAGGAACCAGCCCCGTCACCATCCAGGACTTGGCCATCCACAACGGCAACACGACCGGAGACGGTGGAGGTGTCTTCCTGCAGCTCAATTCGAGCGAGGCCAGGGTTTCCGCCTGTACCGTTTGGAACAATGCCGCAGGGGGAGATGGTGGAGGCCTTTGGATCAGGACCAATTCGGGGGCCATCAACGTCACCGGGTGCACGTTCCAGAGCAACGTCAGCGGAAACAGCGGAGGGGGTCTCCATGTGAATACCGATTCCGGAAGAGTGACCGTGGACCAGAGCCAGTTTACGATGAACGAGGCCCTGAACGAGGGCGGGGGAGCGACGCTGGCGAGCGCCTCCGCGGGCGTCCTCCTGCACCGCAACCTCATTCACGGGAACTCCTCACAAAATCTAGCGGGAGGAGCGGCCATTTTTTCCAGCACCGGAGGGATCGGCGCGTTTCACAACTCCGTGTCCGGGAACATCAGCTTCGGGGATGCGGGAGGGCTCTTCCTCGCCTCTTCGAGCAGCGCGGTCGGCATCGTCGGCAATCTCGTCCACATGAACATCTCCACCACTGGGACCGGTGGGGGTTTCGTGGCCTTCAATCGAGGAGACGGCATCTTCATGACCTCGAACACCGTCATGGGAAACGAAGCCAGCATCGCGGGAGGCGGTGCGGCACTGAACGGACGGGACTCCAACACGCCCATCGACGTGAGAAACAACATCATCCGGGGGAATAGCGCGCCGAACGGTACCGATCTGCGGATCGATGACGACGAGAACGTAGACGGAAACCTGGCCGTCGTGAAGGTCTTCAACAACGACGGCAGCCCGGTCTCCATTCGAAACGGGGGAAGTCTGACGCAGGGATCGAACATCGATCAGGATCCCCAATTCCTGAACGCGGGGCTCTCGGACTTCCGTCTGGCTGCGGGATCACCCTGCGTGGACACGGGGGACGACGGCGCACTGCTGATCCCTTCCACGGACCTCGAGGACCTCCCCCGGATCGTGGACGGGGACGGGAACGGAACCGCCACCGTGGACATGGGGGCGTACGAAACCCAGCCCAACGTCGCGGCGAGCCCGGCCGATGTGGACTTCGGACCCATCCACGCGGGGGAGATCTCCCCGTCCCAGACCTTCACGATCGCCAACACCGGGAGCCTGGCCCTCGTCATCGGGAACGTCTCCCTAGACAACAGCCTGTATGCCTTGCAGCAGGACGCCTGCTCGGGCCTGACGCTGGCGCCATCGGAGACCTGCACTGTCCAGGTCGCGTTCGCTCCCGTGCTTCTGGGCAATTCTCCAGGGGTGCTCCGCATCCCCTCCAACGACCCCGATACCCCGAACCTGGATGTTCCGCTGAGCGGGGTCAGCACGCAGGGTGCCGTGTATCCGGTGCGAGGCACCATCGGCACCGAGGTGATCCTTTCGGGAGCGGGCTTCGGGCAGAAGAGACCCAAGGTCTACCTGGACGTGGCCGGGACCCGAAAGACGTTCCGGGTCTTGACGTTCACGGACACGGAGATCCACGTCCGCTGGAAGACGAAGATCCCCTCCGGGTCATACGACCTTTACGTTCAGCCCAAGAAATCCGATCCCGTCGCGCTCGGTCGATTTGAGATCCGCAATCCCGAGATCGATCTGGGCATGGTGGGCGGGCACTACAGCGGTTACCCGCGCGAGCAGATCATCATCTTCGGCTTCTATTTCACGAGCCAAAAACCCAAGCTGACCCTCTCCGGAGGCGGTCTGACCAAACCGAAGAAATGCAGGGTGCTGAGGTCCAAGACGTACCAGTACCCGCTCGCCAGTCGGGGGGAGAGCGAGGCGGCGATCGTGGTCCCGAACCTGAGCCCGGGAACCTATGATTTCACGGTCACCACCAGGATCGGTTCCGGGACGCAGACCGGAGCGTTCCAGGTCCGGTAGTACATCGACCATTGCCGGTGTTGGCGGTGTACGCCACAGATCGCCCATACCAAGCGCCGCACGCAGTTGTCTCTCGCGTTTTGTTCCTGGCCCCGGATGTCGTCAGCTGCTAGGGAACCTCTGCACAGGTCCCGATGCAGAGTCGATTGAGCATCCGGAT
>CAZWAX010000181.1:0-11134 GCA_964631985.1 uncultured Polyangiaceae bacterium | reverse complement strand
GGCGAGCGTGCGGTGGAGGAGCGTCGTCCCCGTCCGCGGCAACCCGACGATCACGATCGGCGCCAGGATCTCCTCGGCGCGAATCTCGGGATGGAGGCGGAGTTGCTCCTCGACGCGGAGGCGATTCACCAGGAGATCGACGATGCGGCTCCGTTGCGCGGCGCGACCGAAGTCCACGAGACCCGCTTCCCGATCGAGGGCGGCGAGCAACACACGCATCGGCTCGCGAAACCCCTCGTCGCCGAAATCCTGCAAACCGGCCTTGGTGCGGGCTTCGGCGAGGATCGACGCTTCGTCCAGGCGGGTGTCCATCTCCATCGGGGTCGTTCTCTCCTAGGGCAGGCTCGCCAACGGCACGACCCGCGCCACGGGGTCGACGATCTCGCTGGCGCCGATCCACCGAAAACACATCGTACCTTCGGCGTGTCCGGCGGTGTCGAGCCAGTTGGGACGGCCGGGATCACGGCCGGCGATGACGATCCTGCAGCGTCCGTCCGGCTCGTACACGGCCGTGTGCTTGTTCACGTGCGCGCGGTGGTAGCGATAGTCGATCGACTCCATCCAGTGGTTGTTGATCTGCAGATTCCAGCTCTCGCACGGCGGCACGCGCGGCACCTCGACGAGCAACGCGTCGTCGGGCCCGAGGCGATAGTAGCCGTGGTAGTAGTGGATCGACGGGTCGCCGCCGGCGGCGAGGTAGCGCGCCTGATCCTGCGGCGGCAGCGCGTTCGGGTGCGCCGCGAAGTCGCGCGCCCAGTCGGCGAAGACGCGCGCCGTCCCTTCGACGAAGCGCGCCGCGTTGGCGAGCCGTTGCGCCACCGTCGCCGGGTCGAGCGGCCGCGGTGCCACCGCCGCCGGATGGCGCGCGATCGCGAGCTCGGCCCGCCGTTCCTTGCTGCGATCGAGAAACGTCTGCCGCACGATCAGCATCGACGTGTCCGGAGTCATCGGCAGCCAATTGCCGGCGTGCGGCTCGGCGCTGACGATCAGCTCGAAGCGACCGTCGCCGCCGATCGTCAGGTTCCGGCTGTCGATGAAGCCCGTCGGCGCCAGGCCGCCCGTCGATCCGTAGCCGCCCGCCTTCGTGCTGAACGCGAGATAGTGCACCGTCCCGCGGGTGCCGCTGATCTTGTAGGTCAGCCGCCCATCGAGACAGGCGTTCTGGTAGAAGTTGTCGGGATTGTCGGCGCCGATCTTCAGCGTCTCATGCGAGAGGCTGTAAAAGCCCGGGGCCTCCGGATCGGCGAGCTCGACGCACGACTCGAGCGCGCCGCGCGTGAGACGGGCGAGGTAGCGCAGGCCCTCGGCACGCGTCAGCGGATCGGTGGGCGCGTCGGGGCGGAGGATCTGTGCGCCGGCTCGTGCCAGCGCCGCGCAGAACGTCGACCACGCGTCGTCACTCATCGCGCGCGCACCGTACGAGCTTCCGATTCGACGAGCAACTGCGACGCACGCGCTCGGAGGCTCAGGGGCGACGCGCTGCGTATGGCGACTGACGCCAGACGTCGCGCAGCACCGGGAGCGGCACGCCGTCGCGCACGAGGCCGATCTCGTCGCGATAGCTCGGGCTCCGGAGCCCGCCATCCATCCGCATCTTGCCGACGCAGTGCACGATCGTCGCGTCCGACACGACGCGTGCCGTACCGACCGGGAGGTGGCCGAGGCGAAGATTCAGGACATCGTCCCCGGCGAACGGCAGGCCGTCGGTCACGAACACGACCTTCCGACCCGCGGGCGTCGGGGCCGACGCGGGGATGTTGCCGAAGGTCGAGATCGGCCGGCCCGACCGATCGAAGAACTGCACGGCGAACCGCCGCGGTACCGGATCGCGGTGGCGACACGCGATCATGGTGATGCCGAGGCTCTCGAAGCCGGCGACCCGCGACGCGCGATAGATGACGCGCCCGAAGGGCACCGGCGGCTCGGGCAGGGGCGACGACGGCGTCGTCGCAACCGTGCTCGTCCACACGAGAGCGAAGAGCCCGAGGACTCGCAGGCCCCGCATCGTCGTCGGCACCGGGCGCGTGTAGCGGGGGATGCCGGGAGCGTCAATGCGGCACGCGCTCCGCGCCGAGACGGGGAAACGGAAACGCCCCGGCTGAATCAGCCGAGGCGTTTCGAGTTACGGCACTACCTTCCCGAACGTGTCGTGGGGCGTGCGGGAACTGGTACAGGAACGCTACTGCACGGCCACCAGGGTCGGGCCCGCGTACTTCTTCAGCAGGCGCTCGACCTTCTCGCGCACGATCTCGGGATCGACCACCGGCTTCGCCAGGTAGTCGTCGCAGCCGATCGCGAGCGCTTTCTGCTCGTCGCCGGCCATGGCTTGCGCAGTGAGGGCGATGATCGCGACGCGCCGCCCACCGGTCGTGAGCCGAATGCGCTTGGTCGCTTCCCACCCGTCCATCACCGGCATCTTGAGGTCCATGAAGATGAGATCGGGAGAATTCTTCTCGGTCATCTCGATCGCCTCGAGGCCGTTCTGCGCCTCGAAGATTTCGAAATCGCCGATCTTACGAAGCCGGTAGACGAGAATCCGCCGGTTGTCCTCGTTGTCCTCGACGACCAGGATCTTCTTACGATTCATGGTTGGTGCCTTTCCTGTGGGCGCGCCCCAACACGCCTGACCCGCCCTCGCTGCGGCGCGGAGTAATGCCGCTACGCACTCATCGGCGTCCCGGATTTCGGGAGAAGGGCAGCAAGAGCTATGCCGCTAGCCGTGAGGGTGAATACAGGCTATAGACGCGGCCCGTTGCGCAGTCAAAACCGCGAGTTCGCTGGGCGAAGCTCTTTTTTCCCGCCCGCGCCCCGCACCCGGCCAAGCGACGAGGCAATGACCTTCGTGCGACAAAATTGACACCGTGACGAGCTCCTCTCCCCCCCGTACCCGCTTCGCCCCCAGCCCAAGCGGCTACCTCCACATCGGCGGCGCCCGCACCGCGCTCTTCAATTTCCTCTATGCCCGCCGTCACGGCGGCACCTTCATCCTACGCATCGAGGACACCGACCGCGAGCGGTCGACCGACGCGTCGATCGCCGCGATCCTCGACAGTCTGACGTGGCTCGAGATCGACTGGGACGAAGGCCCGTTCTTCCAGAGCAAGCGAACGGCCGTGTACGTCGCCGAGGCCGAACGGCTGCTGCACGCGGGACGCGCCTACCCCTGCTACTGCACGGCAGACGAGCTCGAGAAGAAGCGCGCGGCCGCGCTCGCGGCCGGAAAGAAGCCCGTCTACGACGGGACGTGCCGTGACGTGCCGTCCGCGCCCGGCGATCGCCCGCATACGGTGCGTTTCCGCGGCCCGAAGGACGGCGCGACCGTCGTCGACGATCTCGTGAAGGGGCGCGTCGAGTTCCAGAACGTCGAGCTCGACGATCTCATCATCCTGCGCACCGACGGCACCCCGACCTACAACTTCTGCGTCGTCGTCGACGATGCCGAGATGCGCGTCAGCCACGTCATCCGCGGCGACGACCACCTCGCCAACACGCCACGGCAGATCCTGCTCTATCAGGCCCTCGACTACGGCCTCCCCGCGTTCGGCCACGTGCCGCTGATTCTCGGTCCCGACAAGGCGCGCCTCAGCAAGCGGCACGGCGCCATGTCGGTGACGGCCTACCGCGATCTCGGCTTTCTCCCCGCGGGCGTCGTCAACTATCTCGCGCGCCTCGGCTGGTCGCACGGCGATCAGGAGGTGTTCACGCGCGACGAGCTCGTCGCGGCCTTCAACGTCGAGGCAATCGGCAAGTCGGCCGGCGTGTTCGATCTCGAGAAGATGCGGTGGGTGAACTGGAATCACCTGAAAGCGCTCGCGCCGGACGCGCTCGTACGCGCCGCGCATCCCTTCCTCGAGGCAGCCGGGTTCACGGTGCCGAGCGACGACGCGTGGCTCGGGCGAGCGCTCGCGACCCTGCAAGAACGGGCACAGACGCTGGTCGAGCTCGTCGAGAGCGGCCGATACTACTTCACTGACGAGATCGCGCTCGACCCCGCGGCCGCCGGCAAGTTCTTGACCGTCGCAGTCGCCGAGCCGCTCCGTTCCGTTCGCGACGCGTGCGCCACGGTCACACCGTGGAGCGTCGAGCGGCTGACCGCCGCTTTCAACGAGGTGCTGGCCAAGCACGACCTCAAGCTCGGCAAGATCGCCCAACCGGTCCGCGTCGCCGTCACCGGCGGCACCGCCAGCCCCGGCATCTTCGAAGTCCTGGAGATCCTGGGCCGCGACCGCACCCTCGCCCGCCTCGACCAGGCACTCGGCCGCATTTCTTGACCACCCCCACCCACATCTATAGATACAGGCGACGATTCGATGAGGAGTCGCCTAATTGGTAAGGCACCTGACTCTGGATCAGGGCACTGAAGGTTCGAGTCCTTCCTCCTCAGCTCTGCACGGCAGCACGATCCACGCGTTCCACCTCGGTCCCATCGTCTAGCGGTTAGGACGGCGGCCTCTCACGTCGCAAACGGGGGTTCGATTCCCCCTGGGACCACTTTCGTAAGCCTCGGAGACCCTGAGGTTTTTTCATTTGGGGCGGCCGCTGCGAGCGAAGGTTCCAAGGTTCCCGGTTCCGCCACGGAACTTGCGCACAAACCAGACTACCAATGGCTCAACGCGAGCTCTCTCATCTCAGAATCAGCTGACGCCGCCGTGAATGCGCTCGGCGAGCGCCGTCGCGTTGCGCGCCGCCAAGGCGTAGATCGTCAGTGACGGGTTGACGCCGAGACTGGTCGGCAGGATCGAGCCGTCGATGACGGCGAGGTTGGCCACCTGGTGGTGGCGACCGTCGATGCCGACGACCGAGGTTCGTGGGTCGGGGCCCATCGGGCTGCCGCCGAGCGGATGCGTGGAGTTCAGATAGACGTTCGGCGAGCGGAGGCGGAGCGCGCCGATCTCGCTCCGCGCCTCCGACCAGCTGCGGTACGCTCGCGCATCGCTGCACGCGGGATGAATGCTCTGGGCGCCGGCCGCGAACTGGCATTCGGCCATCGCGAGGTACGAAGCACGCACGCCGTCCCAGATGAAGTCGTTGATCGCGTAGTCAAGCACAGCCCTGCCCCCCTCGAGCTGCACTGCGCCGCCCTGGCTGTCGGCATGGAAGCCGTCGCGGATCTGCGAGACGAGCGTATGGAGGTAAGGTAACCGCCGCGCGAAGTCGGCCATCTCGGCGCCGATGCCCTTCCATGCGTTCATGCTGACCACGGGCTGCGCACCCGCTGCCTCGATGTTGAAGCCGGCGCGACCGCCGACGCCGTCCCGCCAGGTGAACTGATCCAGGTAGATCGACTGCTGCACCCCGCGAAATGGCTGTACGCGCTCGGGCATGAAGGCGAGCGAGTAGTTGTGAGTCTGAAGAAACGTCCGCTTGCCGACGAGCCTGTGCGGATCGGGGACGTTCGATCGCATGAGAAGCGCGGGGGTGTTGATGGCCGCAGCGGCGACGATCACCCACGGCGCCCGCAGTGTCACCCGCCGGCCGGTGGGCTTCACGCCACGCTCGTCGAGCGCGATGCATTCCACCGAGCTCACGCGGTCGGCGCGGAGCGCGAGCCGCTCGGCGCGCACACGGGTGACGAGAACCGTGCCGCGATCGAGGGCGTCGGGAATCGCGGTGACGTCCATGCTCTGCTTGGCACCGATCGGACAGCCGAGCCCGCAGTAGCCGAGGTTCGCGCAGCCGAGGACGTTGCGGTGGATGGGGCCGTGGTGCCAGCCGAGCTTCGTGGCGCCTCGGGCGAGCAGTTGGTTGTTGAGGTTCGGCCCCCCCCAGGGTGTGATGTGCAGGCGTTGCTCGATCCTCTCGAACCACGGCGCGAGCTCGGCCGGCGAGAGCCCTGCGATGCCGAGGACGTCGCGCCAGTAGAGGAGCGTGGGCTCGGGCGTGCGAAAGCTGCTCGTCCAGTTGACCGTCGTCGACCCGCCGACGGTACGGCCCTGTACCACCCCGATGCCGCCGTCGCGCGTGAGGCGAACGCCGCCGTCGACGTACAGCTGCGAGAAGGCCGGGATCTCGCGCAGCGTGAACTCGGCGGGCGTGCGGTAGGCGCCTTCTTCGACGATGACCACCCGCAATCCCGCGCGCGCGAGGATGTCGGCGCTGATCGCACCGCCCGCGCCAGATCCGATGATCGCGACATCGCTCTCGATGACGCGATCGTGCTCGAGGGTGTTGCCGGAGATGATCGCTCGAGTGCTCACGCCACACCCCCGCTCGCCAACGATCGGTCGATCGGTGGGCCGGGGTAGCCGGTGCCCGGCCATGCCTCGCGTTGATCGAACCACGCGAGCACCGCCATCGACTGCAGGAACGCGAACATGCGACGCACCAGATCGAAACGGCTCCGCCGCGCGGACTGGAGGAACGCCTCGATCGTCTCGGGCGACGCCTCGCTCCAGCGACTCCAGGTGCCGACCAGCAGCACGCGGGTCGGCAACAGATCGAGGGTCTCGAAGACGTCGCGCGCCTCGTGCTGCAGCGGCAAGGGCAAGTAGGCGAGGTACTCGTCGAGCATGGTCAGCCCAGCCCCCAGCGCCTTCTCGCGCCCGACGCCGTCGGCGGGCAGAAGCGAGCCGAGCACGACGGGGATCACGGCACGGAGGACTTCTTCGCCCGCCGGCGTCAGCGCCGCCCATCCCGGGACGGCGTCGGTAGGCGGCGCCGTAGCGCGACGGGCGGCGCAGCCGATCTGGCCACCGGCCCACACCACGGCCGAGCCGATGAGCCCCACGCGTAGGAGCCCACGCCGTGTGAGCCGAACGTCGATGTCCATACCCGGTACTCCTAGGCCGCGGCCGATTTGCTGCGACCGAGGCAGTCGAGTGCGGCGAGCACCAGCTTCTTGGCGTCCTCGCCCAGTGCCGACAGCGTTTCATCGACGAGCGCGCGGTAGAACTCGACTTCGCGCTGAAACGCAGTCTCGCCCTTGCGCGTGAGACGCAGCACGGTCGCGCGCCGGTCGGAAGGGTGGGCCTCGCGCCGGAGATAACCCTGCTCCTCGAGCCGATCGACCAATCCCGTCATCGTCGACGGGGTCAGTCCGAGCTGCTGGCCGATCGCCGCGATCGGCCGGCTACCGGCCATTCCGAGTGATTGGAGGACCAGGCGCTGACGGACGTTGAGCTCCAGCGTCGTGCGCTCGGGGTGTCCGGCGGTCACTTGATGGATGAGGCGCATCATCGCCCGTGCGTGATTCTCTTCCGCGGTCTGCGCTGGCTTGATCGTGGTCTTCGTCATTGGCTCCTCAATCGTCACGCTCCGCTCTGGCGTGATGCTCCGCTCCGGGGCTCCCGGCGTACAGCGCGTCGATCGTGTCCGCGTACCTTTCCACGATCTGTTTGCGTCGCGGCTTCCCGGTAGGCGTCAGCTCATCGCCGCCTGGCGCCCACTCGTCGGCCAGAATGCGATGGCGCTTGACCTGCTCCACCCGCGACAGCTTCGCGTTCCCGCGTGCGACCGCCTCGCCGACGAGCCGCGCGATCTCGGGGTCGTCGGCGCTCCGGCCGCCGGCCGCCGCGTGGTCGAGCACGATCAGCGCGACGTTGTAGGGGCGGCGGTCGCCCACGGCCACGATCTGCGCGATCAGGGGGCTTTCCGACTTGATCGCCGCCTCGATGCCGGCCGGCGCCATGTTCTTGCCGGCGGAGTTGATGATGATGTCTTTCTTGCGGTCGATGATCGTGAGGTAGCCGTCGGCATCGAAGCGGCCGAGATCGCCGGTGTGCAGCCAGCCGTCGGCGTCGATCGCCTCGGCCGTGGCGCGTGGATCACCACGGTAGCCCTTCATCACGCTCGGGCCGCGCACCAAGAGCTCGCCATCGGCGGCGAGCCGCATTTCGACACCGGGAAGGGGTTTGCCGACGGTGCCCGGCCGGACGGCACCGGGCGGATTGATCGTGCTGTTGCCGGTGCACTCCGACGCCCCCCACATTTCCGCGATCTCGATGCCCGCGGCGGCGAAGAAATCCAGGACCTCGACCGGCATGGGCGCCGCACCGACGCCGAAGAACTCGCATTGGTCGAGCCCGAGCATCGCCCGGAGCTTGGTGAAGATCGCCTGGTCGGCCGCCCGCCAGCGTCGTTCCAGCTCCTCGGACACGTGACCGGCCCGCCGGGCGCGCACACGCTCGTAGCCAACCGCAAGGGCATCCTGGAACCGTCGGCGCCTGTCGGGGTCGGCCGCGAGGCCGCTTTCGATCGCGGCCTTGAGCTTCTCCCAGACGCGCGGCACGCCGCCCCATGCCGTCGGCTTCACCTCGGCCGAGCACGCGAACAGCTGACCCGCGTCCGGCAGGCACATGACGGTCTGGCCGAACAGCATCGGACCGTACTGGTTGTTCCAGCGGTCCGCGATGTGCGCGCGCGGGAGGAAGCTGATCGTGCGCCCCGCCTGCGTGAGCGGATAGACCGCGTCGAACGCCCGGAGCTTGGCGAGCATGTTGCGGTGGGTGGTCTCGACGCACTTCGGCGTGCCGCTCGAACCCGAGGTAAAGATCAGCGTCAAGACGTCGGCCGGCGCGACGGCACGCCACGCAGCCGCGAAGTCGAAGCTCGCGGAGCCGGCCGCCTCGACGTCGGCCATCGACAGCGTGCCGGCCAGAGCCGCGCCGTCGACGACGACCACGTGCTCCAGCGCGCCGACGCGCTTTCGCAGCGCGAGCGCGCGATCGAGATGGGCATGCTCGCTGACGAGGACGCGGCTCCCGGTGACGCCGAGCGCATACACCATCTGGTCGAGCGCCGAGCTGTTGTAGAGCGACCAGCCGGGCGCGCCAAGGTGCATGGCGGCGGTGTCGAAGAGGTGGAACTCGGGCCGGTTCACCAGCAACGACGCGACGGGGTCGCCGGGGCGGACACCAAGAGCGGACAAACCGGCTGCCAGGCGTCGTACGGCACCGGCGTACTCCGCCCATGTCCACGTGCGCTCGTCGCCGTACATGCGCAGCGCGGGCTTCTCGGCGAGCTCGGCGGCGGTGATCTGGAACGCCTCGCACATCGTCGCCCCGCGGAGCGCGGCGGGTCGCGGAGGGGCGCTCATCGCACGCGGGCCTCGTAGACGCGCCGCGCGTCGTGATCGATCTCCGTGAGCACGCGGTCGGTGCGAAACGCACGCATCAGACCCTCGCGCACACGCCGCGGGAGCAGCTGGCTGAGCGCATGCATCCGGCCGGCGGCGGCAGGGACGTGCACCTCGAAGCACGGCCGCTCGAGTGCCGCGACGGTGGCGGCGGCCACCTCCTCGACGGTGACCTGGCGCACGCCGCGCGCGGGCCTGAGCCCGGCCATCATCTCGGTCAGCACGGGGCCCGGCATCAGGCACGTGACCTCGACGCCGGTGCCGCGCAGCTCTTGGCGAACGGCGTCGCTGGCACCGAGGACGAAATGCTTGGTACCGGTGTAGGTGACGCCGCCGGGGGCGGCGACTTTTGCCGCCATCGAGGCGACGTTGACGAGATGGCCGTGCCCACGCGCGCGAAAGCGCGGCAGCACGATCTTCATGCCGTTGAGCACGCCGTGCACGTTGACGTCGACGATCCGTCGTGTGGTGGCGTCGCTCTCTTCGAGAAACGGGCCGACCGGCATGATGCCGGCGTTGTTGACGAGCACGTCGAGCGGGCCAAGCCGCCGCTCGACGTCGGCGACGCAACGCTCGAAGGCCTCGCGCCGCGTGACGTCGAGCGCCAGGCCAAGGGCGCCGATCTCTCGCGCCGTGGTTTCGACGAGGGCGGCGTCGACGTCGGCGACGGCGACCTTCATCCCGCGAGCAACGAACGCCCGAGCGATGGCGCGGCCGATGCCGCGCGCGCCGCCGGTCACCAGGGCGACCCTTCCTGTGAGTGGTCGAGGCTGTGGGGGCACTCGCGACCCTCTCAGCTCGGCAGACGCTGATCGAAGCGGCGCCCGAAGAGGGCCGAGGCGATCGTCAGCCGCTGAATCTGCAGCGTGCCCCCGGCAAGCGGCCAGCCGCGGCTGTCGCGCAGCATGCGCTCGATCGGGTACTCGGCGCTGTAGCCGACGGCACCGAGGATCTCCATTGCCTTGTCGGTGACGTGCTTCGAGGTCTCGTTGGCGAACAGCTTGGCCATCGAGGTCTCCTTCATGCCGGCGATCCCTTCGCCGGCGTTGGCCGCGGCGCGATAGACGAGCAGGCGCGCGGCGTCCACGCGGGTGGCCATGTCGGCGATCATCTCCTGGATGACGCCGCGCTCGGAGATCGGCCGGCCGAAGGTCCGCCGCTCCATCGCATAGCTCGTCGCGAGCTCGAGCGCACCGGTGGCGATGCCGAGCGCCATCGTGGCGTTGCCGCACCGCTCGATGTTGAAGCAGTCCATGAGCGAGCCGAAGCCGCCGGGTGCGATGACGAGATTCTCTTCCGGGACAACGCAATCTTCGAAGAACAGTGCGCTGCTCGGAAAGCCACGCATGCCGAGGTAGCGCTCTTGCGGGCCGAAGGTGAAGCCGCGGGTGCCTTTTTCGACGAGGAGCCCGGCGATGCCCTTTGGACCAGGCTGATCGTTCATTCGGCAGTAGACGAGGTAGGCGCGGCTGTGGCCGCCGCCGGTGCACCAGGCCTTGGCACCGTTCAGCCTGTAGCCGCCGTCGACCTTCTCCGCTTTCGTCCGCAGATCGGTGAGGGCGCTGCCGGCCTCGGGCTCGCTCATGCCGATCGAGATCTCGGTCTCGCCGCGGCATACCTTCGGCAGCCAGCGGGCTTTCTGGTCTTCGGTTCCGAAGCGCTCGATGACGCGGACTGGGCCGACGTTGCTCTCGAACACGCCCGCAGCGCACAAGGGCGAGACGCGGGCCAGCTGCTCGATGACGAGGATGGCGTCGAGCAGCTCGCGACCCCCGCCGCCATGGGCTTCGGGGAGCGTCATCTCATAGGGCCCCATGGCGATGACGGTCTCCTCGAAGCGATGGTCAGGGACGCGGTTCTCGCGATCCCACTCCGCCGCCAGTGGGACGCACTCCTTGTCGGCGAAGGCGCGCACCGTCGCTTGGAGTTGCAGCTGCTCGTCGCTCAGGCGGAAGTCCATTCGGTCGGTCCCCGGGGTCAAGAGTTGCGAGTTACGGATAGTACGAATATAGAAATATGCAGGAGGAGTGGTCCTGGAACTGAAGGTCATCGTCAATCCGG